>QIBC01000027.1 GCA_003225215.1 Acidobacteriota bacterium
GCAGGCTGGAATCTTCACGCGCGATGCCAAGCTGCTGTTCAATGCTTATGAGGAGCTTGAGGTCGGCGGATTGATTGCAGGCGACGTGCCTGCCTTCCGCATCGATCATATGCCGTATGGTGGAATCAAAGATTCCGGTTTGGGTCGCGAAGGTCTGCGGTATGCGATTGAGGAGATGACTGAACCTAAGCTACTGGTTATGAACCTGCGATAGGTCTTCTTCGCGTGCTTTGCGATCTTTGCGGTTAAAAGCTCTTAATCGCGGGAGGCGCAGAGGAAGCCGCTGTGCAGGTGGCGAGTCCACAAACATGCGGACTGCTATAATCAACCGTTTCTTGCTCACAATCGTTGTCACCTGTGACCGCTTAACCAAAGCTGCATGAACCTGGGGATCTGCGATTGATTCCCGCTGCACTGGAACGTTCTCCGCGATGCAGATATTTCATCGCAGTACGAACACAATTTCCCGCGCTACCATCTTTGGCGCGATATTTATTGTGGCCGTGCTGCTATGGGCCTCTATTCAGTTTCAGCGGTCGCCCTATGTGACCTACGCGGAAGTGGCGAGGCCACAGCCGGCGCCATTCAGTCATCAGCATCACGTGGCCGGACTGGGGATTGATTGCCGCTACTGCCATACGTCGATTGAGACATCGAGCTTTGCAGGAATTCCTCCCACCAAAACCTGCATGAACTGCCACTCGCAGATTTGGACTGGAGCGCCGATGCTCGAGCCGGTGCGCGAGAGCTTCCGCACTGGCAAATCACTGGTTTGGAATCGGGTGAACGATCTGCCCGATTTTGTCTACTTCAATCACAGCATTCACATTAATAAAGGAGTGGGCTGCAACACGTGCCACGAGCCGGTGGATCGCATGCCGCTGATGTACAACTTTGCTTCGTTGCAGATGGAGTGGTGTCTCGACTGTCATCGCGCGCCGGAAAAGTATTTGCGGCCCCGCGACCAGGTGTTCAACATGCGTTATGAGCAGCCGTCGAGTGGGAAGCCCATAGTGGTAGATGGCAAGAGCTATACCGAGCAGCTTTCCCTAGGTACGGACCTGGTGCATAAGTACAATTTGCGCAGCGTAGCGGACATTACGAGTTGTTCGACGTGTCATAGGTGAACCAATAAACGATGGAGGACGGGCGTCTCGCCCGTCCAGTCGGGGGGAACGCCCGGCCTCCATCAGCAAGATCAATGAACATCGATCGACAAAACGGAAAATCCCGACGCGAGGAAGTTTGCCCGGGAAAGAAAGACAAGCTCGACCTCGCGACGGCACGCGCCCGCATTGAGCAAACCAAAGGTCCTGAGTATTGGCGGAGCCTGGAGGAACTTGCCGGAAGCGCGGAATTCCAGGAGATGATGCACCGCGAATTTCCCAAGGGCGCATCCGAGTGGCTGGATTCGGTGTCGCGCCGAGGCTTCCTCAAGCTAATGGGGGCGTCGATGGCGCTTGCCGGAATGACTGCGTGCACGCGTCAGCCTGACGAGCCAATCGTTCCTTACGTAAAACAGCCTGAAGAGCTGATTCCTGGCATTCCCAAGTTTTTTGCTACGACGATGCCGTTTCCCACGGGCGCGATTCCGCTGCTGGTGAAGAGCAACGAATTCCGGCCCACGAAGATCGAGGGAAACCCGCAGCATCCCGCATCGCATGGCGCGACTGATGTTTTTGCGCAGGCTTCCATCCTTGATCTTTACGATCCAGACCGCTCACAGGCCTCGAGTTATCGCGGCGAACATCGAAATTGGGGCGACTTCCATACGGCCATCGATCAGTACAAGGTGAAGGCTGCGGCTTCGGGCGGTACAGGATTGCGCTTTTTATCGGAGACGGTGATCTCGCCCACTCTGGCTTCACAGATTCAGGCAGTGCTGAAAAAGTTTCCGGGCGCAAAGTGGTATCAGTGGGAACCGGTGAATCGCGATTCGGCGCGCGCGGCTTCGCAAACGCTGTTCGGGCAATATGCCGAGCCGATTTATAAGTTCGAAGCGGCGAACATAGTGCTGTCGCTCGATGCCGACTTTCTCTCCGGCGCGCATTTCCCGGGATTTCTGCGTTACTCGCACGACTTCATCAGCCGTCGCAAGCTCACTACCGACGCTCCAATGAATCGCTTGTATGTGGTGGAGAGTTTCTCGACCACAACCGGAGCGCTCTCCGACAATCGTTTGCCGATGCGCGCATCGGAGGTTGTTCCTTTCGCTGCAGCGCTGGCCGGGATGCTCGGCGGTGGCTCGGGATCGGCGGCGCAGGGTTTCAGTACAGATGAACAGAAGTTCCTGGAAGCTCTGGCGAAAGATTTGAAGGCGAACACTGGAGCCTCCATTGTTGTTGCTGGAGATCAGCAGCCGCCGGAACTCCATATTCTTGCGGCGCAAATCAACCAGGCGCTGGGAAATATCGGGAAGACTGTCATCTATTCCGATCCGGCGGAGCTGGCGCCGACCGATCAGCCTACGGGGTTGCAGCAGCTTGTCGCGGACATGAACGCCGGCAAGGTCGACATGCTGGTGATCCTCGAAGGCAATCCGGTGTACACGGCGCCGGTGGATCTTGGCTTCGAGCAAGCGATGGGCAAGGTAGCGACCAACGTTCACCTGAGCTGCTACCGCAATGAAACGACGCGATTCTCGCAGTGGCATATCCATGGTGCTCACTACCTCGAGACCTGGAGCGACGCTCGCGCTTATGACGGAACTTGCTCTGTGGTGCAGCCTCTGATCGCTCCACTCTATGGCGGACGCAGCGCACATGAAGTTGTCACACTTTTCTCCGATGCGCCAGACGTAACACCATACGACGCGCTCACCGCATACTGGCAGCAAAATGGGAAAGCGTCAGGCGACTTCGATTCCAATTTCCGCAAGTGGCTGCATGACGGAATCATTCCCAATACTGCATCACCGGTGAAGACTCTTAGTCCGCGTGGTGGTGCTCCGGCGGTGAAGGCACTCGACAAGAACGCAATCGAAGTTGTCTTCCGTCCCGATCCGACGATTTACGATGGCCGCTACAACAACAATGGCTGGCTGCAGGAATGTCCGAAGCCGGTGCTGCGTCTGGAGTGGGACAACGCAGCCATGATGAGTCTCGATACAGCGGCGAGCAAAGGCTTCAATCAGGAAGACATCGTCCGCATCACCGTAGATGGCCGCACGCTGGAAGCTCCGGTGATGGTTGTGTACGGCATGCCCAACAACAGCATTACGCTGCATCTGGGCTACGGACGCGAGTTCGCCGGTCGCGTTGGTAACGGATACGGCTTCAATGCATATGCGCTTCGCAGCACGAAGGCGCCCTGGATCGCTGCGCTGGAGAAGATCGAGAAAACCGGCGGCAGCTATAAGCTGGCCGTCGTTCAGAATTTCACTTTGATCGATGCCCATGGCCAGAAGGAATATGAGAGCCGCTCGGTGCAAGGCTCGGAAGCTTTGCGGCGCGATTTGATTCGCGTAGCTTCGTACGAAGAATTCAAGAAGAATCCGCACTTCGCGCACGACGAGCAGTACCTCGAGGATCCGAAGCCTCCGGAGACCTTGTATCCGCCCTACGACTACAGCAAGGGCTATCAGTGGGGCATGGCCATTGACATGAACTCCTGTGTGGGCTGCAACTCCTGCGTGATCGCATGTCAGGCTGAAAACAACAGTCCCGTGGTCGGCAAGGAGCAAGTCAAGATCGGTCGCGACATGAAGTGGTTGCGCATCGACGCATACTTCACCGGCGACCTCCACAATCCTCGGGCCTTCTTCCAGCCGATGCTGTGCCAGCACTGCGAGAACGCGCCTTGCGAGCCGGTGTGCCCGGTAGGAGCGACGACGCACACGCCGGAAGGCATCAACATGATGGTTTACAACCGCTGCGTCGGAACGCGGTACTGTCTAAACAACTGTCCATACAAGGTACGGCGCTTCAACTTCATGTTGTTCTCTGACTACGAGACGCCGAGTCTCAAGCCGTTGCGCAATCCCGATGTGTCGGTCCGCAGCCGCGGCGTCATGGAAAAGTGCACGTTCTGCATTCAGCGTATTAACGCGGCGCGCATTCAGGCAGAGGTCGAAGAGGCTCACCTGCAGCAATCGGACCCGAATGCCACCCGCGTTATTCGGGAAGGCGAAGTAGTCACCGCCTGCCAGCAGGCGTGTCCGACTGAAGCGATCGTCTTCGGCAACATCAACGATCCAAACAGCCGCGTGAGTAAAACCAAAGCGCAACCACGCAACTACGGGGCGCTGACCGATATCAATACACGTCCGCGCCTCACTTATATTGCGAATGTGATCAATCCCAATATGGAAATCGGCGATCGTACTGGAGCGCCGGGCAAGAGCTACATCACTCACACCCCAGCAGCCGCAACACCGGCGTCTACTGGGGGCCCCACTGGAGCCGAATCGTAATCATGGCAACTAGAGGCCTTTCCGATCTGCCGCCGTCTCAACGGCCTTATCTTGCCGATCCGCCCGTGATCGCGCCGGGCATCACTCACACCCCAGCAGCCGCAACACCGGCGTCTACTGGGGGCCCCACTGGAGCCGAATCGTAATCATGGCAACTAGAGGCCTTTCCGATCTGCCGCCGTCTCAACGGCCTTATCTTGCCGATCCGCCCGTGATCGCGCCGGGGCACACCTTTGCCTCGGTCACGGAAAAGATCATGCGGACGGTGCTCACCGGACGCACGCCGCTGGGGTGGATTGGCGGAGTGTTGATCGCCTTCGGCATCGTAAACATTCTGATGATGGCCTTTGGATACCTGTTCTGGAAGGGTGTCGGCATCTGGGGCATTACCGTTCCGGTTGGTTGGGGATTTGCCATCGTCAATTTCGTTTGGTGGATCGGTATCGGTCACGCGGGCACTCTGATCTCCGCCATTCTTCTGCTTTTGAAGCAGAGCTGGCGCACCTCGATCAATCGCGCGGCTGAGGCCATGACGCTCTTCGCTGTGATGTGCGCCGGCATGTTCCCGCTGGTTCATACCGGGCGTCCCTGGCTTGCGTGCTATTGGCTCTTTCCCATCCCGCTTACCATGGGAGTTTGGCCACAATTTCGCAGCCCGCTGATCTGGGACGTTTTCGCGGTTTCGACTTATTTCACTGTTTCGCTGTTGTTCTGGTTTACCGGACTGATTCCCGATCTGGCAACACTGCGCGATCACGCCAAGTACCGGATTACGCAGACGATCTACGGAGTCCTGGCGATGGGCTGGCGCGGATCGGCGCGTCACTGGGCGCGATACGAAACTGCCTATCTGCTGCTCGCGGGTCTCTCGACGCCACTGGTTCTTTCCGTTCACACGGTTGTGAGCTGGGATTTCGCGGTGTCGGTAATCCCAGGTTGGCACACCACCATCTTTCCCCCGTACTTCGTTGCCGGCGCTATCTATTCGGGATTCGCTATGGTGCTGACGCTGATGATCCCGATTCGCGCGGCCTATGGCATGAAAGACTTCATCACCATGCGCCATCTTCAGAACATGGCCAAGGTGATGCTCGCGACTGGGTTGATCGTCGCTTACGGCTACTTCATGGAAGCCTTCATGGCGTGGTACAGCGGCAACCGCTTCGAGCTGTACACATTCAAGAATCGCGCGTTTGGGCCGATGGGTTACTTCTACTGGATGCTGATTACATGCAACATAGCGCTGCCGCAATTGCTCTGGCTGCGCGGCTTCAGGAATTCACCAGTACTTCTATGGATGATGTCGATCATCGTGAACACCGGCATGTGGCTGGAGCGCTTTGTGATCGTCGTCACCAGCCTGCATCGCGATTTCCTGCCATCTTCATGGGGAACCTACAAGGCGACACGCTGGGACTACGCCACGTATATCGGCACGCTTGGTTTCTTCACCATGATGTTCCTGTTGTTCATCCGAGTGCTGCCTATGATTTCGATCTTTGAGGTACGAGCCTTGCTGCCGCAGTCGCGGATCAACTCGCTCGCGCAGGAGAACCTGCAATGATCGAAGCGGGAATCTACGGGCTGATGGCGGAATACGATACCGTTCCAGGCCTTGTGGCTGCCGCCGAACAGGCGCATGAACAGGGTTACCGGCGCATGGACACCTATTCCCCATTCCCGATTGAGCCTGCCGCCGAAGCGATCGGCTTTCACAAGAACCGCGTTGCACTGGTGGTCCTTCTCGGCGGATTACTTGGCGGCATGGGTGGATATTCTCTTGAATACTGGGTATCGGTGCTGGCTTATCCGATCAATGTCGGCGGCAAGCCTTGGCATTCCTGGCCGGCATTCATTCCGGTCACGTTTGAGTGCACCGTGCTGGGAGCCGCAATTTCTGCGTTCATCGGAATGCTGGCGATGAACGGGCTGCCCATGCCGTATCACCCGGTATTCAATGCGCCCAACTTCACCGCGGCCAGCAAAGACAAACTGTTTCTCTGCATCGAAGCCGCCGATCCGCAGTTCGATCTGACAAAGACGCGGCAATTTTTGGAGCGGACGAATCCGCGTATTGTGACGGAGGTATCGAATTGAGCCGCCGTCTCTATCTGCGAGGTACGTTGCTTGCCACAAGCGCGTTGCTGATTCTCTCCGGCTGCCGGCAGGATATGCACAACCAGCCGAAGTACGTTCCATATCGCAGCAGCGAATTTTTCCAGGATGGACTCTCAGAGCGGCAGCAGCTTGTTCATACCGTGGCGCGCGGCGAATTGCACGAGGACGCGTACCTGTACACCGGCAAGATCGGAATAAAAGAAGGAGACCGTTTTCCGTTTCCAATCACGCAAGCCGTGATGGAACGCGGTCGAGAGCGCTACGACATTTACTGCTCCCCCTGCCATTCTCGTGTAGGCGACGGTAACGGCATGATCGTGAAGCGTGGATACCGCCAAGCCGCCAACTTCCACGATCAGAAGTACGCAAGTCAGACCGTCGGCCACTACTACGACGTGATTTCGCATGGCTCCGGAGCGATGCCTGACTACGGAGCGCAGATCGACCCTCCAGACCGCTGGGCGATTGCGGCATATATTCGCGCGCTGCAGTATGCCCGAAATGGTGCTATGTCCGACGTCCCCGCCGATCAGCGGGGCCAATTAAAAGATCAGTCAGAGATGACTACGAAAGATGGTGTTCCATTGCTGCGGGCGATTGCCTCCGGCGGTAACGGTGGTCCGGAGAGCGTGCCTGTGGGCACTAGTCCGACTTCTCCACATCCACCTCAGCCCGGCGAGCCGCAGGAAGGAACACAGAAGAAGTGAGCATGGAAACTCACGCCAAACGTCTGCCTGCCGAACTGAACGCTCCCGCATGGCTGCTCGATCGCTACCAGAGCCGCGCGCTCATTGTTGGCGGCCTGTTCACGATCCTGCTGATTATCGGAGCGGTCATAACTCCGCATGGCTACGACCACTTTCTGAGTGCCTATCTGGCCGGGTACGTTCTATGGGTTGGCGCCAGTTTGGGATGCATGGCGCTGCTGATGGTGAATCATCTATCCGCCGGCAAGTGGGGCCTCATCATTCGCCGCGTGCTCGAATCGGGCGCGGCGCAGTTTCCATTGATGCTCATTCTGTTCATTCCCATCGCCATCGGAATGAGCCACCTCTTTCCCTGGATTCCGGGGAGCGTGCGCTGGATGCAACAGAACTCCGACGCGCACACCATCATGCAGCACAAGGAGATGCTGCTGAACAAGACGTTCTTCCTGATCCGCGTACCGATCTACTTCTTCATCTGGTGGGCATTCTCCACTACTCTGCGGCGCTGGTCGATTGAGCGCGACCGCAACCCTCACGGCCGCGATTGGCAGCGAATTCTGGAAAACTTGAGCGGTATCGGCATCGTTGTTTACGCGATCACCATGACGTTCGCGATCGTCGACTGGATCATGTCGCTCGACGCCATCTGGTTCTCCACAATCTACGGCTTAATTTATCTTGCAGGCCAGGGGCTGACGGCGTTCTCTATCTGCATCATTACAGTGCTGCTGCTTTCGCAGGAAGAGCCCATGCGCACCATGCTGCGCAAGACCGAGATGCATGATATCGGTAAGTTGCTGTTTGCCTTCGTCATGCTCTACGCCTACCTGTCATTCTCGCAGTGGCTGATTATCTGGTCGGCAAACATGCCTGACGAGGCTAACTGGTACCTGCATCGGCTGGCGGGGAATTGGATCAACTTAGGACGGTTCCTGATCCTATTCGAGTTTGCCGTGCCGTTCGCATTGCTGCTTTCGCGCAGATTGAAGAAGCAACCGGCCTTCATGGTGCCTCTCTGCGCGTTCATTATCTTTGTTCGCATGGTGGATTTGTATTGGATGGTGGAGCCGAACTTTATTTCCACGGAGCGGCAGATCACATTCAACTGGATGTACATCGCCGCGCCGCTGGCTATCGGGGGATTCTGGATCTTCTCTTTTATTCGTGACCTGAAATCGCGGCCGGTTCTGGTCGCGTACGATCCGCAGATGGAAGAGCTTTTGGAGCCTGAACATGCAACCGCCTAAACCGATGAAGCCGCAAGGCGGCCCGCTAAGGACGACCGATCCGCAGCTTGGGCATGAGACGCGGGACATTAGTCTTACCGGCGTAGTCGCGTTCATCGTCGCGCTGGGCTTTTGCGGCATCGTCATCTTCGTCGTGCTCTGGGGCGTGTTCCATTTTGCAACTAACTATGCCGCCAAGCAGGACGAGATCGATAAGCGCGATCCCTGGGTGCAGCGCTCGGAAGATCAGGTAGACCAGGCGGCGAAAAAACTGCGCACGCCGGAAAACAAAGCGAAGGAACCGGGATCGATGGAGATGGCCGACTCGGAATCGCGCGTTCGCGTAAGCCGCTTCCCACAGCCTCGCCTGCAGGACGACGACGTGCACGATCTGGCTGTGATGCACGAGGCAGAAGATGTCTACCTAAACCAGTATTTCGTTCTGGATAAAAATTCCGGCAAAGTGAACATCCCGATTGCGCAGGCGATGCAGGCAGTTGTGCAGAAGGGATTGCCGGCCCAGCAGGCTCCTGCCGGTACCCAGTTGCCTCCGACTGCCGAGAGTACTGGAGTTGTGACACCGTCGATTCAAAGCAGCCATGCGAAGCAGGCAAGCGGGCCTTCGGTGAGGTAGCTGACACAGGATTGAAGAAGGGAAGTGTAGTTGTGGGTTGTAAAGAAGTGACGAGAAAAGTCGCCAAATCGCTGATATTCGCCACGCTGTCATCCATGCTGGCGCTGCCTGTTTGCGCGCAGCAGGCCGGCGCCGCCGGGTTGCAGCCGTCGAGCGATGGTTCGACTTCAAATCAGCGTCCGCCAATTCTCCAGCAGGTCGGCATCGATCAGCACTTGAACGAACAGCTTCCTTTGACTCTGCATTTCCGCGACGAGGCTGGAAAAGATGTTGCGCTGGGCGATTACTTCAACAAGCGTCCGGTGATTTTGTCGCTCGTGTACTACCGCTGTCCGATGCTTTGCGGCGAAGTCCTCAACGGCTTGACTAGTTCGCTGAACGTCGTCAATTTCGATATGGGCCGGGATTTCGACGTACTCAGCGTAAGTATCGATCCACGCGAAACCCCTGACGTGGCTGCCAAGATCAAGGAAGTTTATTTGCGTCGGTACAGCCGGCACTCGGCAACATCGCAGCAGGGGTGGCACTTTTTGACCGGCAATCAGGACCAAATCGATCAGCTGGCGAAGGCTGTGGGCTTCCACTATGTGTACGATCCGCGGATCAATCAATATGCGCACGCCAGCGGAATTCAAGTGGTTACGCCTGAAGGCCGGCTCTCGCAGTATTACTACGGCATCGAGTATTCTCCGAAAGATCTTCGGCTCGGCTTGATCGAAGCTTCGAAGAACCATATTGGGACAGTTGTGGACAAGCTGATCCTGTATTGCTATCACTACGATCCCACGACTGGCCACTACGGCGCGATCGCCATGAGGGTTTTGCGGATCAGCGGAATTGTGACCGTGCTGTTGCTCGGAGGATTCATCATTACCATGGCCAGGCGCGATGCGCGCGCGGGAAGACAAAACACAGGACGGACAGCCTAGATCATGCTTCCCCAGTACTTTCCGCTGTTCCCAGAATCGGCGTCGACGATGTCCACCCGGGTGGACGCACTCTACTTCTTTATTCTGGGCATCACGATCTTCTTCACCATGCTGGTGGCGCTGTTGATCCTGGTGTTCGCCACCAAGTACCGGAAAGAGAAGCATCCAGTGCCGGTACAAATCCACGGCTCCATTCCGCTGGAGATTTTCTGGACGCTGGTGCCGCTTGGCATCGCCATGGTGATCTTTGCCTGGGGAGCCGTTCTCTTCTTCCAGGAGATGCATCCGCCGAAGTCGGCGATGGACATCTACGGCGTCGGCAAGCAGTGGATGTGGAAGTTCCAGCATCCGGGTGGGCAGCGCGAAATCAACAACCTGCACGTTCCCGTGGGCAAGGCTGTGCGCATGACGCTCATCTCTCAGGATGTACTGCATTCCTTCTACGTTCCCGCGTTCCGGGCGCAGATGGATGTGATCCCTGGGCGTTACACGACTGTCTGGTTTGAGGCGACGAAGCCTGGCACTTATCATCTATTTTGCAATCAATACTGCGGCACGAAACACTCCGGCATGGTGGGTGAGGTGACGGCTATGTCGCCGGACGACTATCAGGAATGGCTTCGTGGCGCCGGCGCATTCGGATCGCTGGCGACTGAAGGACAAAAAGTTTTTGCCTCGATGGGATGTCCTACCTGCCACACCGGCGCCGACAATGCTCGAGGCCCGAACCTCTACAATCTTTATGGAAGAATGGTTCGCACCGAAGACAATCGCACTGCGCTTGCTGATGAGGGCTACATTCGGGAATCGATCCTGAACCCGAGCGCGAAGATCGTTTACGGATACCAAAACATCATGCCGACGTTCCAGGGTCAGCTCAATGAAGATGAGATGATCCAGATTATCGAATACGTAAAATCGCTGACTTATAACGGCCAACTACTACAATTGCAAACCAACACCCAGCAGGAACCGCCAGTGAACCTGAACAAGATCCAGCAGGGCATCGACGTGACCAAGCCGGGTACAAACCAAAATCCAGTGCCGCGTACCAGCGCGGTGCCGGTGCAAGAGGAAGCTGTGCCGGCAACGCCGAGTACCCCGCCGGGTAAGCAGAACGCGCCCAAGCAGCCCAGGGGCGCCGCGCCGCAGGCGAAGCCTAATGGATCTCAAGTGGAGCAACGATAAATGAGCACGGCAACGCAGACTTCGCTCGCGCTCGAAATGCCAAGCGATACTTATTTAAATTCCAGTTATGGCGTGAAGTCATGGTTCCTGACCGGAGATCACAAGCGCATCGCGGTGATGTACATTGTGTCCATCAGCCTGATGTTTCTTCTGGGCGGAGTGTTTGCCACGCTCGTACGTCTCGAGTTGCTGACTCCGGCAGGCGACCTGTTCCAATCCGATACGTACAACAAGCTCTTCACCATGCACGGCGTGGTGATGATCTTCGGTTTCCTGGTTCCGTCGATTCCGGTCACGATTGGCAATTTCCTGATTCCGATCATGGTCGGCGCGCGCGATCTGGCTTTTCCCAAAATTAACCTGGCAAGCTGGTACATCTACATCATCGGCATGATCTTCATGCTGGCCGCAATCATCAGCGGCGGTGTGGATACTGGCTGGACCTTCTACACCCCACTCAGCACGCAATACCTGACGACTCACGTGATGTTCACGGCGATTGGCATTCTGATTGCCGGATTCTCGTCGATCTTTACCGGCCTCAACTTCATCGTCACCGTCCATCGCATGCGGGCTCCGGGCATGACATGGTTCCGGCTGCCGCTCTTCGTGTGGTCGAACTATGCAGCCAGCATCATCATGGTGCTTGGGACGCCGGTGCTGGCGATCACGCTGATTCTCGTGGCCCTCGAGCGCGGATTGCATATCGGCATCTTCAATCCAGCACTCGGCGGCGATCCTGTCCTTTTCCAGCACATGTTCTGGTTCTACTCGCACCCGGCGGTTTACATCATGATTCTGCCGGGATTTGGAGTGATCAGCGAGATCATCCCGTGCTTCGCCCGCAAGCGCATCTTCGGGTACAGTGCCATCGCTTTCTCCAGTATCGCGATCGCCGTGTTCGGATTCCTGGTCTGGGCGCACCATATGTTCATCGCGGGAATTTCGACCTACTCGGCGCTGATCTTTTCGTTTGTTACGTTCCTGGTTGCGATTCCATCCGCAATCAAAGTCTTTAACTGGACCGCGACGCTATATAAGGGATCGATCCACTTCGATACCCCGATGCTGTATGCGCTGGCCTTCATCGGGCTGTTTACGATCGGCGGACTTACGGGATTGTTCCTCGGCGCGATCGGCGTCGACATGCATGTGACGGCTACTTACTTCGTGGTCGCGCACTTCCACTACGTGATGGTGGGAGGCATGCTTGTGGCGTATCTGGCCGGTATGCACTTCTGGTGGCCCAAAATGACCGGGCGCATGTATCCGGAAGCTCCCGCGAAGCTCTCGGCGCTGATTGTGTTCATCGGCTTCAACTTGACGTTCTTCCCGCAGTTCATTTTGGGATACATGGGCATGCCGCGCCGATACCACAGCTATCCGCCCGAGTTCCAGGTGCTCAACGTACTCTCGACTGCCGGCGCTTCGGTGCTGGCCGTTGGCCTGTTGATGCCGATGTTCTACATGCTGTGGTCGCTCAAGTACGGCGAAATCGCAGGCAATAATCCCTATCGCGCAACCGGCCTGGAGTGGCAGACGACTTCGCCTCCGCCGACGCACAACTTCCATGAGACGCCCATCGTCACTCAGGAAGCCTACGATTACGAAAGCCAGACTGAGGAGGTCGAAGTTGTCGGATAGCCAGACTACGACACTCCAGGCGCATCACCACCACGATCCCTCGCTGCTCGTGCAGTTCGATACTGCCTACCAGCAGAAAGACGCTTCCCAATTCGGGATGTGGGTGTTCCTCATCACCGAAATCATGTTCTTCGGCGGATTGTTCGGGGCCTATCTTATCTACCGCAATCTTTACAATCCGGCGTTTGTGGCTGCGAGTACATCGATCGCCATCAAGTGGGGTGCGATCAACACCGCTGTTCTGATCTGCTCCAGCTTAACCATGGCCATGGGTGTTCACAGCGCGGCTTTGGGTGCGCGCAAACTGCTTGTTTTCTGGCTGGGCGCCACCTTGGTCCTGGGCAGCGTATTCCTTGGCATCAAGGGCATCGAATATTACGACAAGTACACCGAGCACCACATTCCCGGCGCAAACTTTGACTTCAATTATGATCGCGCCGAAAAAGGCGAGAAGCTGGTTCCGGCGGACGTTGCAACGCAAACGTCAATCTTCTTCGCGCTGTATTTCGCAATGACCGGGATGCACGCGCTCCACATGATCATAGGGGCCGGTATTCTAGTGTTCCTGATCTGGCGTGCATATCACGGAGCGTATCCACCGCATCATTACACGATGGTCGAGAACTTCGGCCTGTATTGGCACTTCGTCGATATCATCTGGATATTTCTGTTCCCGCTGCTGTATCTGGTAAGTCGAAGTCCAGTGCATTGAGGTCGTCTGATGTTAGGGCAAGACAAACCGGCTAGGCGCCGTTGAGGTAGAGAAAAATGTCCGCTGGCGGAGACCACATCGTTTCACCAAAGATCTATGTGACCATCTGGCTGATCCTGCTTGCTTTTACCGGGATCACCGTGGCGGCAGCCTACCAGAACTTCGGCATCTTCAACCCCATCATTGCCCTGACCATCGCCTGCACCAAGGCAACGCTCGTGATCCTCTTCTTTATGCACGTGAAGTACTCGCCCAAGATGATCGCCTTGGTGATCGGGTGCGGGCTCTTCTTCTTATCGATCTTGATGGTACTTACCTGCGCCGACTACCTCAGCAGGGCCTGGATAATGTAGTACCGGGAAAATCTCCTTTTAGCCCGCGTAAATAGCTGCCCAAAGCATATCTGCCTCACCCTGTCCCTACCGAATTCCATATCTGTTCGGCACAGAGATGCGGAGTTCTGTAGGAGCCGATTTTTTCCACAGCCTAAGATGCTGAATCGTAAGACTCTGGATTTGGTCCCCGATATGCTCCCTTCTGCACCGGTTGTCCTAAGTTACATCCCCTGTTGTTGAATGCAATGGTCTTCTCTCCGGCGTTTCCTTCCGTCCCGCTGGCGCCAGAAGACTGCGGTTGAAGTTCAAATCACAATTTTTGGAGGGGACAGTGAGAGCTTTCCCACGGATATTTCTTGTCGCGATTTGCGTCCTATTGCTGTCGTTTGCTGCGTACGGCCAGTTCACCGGCGGTGATCTCGTTGGGACAGTCGTCGACAGTTCGGGCGCGGTAGTTCCAAGCGCCACAGTTACGGCAACTAACCAAGCTACCAACGTAAAGTCAACGGCAACTACCAATACGAATGGCGAGTATCGGTTAAGCAATCTGCTTCCCGGCACCTACGTCGTAAACGCTAATGGCAGAGGATTCGAGACCACGAGCGTGCGAGACGTAGTCGTTGCGCTTAACCAGACTTCCACTGTGCGAATAGCCCTGAAGGTCGGTCAAGTGGAGACGACCGTTGAAGTGACCGCTGAAGCTCCCGGTATCGACACCACCACAGCTCAGCTTGCCACTACCTACGATCTAAAGGAGGCTGCAGATCTACCGATCGCTGCCTTCGGTAGTGGCGTTTTGAATCTTTCTCTACTCCAAGCTGGTGTTGGGAGCAGCGGAGGTATCGGCGCGGGTTCGGGTCCGTCTGTAGGGGGACAGCGTCCGCGAAACAACAACTTCATGATTGAGGGTGTCGATAACAACGACAAGGGCGTGACCGGCCCCGACATCACCATTCCAAACGACGCCGTGCAGAACTTCACCGTGCTGGAGAATCAGTTCAGCCCTGAGTTCGGACACTCCACCGGCGGCCAATTCAATCAGATGGTGGTGAGCGGCACAAATACCTGGCACGGGCGGGCGTATGAATACCTGCAGAACCGCAACTTGAACGCAATCGATGTGTCGCGCAAGCAGCAGGGCATCACAAAGAACCCCCGGTACGACAACAACCGATTCGGCGGGCAAGTCGGTGGTCCGATCATCAAGAACAAGCTGTTCTTCTTCACGAACTACACCTACAACCCCATTGGTCAGGCGACCACTCCCTCGGCAGGCGTCTTGGCGCCGACCGCGACGGGATACACGCAGTTGGCGGCGATCAGCGGATTGTCGGCAACGAATCTTGGCATTCTTAAGCAATACGCGACCGGAAGCGGGTCGCCTCAGAATGTTAATGTGCAAGGCTCGAATTGTCCTGCCGCCGGCTGCCCGGTGCAGGTTGGAATCGTGCCCATCGTTGCGCCGAACTTTATCAATAACAAGTTCTTCGTTAGCTCCGTGGACTACAACATCAGTAGCAATGATCAGCTGCGCGGCCGCTACATTTACAACCAGCAGAAGTCGATCGACACTGCGGCGACGCTTCCCGTGTTCTATGAACCAGTGATCACGCCCGGGCACATCTTCACTCTCAGTGAGTTCCATACATTTTCCGCGAGCATCACCAACGAGTTTCGCGTAGGCTTCAGCCGTTATGGCAACGCCTTCACAGTGGGCCCGCAGAAGTATCCGGGCCTGGATGCATTTCCGAACATTCAGCTCGAAGATCTGAATTTGAACATTGGACCGGATGGAAACGCGCCGCAGTTTGGCTTTAAGAACTTCTATCAGGCAGCCGACAATGTGAGCTGGGTGAAGGGCAACCACACCCTGAAGTTCGGAATTGACACTGCCGAATATATCTCGCCGCAGCAGTTTACGCAGCGCGCGCGTGGCGATTACGACTACAGCACGCTGGATTTGTGGCTGCGGGATGTAGTGCCCGACGTTCTAGCAGAGCGCAGCCTCGGCAATGCTGGTTACTACGGCAATCAATACTGGATCTTCGGCTTCGCGAACGACATCTGGAAAGTTCGTCCGAACCTCAGCCTCAATCTTGGCCTGCGTTATGAATATTTGTCGACACCGCAGGGCTGGGCGAAGCAGGCGCTGAATACTTCGGCGAATGTACCGGGGCTCATCACCTTCAATGCTCCGTCTGCGCCAAAAACGGACTTCGCACCACGAATCGGTTTTGCCTGGTCGCCCGAAGCGAGCGGAGGCCTACTGAAGATGTTGCTCGGCTCCAGTTCCTCAAGCTCTATTCGTGGCGGTTTTGGAATGGGCTATGATGTTCTGTACGACAACATCGGCGTCCTTTCGCTGCCCCCGCAGCTGGCTCAAACCAGCGACTGTCCCGGTGGCCCAGGTTGCGGACCGGATGCTGGTTTTCTCGCAGGCGGCGGCATCAAGCCGTTTGCAGGAACCCCAGTCTTGACCAAGGACTTCTGCACGAACGTGGTTGGCGTCTCGGTTCCGGATGACGCCCACTGCGCACGCCTGCTCACGGCTTCGTTCCTTCCGAACGGTACGCCAGTGAGTGTGAAGTACCCGCAGTCGTTCCAGTACAACTTCGGCATTCAGCGCATGCTTGCGAAGAACTACACCGTCGAGGTGAGGTATGTAGGAACGCAAGGTGCTCACCTCAACGTGCAGAATCGTCTCAACAAGATCGCGTCAGTGGATTCCACTCACTTCATTCCGTACTTTACGAGTGCACCAAGCCAGGCGACTCTCGACGGAATGACAACAACCTTGAGGAGCCTACAAACTCGTTTCACTGGACCGTTCGGTGGATCTGGCTTCGACCCAGTCTATGCCGCACAGGGATTCAACCTAACCAACATCGTTGGTTTCGCTCCGTACGGCCATTCAAGCTATAACGGCCTGCAAACGCAGATCACTCGGCGCCTTACCGAAGGTCTGCAGTTCCAGGTTGCTTGGACGTGGAGCCACACCATCGACGACAGCACGGCGGACTTTTTCTCTACGGTTTTGTCGCCCCGTCGTCCACAGGATTTCCGGAACCTACACGGGGAACGCGCGAACTCCGCTCTTGATCGCGCGCATCGCCTCACCATCAGTGGGATCTACGATATGCCGTTCTTTAAGCATTCCAACTGGGTCATGAAGAACTTGGCGGGCAACTGGGAACTTGCTCCGGTCTACACGTTCGAAACGGGCGAATGGGCCGATCCGCAGAGCCAGCAGGACGCTAACCTGAACGGCGACGCAGCTGGTGACCGCGTCATCTTCAATCCGACCGGTGCGTCAGGAACGGGCAGCGACGTGACGGGATTGTGCACTTCGCAATATGTTACATCGGGTGCTAAGGCAGCTGGCATCTCGTGTGGAAGCTCTGGCAAGGTAAACGGTACGACAGTGAACACTGCCAATTTCCTCGTGGGATATCTTGTAAGCAATCCGAACGCCCAGTTTTATCGGACGCGTCAGGGCATGCTTGCCAACTCGACCCGCAACATCATGCAGATGCCCGGGATTAACAATCTCGATTTGGCATTGATCAAGCGGTTCAACTTCACCGAACGGATGTCGTTCGAATTCAGCGCGCAGATGCTGAACGCATTGAACCATTCTCAGTTCATCGGCGGATCTCTCAATGACATTCAATCGATCGGCCAAGCCGGGTCAGCCGCTACCACATACCTGGTCCCGGGATCGTCGAACTTCAACAAGCCGGAGTTGACCTTCCCCAGCAACTCGCGCTCGATACAGTTGGGAGGCAAGTTCATCTTTTAACGATTCGCAACTTCGTCTAGGAGGGCCTTTTCAAGGCCCTCCTTCTTTTTTCAGGATGCTCCATACACCCTCACCGCTACGCCGTTGGTGTTGGAACCTCACACGATTGGCAGACCCTCTTCCTGACCTCTTCCCGGGCATGCACGGCTAATCTAGTCAGTTGGATTAAGTACTTAGTCTTAATTCTTCGTTTCACAATTCGCACGGTCCATCCGTGCTCTGTAGCCTTCCCGAATTGACTCAAAGAAAATCCAGTTATTGGTAGATCACGCGACTTCCCCTGCCTCTCTCGCAGAAATTTCTCCCGTTATGAAACGCCAATTGACGCCACGAGGGTGCTGGTCATCGTTAGTGCACTGAAATGGTTAGTGCACTGAAGAGGTGTTAAATTCGCACGCGCCAAATCGCGTCAAGTCATGTCGCAAGGGGACGCAGCGCGATGAATCTAGTGCAGTGCGGGCGTATACAGGGTTGAAGCTATTCCAAAACGGGACGAATCTTCAGAATTCTGGATAAGGCTTACCACTGATATCCAGTCTTTGGAATCCAGAGCAGTTGTTTTCGTACCTAATCGACTGAAATCAAAAGCAAAACCATCTTGGGTTTTCAAGTGCATTGATTAACCGTTCGGCCTAGCGTGCGCTAGGTCCCCCTTAGGCAGATTTTTCATTCTGGAGAGAACTACAAAATGAAAACAGTAAGTGGATATTTGGCGGTCCTTGCTTTTGTACTCTCAATCGGTCTTATGACTTTTGGCCAAACGAACACTGGAGAGATAGCCGGTGTTGTACGCGATCCAAGTGGCGCTGTGGTTCCGAATGCGACCGTCACCGCGAAAAATTTAGGTACCGGGCTCACCCGATCAGTCACGAGCTCTTCTACCGGTCAGTATCAACTGACTACCCTTCCCGTGGGCCAATATGAAGTCAGTATCAACCAATCGGGCTTCCAGCCTTACAAAGCGAATCTGCAGGTCACGGTTGGTTCGCACAACGCGCTTGACGTAGGGTTGCAGTTGAGCGGCGCCTCTACCGTCGTTGAGGTCATTGGCGAAGGCGGCGCTACGGTCAACACGATTGATCAGCAGCAGTCCGAGATTGTTAATACGGCGCAAATCGTGGGTCTGCCGACACTCAATCGCAATCCCTACGCCCTTGTAGGTCTCGCAGCCAATGTGCAACAGGACAGTCAGGCAGGCGTAGGCGATCTTCGCGGCGCCGGTTTTGCCATTAATGGACAGCGCTCTGCGTCAACGGATCTATTGCTCGACGGTGGCGAGAATATGGATCAGTTCACCGCCGGCGTCGCGCAGCCCATTCCGCTGGACTCTGTGCAGGAGTTCCGCGTGATCACGAATGGCATGACCGCCGAATACGGACGCGCAAGCGGTGGAGTGGTGAACGTTGCTACCCGTGGCGGAACGAACAACTTCCATGGGTCGGCATACGAATTCGGCCGTTATTCCGCCTTCTCGGCAAACACGTATTTCAACGCCTCCAACGGAGTCGAAAAGCCGAAGTTCACGCGCAATCAGTTCGGATTTTCGTTGGGCGGGCCGATTTTCAAGGACAAACTTTTCTTCTTCGATGACGCCGAGTGGTCGCGGATTCGTAGCTCCGCGCCGCAAATCTCTTACATCGCCAGCGATGCTTTGATTGCTTCATCTGCCGCATCCACTCAATCGTTCTTCAGTACCTTTGGAAAGTTGCGGCCAGACGTTCGCCGGATCGGAAGCGCGACCTTCCAGGGTGGCGTGTTTGATCAGGTGACATACAACGCTCCCACGGATGCAGGCGCAGGCAATCCGCAGAATACCTTCCTGAACGCCGGCAAGCTGGATTGGAACGCCACCTCCAACACCCAACTGTTTCTTCGCTATGCGTTCAACGATCGCTCAGACTTCCCGGGGACGATCAACACCAGTCCTTATTTGGGATTTGAGACCGGCCAAACGTTCTATGACAACAACGCTCTGGTTTCACTTACTCACACCTTCTCTCCATCGGTCGTGAATGCATTAAGGTTCAACTTTGAGCGTCTCAATAATGTTCAGCCTCTCGGAGCTGCTCCTGTTGGTCCGACGCTTTACATGAACAATGGCCGAGCCATAAGAATTCAAGGGACCTTGGTTGCGTTTCCCGGATACAACGAGTTCACTCCCGGTAGCGCAATTCCGTTCGGCGGCCCGCAAAATCTCGGGCAGATCTTCGACGATCTCACTGTGGTGCGCGGGAACCACACCTGGAAATTCGGCGGACAATACATCTACACGCAGGACAATCGTACCTTCGGTGCTTATGAAGAAGCGGTGGAAGCGCTCAGCGCGTCGGACACCAGCGTGGCTGTCTCGAACTTCAAGGCAGGACAGTTGGCGGTGTTCCAGGCCGCCATCAATCCGCAAGGAAAGTTTCCGTGCCCCGTAGTGAACGGAGTCCAGCAGATAAGCGCCGGTTGCACGGTCACTCTGCCGGTGGGTCCTCCCTCCTTTGCGCGCAGCAATCTCTACAACGATGCAGCTGCCTACGGTCAGGACACCTGGAAGGTCAGTCCTCGGCTCACGCTGAATCTCGGGCTACGTTGGGAGTACTACGGCGTACAGCACAACAAGAATCAAAACCTCGACTCAAACTTCTACTATGGCGGAGTTAATCATATCGACTTCACCGGAATTCGCAACGGAGCGGTTTTCATTGCTCCACAAAGTCCCATTGGAGGTTTGTGGAAGCCTCGGTATGCCAACCTTGGGCCACGTGTGGGTTTTGCCTACGATGTGTTTGGCGACGGCAAAATGGCACTTAGAGGCGGCTACGGAATTGGCTACGAGCGCAACTTCAATAACGTCACCTTTAACGTGATCCAAAATCCGCCTGCGTACACGGTGATTTCGATAACGCCGGCCGACGTTGGTGGCCCGATCCCAGTGACCAACAGTAATGCAGGTCCGCTCGCCGGCAGCAGTGGCAGCAAGGCTCTGCCACGCGCAAGCCTGCGAAATGTGGACGAAAACATTAGGGACGCGTACGTTCAGCAATGGAACCTTGGTGTGGAGCGCCAGCTGGCGCCCAGCTTGACGGGATCGCTTACCTACAACGGCGCGCGCGGGATCCATCAATACTCGATTCAGAACATCAATGAGCCTGGTTTCGGCCCTGTTTACCTGGGCGATCCGCTGAATTCCCGATTGAATAACCAGTACACCAACATCAACAACCGTGGCTCCATCGGAGACTCGTATTATGAGGCGATGGTTGCGTCTCTTCGCGGGCAATGGAGAAGGATTTCAACGACCGCCAACTACACCTACTCGCACTCGATCGATACGCTCAGCTCCACATTTAGCGATGAGGTTCAGAACAACGCGCTTGGTTTCCTCGATCCGTTCAATCCGGGCCTGGACCGTGGCAGCTCGGATTATGACGCGCGTCACCGTGTGTCAATATCCATGCTCATACCTTCCCCGAGTTTCAAGGATCGCGGATGGTTTATGCGCACCTTTGCTGGAGGGTTCTCAATCGCCCCGATCTTCAGCTACCACACCGGGTATCCGTTCACCATCTTTGACTGCTCCGGCTCCAACTCTCAAGTAGGAAATTGCAAGCGCGCTGATATGACGGGCCGGTCGCCGAAAGGTGGCGGCAGCGATCTGGGAGCCGATCAGGGCGGAGACTTGTACAACTATCTGACCATCCCAGCCGCAGTTGGCGACTACACGGGCCCCACCGTGATTCCGGGTACGACTACGCCCATTCCCGGGTCATCCCAGAGCAGCACTCTGCCGATTTGCACTGGGCTGTTCCACCAGGGATGCAGATTCCCAGCCAACATGATCGGTCGCAATAGCTCGATTGGTCCGTCGGTCTGGAATTGGGATCTGGGAGTGTTCAAAGACTTTGCAGTTACCGAGAAAATCAGCATACAGTTGCGTGGAGAGTTCTTCGATCTCCTCAACCATAAGAACTTCTATGTTCTCGGCTTCGGCTTGGGAGGCGCAGATGTGAGCGCTTCCAACATTATCCAGGCGCAGAAAGGCGGCTACGGCAATCCGTTCGACGAGCGTCGGGTTACGCAGCTGGCCGTGCGGGTCACTTTCTAACTACCTGTCCTCGAAGCAAAATACTCGCGGGAGCCCCTGGGCTCCCGTTTTTTCTGCGGAGAATCTCCTGCTCGAAACATCGTTTCGAGACGCCTTACTCGTTATTTCGGATGGCCGCCGGTTACCCGCGTAATCTTTCTCATTCTCTTCGACTGGCTTAGTCTCGGTTAACCAGTCGGCTACCTCGGCTCTCCCTCTTGCTCGTGCCGGGACATCGATGCAAATTTGGGCTCTAGAGGAAAAACGTGCGCAACAAATTCTCGATTATTCTGCTGCTCGCCGTGAGCTTTGCGATACCGAATGCTCTTGCCTCCGATTCGGACCGAACCGCGGGTGACGGTAACTCCGCGACCGCCGCTGCAGTTTCCACCTCCAACAAGTCGGAATCGACGCTGAACAATCATCGTCCCGGGATTGCCTTCAAGACTTCGTTGCTTGGCTTCGGCGCGGATGTTGCTATCCCGACGACTCGTCGCTCGAACGTGCGCCTTGGGTTCGCTGCATTCAATTATGGTCGTGGATTCGCTAAAGATGGCGTCACCTACTCCGGCCGGCTCAACCTTCGCTCCATGCAGGCGCTCTATGACTTCTTTCCGCTTGGTGGAGGATTTCATCTCAGTCCTGGAGTGATGATGTACAGCGGCAACCAGCTCACCGGCAATGCAACGGTTCCCGGTGGACAGATGGTTTCGTTTGGAGGAGCCGATTATGTCAGCGATCCGTCAAACCCACTGAAAGGCAGCGGAAAGCTTCAATTCAGCAAAGCCGGACCGATGTTCCTGTTGGGTTTTGGCAACCTCGCGCGCCGCAATGAGGGACACTTCGGCATGACGTTCGACATTGGAGCCGTTTATCAAGGCGTGCCTCACACCACGTTGAACTTTACGGGCGGAGCTTGCGACCCAATCGGTATCAACTGCCGCGACGTCTCATCAGATCCCACCGTGCAGAGCAACATCCTGTCGGAGCAGGCGAAGATCAATCATTCGGCATCGCCGCTCAGGTTCTATCCTGTAATTTCTTTCGGATTCGGATACAAGTTCTGAGTCTCCGCTCGGCGAACACCACCTGACGGTATTATTCCTCGCGCACTTTTCGCGCGGGGGAATCTGGTTCTTGCTGCATGCTGCCCTTACGTGCCGCACCATCTTGTAGTCTTGACAGGAATGCTGCTGCGTTCCAATACTCAAAACTCCATTATCTCGATTGCGCTTCTGTGGTTTGCTTTCATGGTTTGTGACTCCGCTCTCGGCCAGTCGTCCGAGGAGCAGCTCTTTTCGAAGTCTCGCGCGGCCATGGGAACCACGTTCACGATTTATCTGTACTCTCCCGATCAAGTAAAGGCGGACGAGGAGTTCGAAGCGGCTTTCGACGAGGTTGAGCGTGTCGAGGAGGCGTTGAGCAACTATCGGGCGAGTAGTGAGCTCTCACGAATCAATCGTCTTGCTGCAACTACCTCGACTACGACCGATCCGGAGGTCTTCAAGCTGCTGCAAACATCTTTCGACTACAGTCGGCGAAGCGACGGTGCATTCGACATTACCGTGGGGCCGTTAATGCGGGCATGGGGGTTCTTCCGGAAGAATGGGCAGTATCCGACTCACGCTGAGCTGTCGCGGGCGCGGGCGAGGGTTGGTTGGAACAAAGTTAAGCTGGATGCTAACCACCGAACTGTCACATTTGATGTTCCCGGAATGGAACTTGACATGGGTGGCATCGGGAAAGGCTACGCAGTTGATCGGGTAATCGATGTTTTGCGCGATGCTGGAGTAAAAGCTGCGCTCGTCGACGCCGGTTCCAGCACGCTCTATGCCCTCGGTGCTCCTCCGGACAAGGATGGATGGAAGATCCTCGTGCCGCGACCTGCAGATCGTTCGCACGCCGTCTCAGAAATTGTTCTGCGCGATACCTCCCTTTCGACGTCGGGCAGCTATGAAAAGTTCTTTCGCCTGAAGGGCAGGACGTACTGTCACATCATGGACCCGCGCACTGGAGAACCGGTGCAAGAAATGCTGCAGGCGACGGTAATCGCTCCCACGGGCACGGCGAGTGACGCGCTTTCAACTACGATGTTCGTCATGGGTCCTGCCAAAGGCGGGAAGCTGCTCGAATCCATGCCGAATACGAGCGCCATCTGGATCACGAGTAACACGAACGAACCGCATATTGAGCAGTGGCATTGGCCTGGACGGCTTTGCCGAACAGCCGATGACTGCGTAACGGCACGAGAGGAAAACAAGACACGATGAATCGAAGAGAATTTTTGGGAGGTGCGGGGGCATTGGCGGCCTCCACTTTTGTAGAGCAAAGCAGTGCAGCCAAGTTGCCGGCATCGAGCCAGCTGAACCTCGCGATTATTGGTCCAGGCAGCAGGGGACAACAACTGATGCGGACCTTCCTCCGGGTGCCGGGCGTCCGCTTCGCAGCTCTTTGCGACATCTACGAACCGCGGTGGGATCAGGCGCGAAAGATCACCGGCGAGAACACGCGAGCGTTTCGCGACTACCGCGAACTGCTGTCCGCAAAAGATATTGACGCGATCATTGTTTCGACGCCGTTGTCGCTGCACTCGGAGCATGTGACGGCAGCTCTCGACAGCGGTCATCATGTTTACGGCGAGAAGAGTATGGCGCTGACCGTGGAAGAATGCGGCCAGATGCGGGACGCGGTTAAGAAGAGCGGAAAGCATTACCAGATTGGGCTGCAGTACCACTACGCGCCGTGGTATCGGGAGGCGATACGGCTGATTGCATCAGGCAAGATCGGCCAGGTGACGCAGATTTATTCGTACTGGCATCGCAACAACAGTTGGCGGCGCCCGGTTCCGAACAACGACCCCAAGCTCGAACGCCTCATTAACTGGCGGCTGTACCGCGAATTTTCCGGTGGACTCGTCGCCGAACTTGGTTCACATCACATTAACTTTGCGAATGAGGTGTTCGGGGCGATTCCCGAATCGGCAGTTGGCAGCGGCGGAGTCGATTTCTGGAAAGACGGCCGCGAGACGCCCGACAACGTGCAAGTCACGTACCGCTATCCTGGTGGGAAGACGCTATTCTTCAGCGCGATCACTACCAATCGATTCATCGGCTGTCAGGTGCAGGTGTGTGGGACTGGTGGAACTATCGTGCTCACTGAAGCCGATGGGACCTACTACTACGAGCCTAAGCTTGGGGCATCAGCCGTACCGGAAGGGCTGGCGGTTGAACACGGAGTTGTAACCGGAGCAAGCTATCGGGCGGAGCTGCCTTATCGCGGCCAAGGCCAGCCTATTGCCGTTCCGGCGGGAACCCAGGGCAACCCAGACTTCGTTGCCTGTAATTCCTTTATCGACAGCCTGCGCAATAACCAGCGCCCAAAGGCAAATGAAGACGTTGCCTGGAATTGCGGAGTGACTGTGGCGTTGGGTAACTATGCCATCGATCACGAGGCTCGTGTGAAGTTCGCAGATCACGTGCGGGCTTGAGTCTGGGTTGCGGAGTCTCTAAGTAGTTGGATGGTTTTGCAGGGGCAAAGCTTTACGGCCGCGAAG
>QIBC01000193.1 GCA_003225215.1 Acidobacteriota bacterium
ACGAAGCAGACGCTTCCCCATCGGGGTAAGCGTTGCATCGAGCGTGCGGAACAACGTGACTTCGGAGCCGGTGCCAGAGAACAGCGGCTCGACAAGTTCCAGATTGCGAACTGTAACCGCGTCCAGAACCAGGCAATCCTGACGATCGTAGAAACCAATGCGATCAACGTGGTCGAGGGTGCCCCGCTGCGTGCTGCGAACGTAATGAAGTATCGCTCCGGCTGCCGTAGCCGCAGCCGGACGCGTAGCCAGTCCGAAGCCCTCGAGTGAGAGGACGCCGAACTGATTCTCGAGAAGAGGAATGGCGTAGTCGGGCGAGAACGCCCAGTCCTCAACCGGCGTCTCCGTGAAACGCCGGTCTCCAGAGAGTGCCGCGACGTCGGTGTCCGTGGCAGCAAACAGCGGCAGCGCCGCGGGATAGAGTACTTCCCGAGGACGCATATGCCCGAGTTCTTCAATTAATCGAGCACGATCCTGGACCGCGAATTCGGTGGCACGAAATTCGCCCGTCGAGAGATCGAGGGCGGCGAGTCCGGCGCGATCTCCCAGCTCCGCAATGGCTGCGAGGAAGTTATTTTCCTCCGAGGGCAGACTCGCATCGGTACTCGTCCCCGGCGTGAGGACACGCGTAACCTCGCGGCGGACAATCTTCTTTGCAACCTTCGGATCTTCCATCTGCTCGCAGATGGCCACGCGAAATCCCTTGCGTAGCAGCTTCGCCAAGTATCCCTCGGCGGCGTGGTAGGGCACCCCACACATGGGAACAGCCAGTTCCTTCTCCTTGTTGCGCGAGGTAAGCGTAATTTGCAACTCGCGCGAAGCGACTACGGCGTCATCGAAAAACAGTTCGTAGAAATCGCCGAGCCGGAAAAAGAGCAGAGCGTTCGGATGCTGCTTCTTGATCGCAGCATACTGCCGCATGAGAGGCGTGGAGGCTTCGGTCACTGATGGTGATTATCTGCTAACGCCGCACAAGTGTCAGCCGAGGATGGCTGTTGAAATCGGGGCAGATTCCTGGTGGGACCATAGCATTGAACCAGTTTGGCGCATGGTAGAGACGCAGCATGATGCCTCTCTACGTTGCTGCGTGACGATCCGGTGCCTAGCGCACAGCCGCATTCACCCGCTTCATGGCCGCCGCAAACTTCGAAGCATTGTAGGCTGAGGGGTTCTCCAACTGCTGGAATAAACCGTTGATAGCTGCTCGAGCGTCGGCGCCGCTTCCTCCGCCCGCTTTAGCGTAGGCGATGTAAATCGAATCCAGCGCCATCGCAGCTTGCTCCGCAGCACGATCTCCCTGATCGGCGATGTAATCAGCATCACCCGAGATCGCGCGCAAAAGTCGTGCCGTCTTTTCACGGTCGAAAGACGCCGTGCGCAGCTCATCCGCCAGTTTGCCTGCCAGATTGCCCGCCTGATCAGATAGTTGTTCAACTTCGTTGCGGTTGGGCTGCAGCGAACTAACCAGCGCGGCGAGCTTCTTCATCGTGCTCTGAAGTTCTTTGGAAGTACTCGCGTCAACTTCATTCGCCACGTGCTGGAAGACAACCACGCGCGACAAGTTATATGCAGGATCCCCGGCGCGTCGAGTCTGGTAGTATCCACGGCCTCCCCGGGGATTTTCGGTTACGCTGCGCAGGCGCCAGCTTTCATCGGCTGGAGCAAGGCTATGGTGGCAGGCAAAGCAATCGAGTTCAGCATACTCAGGCCAAACCAAGCCCTTCTTCCCTTCAGTTCCCTTTGCGCGACGAGCCAGCCGGCTCATGCTCTCTTTGAGCTGAACCGCCTGTCCAACGCTCCACTGGCGTACGCCTAGCAATGGGTCTTTTTCAGCTTGCTCGGGATGTCCAGGAATCTTTTCCACCCAGTGGACTGGCTCCACAGCCTGGAACGAATCCAATTCAAAGACCAAATCCGGGTGACCGGCCGCGATCATCTCGTGGTCAACATACTTTTCGGCCGTTCCAAGGTGGCAGGTAAGGCATTTCTCGGTTCGTAGAGTCAGATTCTTGGTGTCGTACATTCCCATCGCGACGGACTTTTCGTGCGCCCAATCGCGAGCAGTGTGCGGTCCCAGCCATTGCGACGAGGGACCGTGGCAGTTTTCGCAGCTGACGCCGTCATTGATGTCGAATTCCCGGGCCTTCTCTGCATTGCTCGCATAAAGAGCATGGCAAACAAGGCACTTAGGCGCATGCGCTGCGTCGGCCGCACCCAGGCTCGCCGGGCCAAGGATCTTCGCAATCCGTTGGGAAACGGAGTTATTCAGGACATTCCAGGCACGTGCGTGCCGATCCTGAAGCACCCAGGTGCCGTACTCGTTCTGCAAGACCTTGGTCTGCTGCCGTGCCTGAACCGAGCCGTGGCAGGCCGTGGCGCTGCAGGAGCCGGGTCCGATGTATCGCGCCTCCGCGGCTGAAACCGGTTGCAGGAAGCTCGCCTTATCCGTGGCTTGAGATGAAAGCGGAAGCATGAACGACAATACGGCGCAAAGTCGAACAACAGCAGAGGAGCGAGCATTAGAGCAACAGCACAGCCGTCGATTCATTTGTGAGTATTCAACGGGGGAGGATTTAAAGGTGTGTGTCCTTATACGCTCGCAAACTATAGAAATCAATTCAGAAACAGAAAAACGTACCCACAGCTATTTCTCGCGCGATTTCAAATCAATTCTTTACCCGTGCACCGCTCTTTGTTATAGTCCGCGTCTGACTTCGCGAAGAACTTGTTTGTTTCCCCACTCCCCCGGACGTGTTCCTGCGCGGGTCCAAGGTCATCCCTGTGGCGATTCCCGGTACTTCACTGGCCCAACCGAGCTCAGCTGCGCACAACACGGACGGCATTTTTGAGGACCTGAAAGCAATTCAGCGGGAGTTCGGTTATTTGCCTGTCGACAAGCTTCAGGCGATCGCCGACGCGCGCTCCATGCATGTTCGGGAAGTCTACGCAGTTGCCAGCTTCTACCCGCACTTCCATCTCACGGCTCCAGCGCGCGTGAATATCCGGGTTTGTACGGATATGTCGTGTCATCTTCGCGGCGCAAACGTCCTAAAGAGACAGGTTCAAGACCGGCTTTACGGATATTCGGGCACTGACTGTAGCATCCGCGAAATCTCATGCCTCGGCCGCTGTGACGGCGCTCCCGCCGTGCTGATCTCTAGCAAAACTGAAGAGCAGATTTACGACAACATCACCAGTGATCGCATTGCAGATGCCGTAGTCCGAAATTTGAGCGGCGAGCCGCTGCCCCACACGCGTCCTGAGCGGCTGCGCCAGGAACTGCATTCCGATCCTTACGTGGGCACTCCGAAATATCGCGTCCTGTACAGCCTGGTCCAGACGGGAGACTTCGCCGGCGTGATTACGCAGCTAAAGGCGAGCGCTCTGCGCGGTATGGGAGGCGCCGGGTTCCCAACTGGGAACAAGTGGGAGATAGTTCGCAACTGTACGGATAACGAAAAGTACGTAGTCTGCAACGCCGATGAAAGCGAACCAGGAACAATCAAAGATCGCTTCATCATGCAGCACCTCCCACATCTGCTCGTTGAGGGAATGATCATTTGCGGGCTGGTCACCGGAGCCAAGAAAGGCATTCTCTATATCCGGCATGAGTACGAGCATCCCCAAGACGCCTGCCAGGACGAAATCGATGCTTGCTACAAGGATGGTCTTCTAGGCAAGAACATCCTCGGTTCCGATTTGGACTTTGACCTCAGCATCTTCGTCAGCCCCGGCGGATACATCTGCGGAGAAGAGACCGCGCTGATCGAGGCCATCGAAGGCAAGCGTTCCGAACCGCGAAACAAGCCTCCCTTTCCCGTTTATCAAGGACTCTGGCACAAGCCCACTGCTTTGAACAATGTTGAGACGTTTGCTTTGGCGACGGTCATCCTCGCGCGCGGCGTGGACTGGTTCAAGAACTATGGGCGCAAAGGTTCTCCGGGCATCAAGTTCGTCGGCATCAGCGGCGAAGTGCGAAATCCGGGCGTGTTTGAAGTGCCCATGGGCATCACTTACGACGAGCTGATCAACGGCTACGCCGGCGGTCCGCTTCCGGGCAAGACCATCAAGGCCTTCGCTCCGTCAGGACCTTCGTCGGGATATTTGCCGGCATCGATGCTCAATCTGCCGCTCGATTGGGACACGATGTCGAAGCCGCCGGTAAGTTCCATGGTGGGATCGGGAGCCATAGTCGTCTGTTCCAACGAAGCTTGCATGCTCGACATGGCATTGAACGCCGTGAAGTTCTACCGCAATGAATCCTGCGGCAAATGCGTCCCCTGTCGCGTGGGCTCGCAAAAATTGGTCGACATGCTCACGAGTTGGACCCAGGGCAAGCAGAATCCCACCGATCTCCAGGCTCTTGAGGAACTCAACCAGGCCTTGTCTCTAACCTCCATCTGCGGGTTAGGGCAGATCGTGCCTGCTCCGATTCAATCGGTAATGAGGCACTTCCGAGACGAGATCGATGCTCACGTGAAAGACAAAGAATGTCCCGCAGGCGTCTGCCGAATCGGGGGCTCTTGATGGCACCTACAAAAGAGATCACCCTCACCATCGACGAGCAGAAAGTTACCGTTCCCGCTGGGACGACGATCTTCGATGCCGCTCGCATTAATGGCATCCCGATTCCAACGCTTTGCCACCAGCAGAACGAGACTCCGGTCGGCGTCTGTCGCGTGTGCGTCGTCGACGTTGGAGCGCGCGTATACACCGCCGCCTGCATCCGCGAAGCTGAAAACAACATGGTGGTGAAGACCAGCAGCGACAAGGTCAAAGCCGCGCGCAAGACGTTAGTCGAACTGCTGATGGCCGATCACCCGTCGCCTTGTGCTCGTGAACAGCAGTCCAACGATTGCGAACTGGAAGCACTCGCAAAAAACTATAGCGTCGGCACTCCACGCTTTGCCAAGCGCCTGACGCCCTCTCATCTGAAGGACGAATCCTCGCTCAGCATCATGGTGGATCACTCCGCCTGCATCCTGTGCGATCGGTGCATCCGCGGATGTTCGGAGATTCGCCACAACTTCGTGATCGCGCGTCAAGGCAAGGGCTACGCGGCGGCGATCTCCTTCGATGCCGATCTGCCGATGGGAAGTTCTTCATGCGTGTCGTGCGGCGAGTGCATGGTCTCGTGTCCAACCGGTGCGCTGACGAACAAGAAAGTACTCGGCCAGAAGCTTGAACAGGGCGCTGCTCTTAGCGGGTTGTCAGTCGAAGCTCAGGAACTACTGGAGCTTCCAGTATTCAAAGGCGTGTCCGGTACATTCCTGGAACTGAACAAGGGCGCAGTCGTGAAGCGCACTTACCGGAAAGGCGAAGTGATCTGCCGTGAAGGTGACTATGGTTCTACTGCCTTCTACCTGGTGGAGGGCACCGTGGACATCTTCATCTCCACGCCGCGCGCTCACGTTGACACCGAGGGCTCTCAGGACGGATTTCTCAGCAAACTTGCCAGCAAGTTGAAGCCCCGCAAGGAACATCAGCGCGAGGAAGAAAACACGGCCCGCAAGTTTATCTTTATCGATGCACCAGTGGATCTGGAATACGACCATCCGGTTGCAAAGCTACATGCCGGCGATCTCTTTGGTGAGATGACGTGCATGAATTTCTATCCGCGCAGCGCCACAGTGGTTGCGTCAGAAGATGTTGTCTGCCTGGAAATGCTGCGCAATGTGCTCGACGTCCTGCAGAAAAACAAGACTTTCCGCGCGAAGCTCGACGCCGATTACCGCGTTCGCGCTCTTGAGACTCACCTCAAGAGCGTTCCAGTCTTCACCTCGCTTACACAGGACTTCATCGACCATCTTCGCGATCGCGTCGAACTGCAACGCTTCGCTCCCGGACAGGTGATCTGCCGTCAAGGCGATCCGGCCGACAGCTTCTACCTGGTTCGCATTGGCTTTATCAAGGTCAGCGAAGATCATCCCGGCGGCGAATTAGTACTTTCGTATCTCGCCCGCGGAAACTACTTCGGCGAAATTGGATTGCTTTCCGATGAGGGCCGCCGTACCGCGACTTGTGCCGCTCTCGATCACGTGGAGGTTGTAAAGATTCATCGCGAGGACTTCCGCGAGATGGTCGGGCGCTTCCCGCAAGTTCGAGCCAGTCTCGAGGCCGTAGCTCGCGAGCGCATCGAGGAAAATCGCAGTCGCATGCACAACCTGCAAAGTGTGCCGGTAGACGACTTCCTCAAGCAAGGCCTGATGGACGCGCAGAGCCTGCTCGTGCTCGATCTGGATCGTTGCACACGCTGCGATCAGTGCGTAAAGGCCTGCGCCGATGCTCACGACGGCATCACCCGGCTGATTCGCGACGGCTTGCGTTTCGAGAATTATCTGGTCGCTACTTCATGCCGGCAATGCCGCGATCCGCTCTGCATGGTGGGTTGTCCGGTGGGATCGATTCGCCGCCGCAACTCGCTTGAAGTGATTATCGAAGATTGGTGCGTAGGCTGCGGATTGTGCGCCAATAACTGCCCTTACGGCAACATCAATCTGCACGAGTTCCCTGCTCCAGCAGGAAGCACAGGCCACAAAGCCACGGTCAAGAAAGCGACTTCGTGCAACCTCTGCTACGACCATCCCGAGCCGAGCTGTGTCTACGCGTGTCCACACGATGCCGCGCACCGCATTAATCCGCCGGAATTCTTCGGCAAGATACTGGGTGGCAAGCAGGTCGAAGGCATCCCCTACAGCATGGCTCCCGGAATGATGGACCGAAGAAAGTAGGAGTCGATGCTCATCGATCGAACACATCGGCTATGGTTTTGGGGCAGCGTGATCGGACTCGCGGTCGGGCTCGCGATCTACATCCCATACGCCCACTTCACCATCGGTGGCGCACGCGGTGGAACGATCATCGGCATCCTCTACGGAATAGTTGGCTTCGGCTTCATGGTCTTCGCCGGCTTGCTGAGCCTGCGGAAAAGGTTCCCGGTCTGGCGCATGGGGCGCACATCCACGTGGATGCGCGGCCACATCTGGCTCGGCCTCATCAGCTATCCGATCATCTTTCTCCATTCAGGCTTTTCCTTCGGCAAGGGCACGCTGACATGGTGGATGATGGTGATCTTCACGATCGTCATCATCAGCGGAATCGTCGGTGCAATGCTTCAGCACTACCTGCCAAAGGTGATGACCAAACAGATCCCATACGAGACCATCTACGCCGAAATCCCAGTCATTCGGGGGCAGCTTCTGGACGAAGCGGACGTGAAAGTTGCCGAAGTGACAGGCGTCTCGATGGCTTCCAGCGCTGTAACGAGTGCGGCAGAAGACGCAGGCGGCGTAATCGTCACTCTGGTGCAGATGGAAGAGGATGTTCGCAACGAACTGACGCGGTTTTACAACAACGAGCTGCGGCCTTTCCTGGAGAAGTCAGGCGGAAAAGGTTGCGCCATCGCTGAACGTACAAACTCGGTGGCGATGTTTGCGAATCTGAAGACGCTGCTCCCCGATGAGATTCACCCTGTAATCGCCGATCTCGAGGGTATCTGCGAGGAGAAGCGGGAGCTCGACCAGCAAATCGTACTGCATCGCATCCTGCATGGATGGTTGTTCATCCACGCGCCCTTGTCGTTAGCTCTCCTCGTTATGGGAGCTATTCACGCGGTGATCGCTCTGACTTACTGACACAGAACCATGGCCCGCAAACGCACAGCCAAGAGCCTCGGACAACGACACGACTTTCACTACTTCCAAAAGTGGGGTAGGGTTCATAAGTGTGGGCTTCCGCAAACATGTTAGCGATCAGGCATGCCTTAGCTGTCATCAAGCGCCTGAACATCAGACCCTACAGACGTTCACACCAAACTGCGCATCCTGCCACACCGAACACGTAGGTTCGCAGCATCTGCGGCAGGCAGCGGACGAAACCTGCGTGCAGTGCCACGGCGATCTCAAGCTCAAGAGCGGTTCGCCGCATTATCAGACTGCGATCTACAACTTCCAGGCAAAGCATCCTGAGTTCGCTCCCCTGCGCAACGATGCACGCGATCCCGGCACTATCAAGCTGAATCATGCGGTGCATATGCGCGCCGGCTTACTTGGCCCGAACTCGCAGCCCATACAAATGCAATGCCAGGATTGCCATCGCACTCCGGCCGAGCAAGGTGAACCTTGGAAATACGGGCAAACGAGAATGGTGGAAGCCGCTTTGCATACTCAAGATCCGCACAATCCGGCCATGCCGCCCGAATCAGTGCGTCCCGGAACGGGACGGGCTTACATGGCTGCTCCGACCTATGCGAGTGCGTGCCAAAGCTGCCATGCGCTGCAATTTGACAGTCACTTCTCCGAGTCCGTCCCACACGATAAACCTGAAGTCGTTCATCAGTTCATCGTGGCCAAATTGACTGAGTACATCAAGCAGCATCCAGAAGCGGTAAATGCGGCGCCGCGTCCGACGCGAATCATGTTTGGTGGGACTATCTCGCGAGAGCCGCAGACTGTGAAAATCGCTTCCAGCGCGGACGAGTGGGTGAAACTACGAACAGCGGATGCTGAAAATTTGCTCTGGCACAAGACTTGTCAGCAGTGCCATTCCCTTAAATACACACAAACCGATCAGAACGGTCTCGCGGGACTGCCCGAAGTGGCGCCGTCAAACATCAAACCCGTCTGGCTGCCCAACTCCGTCTTCAGTCATTACGCTCACGTCAGCATCGACTGCAAGTCCTGCCACACTCGCACACTTACCAGTCAAGAGACGGCGGACGTTCTGATTCCCAGTATCAAGACTTGCCAGGAGTGCCACAACGGCGAGCCTACAAAGATCGGTCAGGCTCAGAACGGATGCTTCCTTTGCCATCAGTACCATAACTGGAAACAGAGGAACGAACCTTTCACTCCGACACATAACCTTCAAGAGCTGCGCGGTGCCACGCCTTCTCAATCTCCGGTGCTCGGAGCAATTGCGAATCGCCTTTGTTTATGCGGGTCCCGCTTCGAAAATATTTCTTGCGGGAAAAATTTTCCTGCTCTTTTCCCTGACGGGAAATCGGCGACAATGAGAAGCCAGACTTCGGCGCTGTAAATCTTCGCGCGTGCGTCGCGCTACTCGTATCTCAACGCTTCGATGGGATCTAGGTTGGCTGCCTTTATGGCTGGGAGCATACCGCTTACGATTCCGACCAGGGTGAGAATGATGGTGGAGATAATCAGCGTCGACGGATCGATAATCAGGCGGATGTCGGCTGCTTCGGCATTCTTCGCTATGGCGCTGTAAAACGGGATTCGGCCCGCGGCAATCGAAATTGCATACGCGAGGATAATTCCGAGAAGCCCTCCGGCGAAGGTAATGGTGAGAGCCTCAGCCAGGAATTGAAACAGAATGTGCCTCTTACGCGCGCCCAGAGCTTTCTCAACCCCGATCTCTCTGGTGCGCTGAGAGACCGAGACCAGCATGATATTCATCAGGCCGATGCCGCCGATCCCTAGCGTAAGGGCTCCGATAAACGCGAGCAACACTTTCAGTCCGAGCTTGATGATCTCGAACTGCGTTACCTGCTTCATCGCGTTGTAAAGAAAAACGGCTCGGCGGTCTTTCACGTTGTAACCGTGAAGATGAGCGAGCGCGGCGCGGACTCCTTCCTCCACACCGCTGTAGGCAAAGGTGTCGTAGTCCATCCAGATGCCATCGATATATTGCAGGTCCTTCATCTCGCCCATGGTGTTGAATGGGATCAGGATCTGACGATTGGCGTCGTCGTTGCCGCCTTCCTGCATCTTGGCCGTAAGCACTCCGATCACTTCAAAGCTCATGCCATCGAGGCGGATTTTCTCGCCGAGTGGATAGCGTCCGGAGAAGAGTTTGTTCTTTGCCTCTGAGCCGATGACCGCCACACGTGCGCGGATTTCATTGTCGTGATCGTCGAAGAAGCGCCCCATATCCACCGGGAAATTGAGAATCTTCTGGATGTTCGCGTAGTAGCCGTTGACGGGAAAGGTAAAGGTGCGATTGTCGTACTGCACGGAATCTTGTTTCCAGGCGGAAGGACTCACGTGCTTAATCAACGGAACCGTGCTCGCGATGTACTCAACGTCTTCGATCTTGAGGCGGATCTTCGATCCTGCTTTGGTGCCGCCTGCCTGGAGTGAAGTGCGATTCGGCCAGACTCCGATGATCTTCGCGCCCCAGTTGGAGAAGATAGCGTCGACTGCGCGGCCGAAACCGGCGCCATAGGCCAGCAGCAGCACCACGGTGGCGATGCCCCAAGCCATTCCCAACATGGTAAGCGTGGCACGACGACGGTCGTGCTTCATGGCTCCGTAGGCTTGTCCGAGCAGATCGCGAACCATAACTACTCCTTCCGCAGCGCTTCCACTGGTTGAAGCATCGCTGCTTTGCGGGCTGGATAGAGTCCTGCTACGAGTCCGGCCAGTGCTAGACAGCCGATGGCCAGCGCGGCTGATGAGGGCACGAGTTTGGGAGTGTCGAATCCTGGGGGCGAAGGTAACATGCCCAGTGCTGCCATAAAACTCGCAGCGCCAGCCATCCCGATGCCTCCGCTCAGCACAGTAAGCAGTATTCCTTCCAGGAAAAACTGGGTAAGTATGCTGCGATTGGTTGCGCCGAGCGCCTTGCGCAGTCCAATTTCACGCGTGCGCTCGGTGACGGATACGAGCATGATGTTGACGATCCCGATCGCGCCCAGTGCCAGCGTAACAATGCCGACGCTGCCGAGAAATGCGTTCATTGCGTCGAAGATTTGGAATGTACACGCGATTGTTCGTGCTGTTGTTCTCATTTACCCCAATCGAGCTGACGATACCCACAATCTGAAAGCGCACTCCGTTCAGCAGCAGGCCGGCTCCCAGCGCACTCGTTCCGGGGTAGAGATTACGCGACATCTCGTCGCCGATGACGGCAACATTGCGCTTCTCGGCGATGTCTCCGTCGTTGAGCCAGCGGCCCTCGCCTATCGGGATGTATCGAATCTTGCCCAAGCTTGGGGTGGTGCCGTTAACTTGTCCATTCGCGTTGGTGAGATCGCTGACTGCGCGAATGTCTCCGCGGTTGATCAGGGGTGCGGCATTGCGCACGTGCTTGGCTTCTCGAACGATGTCCTGGTAATCGCGATAGGTGAGGTAGTACTGGCGCTGTCCGGTACCGCTACCTGCCTGCGCGGGAACCCGGCCGGACCACAGCATAATAATGTCCTGCCCCATAGTCGCCATTTGACGACGCTGACCACTGCGGAAGCCCTCGCCTAATCCGACGAGAAGCAGCAGAGAACCTACCCCCCACGCGATACCAAACATGGTGAGGAACGAACGCAGCTTATGCGCCCAGAGCGTCTGCAGGGTCTGGGTAAAGATGTCGAACAATAGCTGCATGCTGTTCATGGTGTACGCGCAGAGAGACGACTAAGTTCCTGCTGGACTATCCGTTACTGACTCCAACCGTTCCAGAATGTTCCCTGCGGCGCACCACTGCCTCAGCATATAGACCCTCGAAATCGCAGAATGTTAGTGGACCAGCTTGGATTCGGCGGTCTTTTCGTTGTTCTTCTGCGTGTCAGGGTAGTCGAAGACGCCGCGTCCGGTTTTTCGTCCCAGTCGGCCCGCTTTCACATGCTGGACCAGAAGCGGAGCCGGACGAAACTTCTCGCCAAGTGATTTGTGAAGGTATTCGAGGATGTGCAGCCGCGTGTCCAGCCCAACGAGATCGACTAACTCGAATGGGCCCATGGGATGATTCAGCCCTAATTTCAACGCCTTATCGATATCCTCGGCCGAAGCGATCCCCTCCTGGAGCATGTAAAAGGCTTCGTTTCCAATCATGGCATTGATGCGGCTGGTGATGAATCCGGGAGACTCCTTAATCACTACCACTTCCTTGCCCATGCGCCGGCCCACTTCAGCGGCGGCGGCGAGGGTTTCCTCGTCGGTTTCGAGCGCTCGAACTACCTCGAGCAGCTTCATCTTGTGGACGGGATTGAAGAAGTGCATGCCCACACACTTCTGTGGACGATAGGTGACTGACGCTATCTCAGTCACGCTGAGTGAAGAGGTATTCGAGGCCAAGATCGTTCCGGGGCGGCAAATTTTGTCGAGTAACGTAAAGATCTCGATCTTCGAATCCATCTCTTCCGGAACCGCTTCGATTACCAGATCGGCCTCGCGGGCTGCTTCTTCCACGCTGCCGACTAAGTGGATGCGTGAAAATGCCGCGTCGGCTGCAGACTTGTCCAGCTTACCCAATTCGACGCCCTTGTCGAGGTTCGCACGAATCTCGCTCTCTGCCTTACGCAAGCTGGCAGGGAGAATGTCCTCCAGGATGGTGCGATATCCGCCGAGCGCGGCGACATGAGCGATACCGCGGCCCATAATACCGGCTCCGATTACCGCAACCGTCTTCACTGACGTCACAACTAGCTTCCCTTCTCCAGCTTTTCGATCATTCCGGGATAGCTTGGCTCGGCTTTACGCATGTAATCTGCCAGGCGCTTTCGTTCCTCCTCTGTCATGAAGGGAATGTTGGCGGCAATACGGCGCAAGGTGGTGGAAATATCGTCAACAAAGTTCATCATGCGAATGGCTTCGCCAGAAATCACCATAACTCTCCTTGTGTTCGCCTTCTCGAGACGAACTTTCTATTGTGCGGGTTGTGAACGGATTCGTCTAGGGGAGGAAGTTTAGAAGCTGGTTGAGCCAATCAACCGAAAGGCAAAACCACCTCTCACGCAGATGAACGTAGATTTCAGGATGAACGCAGATCTTGCGTTTATCCTGAAATCAGCGTCGATCTGCGTGAGTAGGCGGCTCTGAGCTTAGTCCCGTCAGTAGACCTTCGAACCAAGCGGAACGTCCTTCGCTGGTTGCAGCAACACTACATTGCCTTTCTCGTCGGCCATACCCATGGTGAGCACTTCAGAAGTGAAACCGGCGATGTTTCTCGTTCCCAGATTGGTCGCGCAAATAACGAGGCGATTTTGCAATTCTTCCGGGACATAATTTGCGACGATTTGGGCGCTGGATGTCTTGGTTCCGAATTCGGAGCCGAAGTCGATCCAGAGTTTGTACGCTGGTTTCTTCGCTTGTTGATTGAGTTCGACTCGCAGGACGCGACCCACTCGCATCTCAACCATCTGAAAAGCCTGATACGGCGATATTGATTGCAACTCTGTCTGATTCATCAATGATGTAGTCCTACGTTAATTTTGCCAGTCAGTATTTCGATCGCAACTTCGTACAGAATGATGCGATTCAGCATCGTGTATCCCACTGAGTAGTTCTCCCGGGAATCGCCGAGCCGATCCAGCAGCCGGTCGAAGAACCAGGTTTTCTTTTCTTCGAGGTCTACACCATCGCATACTCGCACCGTACCGAAAACGATGGCGCTCTGGTAGACGAGAGCGCTGTCGCAGGGCGAGGGGGATCCCTGCTGCATTTGCCCTGACGCACTTACCGTCACGCAAATTTTGGGATTCCGCCTGATGTTAGAAAGAAAGTGACCGCCGCGCCCGCCGGTATGCAGGAAACATCGATCACCTTCTTCGTACACGTACATCAGCGGCACAACGTAAGGCCACCCGGTTTCATCACTGGTTCCAACGCTCGCCATCGCGTGAATACGCAGAAATGCACGGGCATCGGCATCCGACATCTGCCGGTCCTTACGCGTCATGTTGCCGCGCATATCCATCACAACTTTCTTTTTCCCCAATCTTCTTTCCGTTGTTCCGAGTGATATATTACATTCCAGATGCCGCTTCCTCCAACAGAGACTCGGCTTACACGCTCCCTAGCCCGGGAGGACGCCTATGGAAAACTACGCGACTGGATCATCGATGGCACGCTGCAGCCGGGCGAAACCTTGCGCGACCAGGAGATCGCTCAATCACTCGGAGTGAGCCGTACGCCCATACGAGAAGCGTTACGGCGCCTGGAGGATGAAGGATTTGTAGAGACTGCACTCAACAGATGGACACGAGTCGCGCCGCTCGATCTGCGAAAAGCCATAGAGCTCTATGGAGTTCTCGAGGCACTTGAGGTCTTTGCGCTGGAAAAAGCACGACTCACGCCGCAAGACTTGGAGAGCATGGCCGCGGCGAACGAAACCATGCGGCGCTCCATCGAGCGCAGGAAGGCCGCTTCTGCCCTGCAAGCGGATGAGGCCTTCCACGGAGTATGGATGGCTCGGGCGCAAAACAGCGAGCTATGGATACTGGTTGCTCAGCTCAAGATCAAACTGCGACGCGTTGAACTTGCTTATTGGCACCGTGCCTCGCAGACCGAACAATCAGTACGCGAACACGCAGCGATCCTCAAGGCCCTGGGCAAGGGTTCGCGGCGCGAAGCTATCGCGGCGCTCAAGCAAAACTGGGAAGGAAGCATGCGACGGCTGCGCAGCGTTGCCCACACGCAGGATTCGGCCCAAAACGACTCGCCGGAAAGAGGTAGGTCATGACAGTAAGTAAAGACTCCATTGACACTCGCCTAATCCATGCCGACCGCAAACTGAACCCCACATCCGCGGTCGTGCCGCCGATCTATCAGACCGCTACGTTTCGCGGAGACTCGGGCAAAGATTTTGCCAGACGTGCGGGCGAGGCGCGTCATCCGGAGTTTTATACCCGTTATGGGAATCCAACTTTGAGCCAGGTAGAAAGCGTGCTCGCCACGCTGGAGGGAACCGAGTCCGCGTTGGTGACCGGTTCGGGCATGGCTGCCGTAAGCGCCACAGTCTTGACGATCGTCGGCAAGGGGGATCACGTGGTCGCGCAAGCGAATCATTACGGTGGCACCACGAACCTCCTGCAGAAGCTGCTGCCTCGGTTTGGAGTCGACGTAACACAGGTAGATCAGCGTGATTCTTCCGCTTTTGGGCGCGCGGTGCGACCGAATACCAAACTCATTCTGGTCGAGACACCGAGCAATCCGGTCATGACACTTACCGATCTGCGAGCGGTCGCCGCAATTGCGAAGACGCACGGAATTACTACGCTGATCGACAATACCTTCGCCACACCGCTAAATCAGCGGCCTATCGATCTTGGCATCGACCTGGTCTTTCACAGCGCGACGAAATATTTCGGTGGTCATTCGGATCTCATCGCCGGGGCCATCATGGGCAGCAAAGAGTGGATTACGAAGATCTGGAACACGCACGTCATTCTGGGCGCTGCCCTGGGACCATTCGACGCATGGCTCATGCTTCGCGGCTTGCGGACGCTCGCTCTGCGCATACGTCAGCACAATGGAAACGCTCTGCATTTGGCCCAGGCTCTGGAAAAACATCCTGCGGTGAAGGCCGTGCATTACCCCGGACTAAAGAGCCACCCGCAGCACGATCTCGCCAAGCGACAAATGTCCGGTTTCGGGGGCATGCTGAGCTTTGAAGTAAAGGGTGGCTACGAAGCTGCAGACCGGTTCCTCAGCCGGATACGCCTGGCCTCGCGAGCTGCAAGTCTGGGCGGAGTTGAGACACTTGCCGTCCATCCAGCTTCAAACTTTCTGCACTACATGACTCTGGAAGAGGCAGCAAAGATCGGAATCGCGCCTGGCCTGCTGCGCATCTCGGTCGGATTGGAAGGCAAGGACGATCTCGTCGCCGACTTCGAGCAAGCGCTGTGCCAGAACGCATAATTTGTCGCAAGTAGGCGCATGATTTGCGCATCATGTTTCCCAAATCTTAGGAACTTAAGTCCCTGATAACGACCGGCTTATCAGTCAGCCGCGACATTCCCTCTCGGCATCTACGGCGGAAAGCATCAGAGTTGTTATTATCGTTGTGCGCTCCTCCCCCAACCTTTTGCGCACCTTCTGAACGGGGAAGTCAAAAGCCGAAAGATTCTGGTGGTTGTCTCGCCGGGAGGCTTTCATAAAGCGATTAAGGGACCCCACTCTGGCCGGGTGAATCCTCTGGCCAAGCACTTCAGTAACTGAGAAAGAGCAGGTGCTGTGGGCTATCGATTTCTTCATACAGGTTTCGTGTGTCTTTTTGGGTCCGTCATCCTGGTCCTGTGTTCAGGGTGCGGAAGCACAGGTGTGACTTCCTCAGCCGCCTCTCCTTCGCCGGCGCCTACTACGAACATCTCCGGCACGTTAGCTCCAGCAATCAAGGCCGCTGGAGCCACAATCACGCTTAGCGGCGCCTCGACTGCGACCACGACCGCCGACGCAAACGGTAACTACAGTTTCGGCGGCCTGAGCGCCGGCAACTATGTTGTTACTCCGAGCAAGACGGGACTGACCTTCAGTCCCGGCAGCCAATCGGTGACGCTGAATGGAACATCGAACACCAGCGTGAATTTCACCGCGTCGGCTCCGCTGCAGTCCATCAGTATTACTGCGTCCAGTTCGTCGATTGCAAAAGGAAGTACAGCTCAATTCACGGCGATCGGTACGTTCAGCGATGGCACCATGCAGGATCTTACAAGCTCCGCCGGGTGGAGTTCCTCAAATCCTGCTGTAGCGAGCATGAGTGCCGGAGGCGTGAGTACCGGTGTCGGCGCCGGATCCAGTATCATTACCGCGTCCCAAAACGGGATCGCATCCAACAGCGTTACTTTGATCGTGACGGTCGCTGCGGTAACGCTACAATCAATTACCATCAACGCTCCGAACTCTTCGATTGCAAAGGGAACGACCGATCAATTCACAGCCACGGGAACCTTCAGCGATGGCAGCACTCAGAATTTGACTGGTTCCGTGACTTGGGCGTCTTCCTCGGCGGCGGCTACCATTGCGCCCGGCGGCCTGCTGACCGGAGCCGCGGTTGGCTCGAGCAACATCACTGCGACGCAGAGCGGCATCACTTCGAACATCTTTGCCTTGGCGGTAACTGCCGCCACTCTGCAGTCGATCGCGATTAATGGGCCGAATGCTTCCATCGCCAAAGGAACCGCCGAGCAGTTTACGGCGACCGGAACATTTAGCGACGGCAGCACGCAGAACCTGACCACGTCTGCGACCTGGACTTCCTCGAACACTGCCGCAGCCACCTTAACTGCCGGACTGGCTTCAGGAGTCGGAGCAGGCTCCGCCAACATCACGGCATCCCAAAGCGGCATCACCTCCAACAGCTTCGCGCTCACGATAACCGCCGCCACGCTGCAAGCGATCACCGTCAGCGCCAACAGTTCTTCGATTGCCAAAGGCACCAGCGTTCAATTCACCGCCATGGGCACCTTTAGCGACGGGAGCACGCAGAATCTGACGAACAGCTCCATTTGGGCTTCTTCAAGTCCGGCAACGGTCAACATCAGCGCCACCGGTTTAGCTACCGGTTCCGGAATCGGCAGCAGCAACATCACTGCGGCACAGAGCGGGATTACCTCGAACAGCTTCGCCCTCGCCGTGAGTGCGGCAACGCTGCAGTCGATCACTGTCAGCGCCAACACTTCCTCCATTGCCAAGGGGACGAGCGTTCAGCTTACCGCCATGGGCACTTTTAGTGACGGCAGTTCGCAGAATCTGACCAGCACCGCTACATGGAGCGCTTCAAGCCAGACGGTCGTGAACATTTCTTCCTCGGGTCTGGCCACGGGAGCGGCTATAGGTTCGAGCAACGTCACTGCAATTCAGAACGGGACAACCTCCAACAGCTTCGCACTGACAGTGACCGCGGCTGCGTTGCAGTCAATTACGGTGAACGCCAATACTTCCTCGATTGCGAAGGGCACGAGCATTCAGTTCATCGCGACCGGAACCTTCAGCGACGGAAGCACGCAGAACCTAAGCAACACTGCCACGTGGGCTTCGTCAAGTACGGCAGCGGTCAACATCGCTACGAGTGGTTTGGCTACGGGTGTCGCCGTTGGCTCCAGCAACGTTACCGCGACCCAGAATGGGATTACTTCTAACAGCTTCCCGCTCACCGTCAGCGCAGCCACGCTGCAGTCAATCAGCATCGGCGCCAACAGTTCCTCGATTGCCAAAGGCACAACTGTCCAGTTCACGGCAACAGGAACCTTCAGCGACGGCAGCACCCAGAACTTGGCGAACACTGCAACCTGGGCTTCATCGACGCCAGCAACCGTCAACGTCAACTCCACAGGTTTGGCGACTGGAGCGGCTATCGGGTCCAGCAACATCACGGCAACTCAGAACGGGATAACATCCAACACTTTCGCGCTCGCAGTTACGCCGGCTACGCTGCAGTCAATTAACATCAGCGCCGGCAGCTCCTCGATTGCCAAAGGCACGAGCATTCAGTTCACGGCAACGGGAGCCTTCACCGACGGCAGCACTCAAAACCTTACGAACACCGCGACCTGGACTTCATCGACTCCAGCAACCGTCAACGTCAGCTCAGCGGGTCTGGGGACCGGAGCGGCGATCGGTTCGAGCAACATCACTGCGACCCAAAACGGGATTGCCTCGAACAGCTTCGCCTTGACCGTCACTGCCGCAACGCTCCAATCAATCACGATAACCGCCAACAGTTCTTCGATCGCTCAGGGCACTAGCGTTCAATTTACCGCTACGGGAACATTCATTCTTCGATCGCTAAAGGCACGAGTATTCAATTCACTGCGACCGGGACCTTCAGCGACGGAAGCACGCAGGACCTGACCCACACGGTGACCTGGGCTTCTTCCATTTCTGCAGCCGTAAACATCGGTGCGGCCGGTCTCGCTACCGGAGCGGCTATTGGATCCAGCAATATTACGGCCGCCCAAAACGGCATAACGTCGAACAGTTTTGCGCTTACAGTGACGGCGGCAACGCTCCAGTCGATCAGCATAAACGCCAACAGTTCTTCCATCGCCAAGGGCACCACCGTCCAGTTCACGGCGACAGGAACATTTACCGACGGAAGTACGCAGAACCTGACAAGTACCGCGACTTGGACGTCTTCAAGCCCAGCCACGGTCAACATGAGCGCTGCTGGACTGGCTACCGGTGCTGGGATTGGCTCCAGCAATATCACCGCGTCCCAGAACGGAATTGCGTCCAATACCTTTGCCTTGACGGTGACTGCGGCCACGTTGCAGGCGATCGCCATCAGCGCGAACAGTTCCTCGATTGCCAAGGGCACCAGCGTTCAGTTCACGGCGACAGGAACCTTCAGTGACGGCAGCACCCAGAACCTCACCAACACCGTCACCTGGGCTTCTTCGAGCACAACCACAGTGAACATCAATGCGAGCGGCCTCGCTACCGGATTGGCCGTTGGATCGAGCAACATGACCGCGACCCAAACTGGGATTATCTCCAACAGCTTCGCTCTCACAGTAACCGCGGCCACGCTGCAGTCGATCACTATCAGCGCCACGAGTTCCTCGATTCCCAAGGGCACCAGCGTTCAGTTCACCGCTACCGGAACTTTCAGTGACGGAAGCACTCAGAACCTCACGAGCACCGCGACGTGGGCGAGTTCTAGTACGACAACGGTCAATATCAGTGCGGCAGGCTTGGCAACCGGAGCGGCGGTAGGCACCAGCAATATCAGTGCAACTCAGAACGGAGTTACGTCGAATACGATTGCCCTGACGGTGACGGCTGCAGCTCTGCAATCCATCGCGATCAGCGCGCCCAAGACGTCAATCGCCAAGGGCACGAGTGTGCAATTCACCGCGACTGGAACCTTCAGCGATGGCAGCACCCAGAATCTGACAAACACGGCTACCTGGGCTTCTTCTAATCAGACCTCGGTCAACCTCAGCACCGCGGGCCTGGCGACAGGCGCGGCCATTGGCTCCAGTAACATCACCGCGACCCAGAACGGGATCGGCTCCAACTTGTTTGCACTCACAGTAACGGCGGCTACCCTACAATCGATCGCTATCAGCGCAGGAAGTTCCTCGATCGCCAAAGGTACTAGTGTTCAGTTCACTGCGACCGGAACTTTTAGTGACGGCAGCACTCAGAACCTGACGAATTCTGCCACTTGGACTAGTTCAAGTCCCACGGCGGTCAACATCAGCGCTGGCGGTCTAGCGACTGGGGCGGCCAGCGGATCCAGCAATATCAACGCAATCCAGAGCGGAATCACCTCTAATACCTTCGCACTCACGGTGACGGCCGCTACGCTGCAGTCCATCAACGTCAGCGCAAGTAGTTCCTCGATCGCTAAGGGCACGACTCTGCAATTCAGCGCAACCGGAACCTTCAGCGACGGCAGCTCGCAAAATCTGACGAATACCGCCACCTGGGCTTCATCGGGTCAGACCATCGTCAACATCAGCGCTTCAGGTCTGGCTACTGGATCAGGTATCGGCTCCAGCAACATCACTGCGACCCAAAACGGAATCGCTTCCAATACTTTCGCGCTTACGGTCACGGCGCCAACGCTACAATCCATCAGCGTGACTGCGCCGAATACATCCATCGGTATCGGACTTACGGAACAGTTCACTGCCACCGGCACTTTCAGCGATGGCAGCACCCAGAACCTGAGCAACACTGTGACCTGGGCGAGCTCGGCTCCGACAAACGCCAGTATCAGTTCCACTGGCCTGGCCACCGGCGTTGCCGGCGGTTCAACTAACATCTCAGCGGCCCAGAATGGGATTGCCTCGAATAGCTTCGCACTGGCGGTAACGGCCGTAGTCTCCGGCACTCTGACAAGCACCGGCGCGGGAGCAACAGTTACTCTGAGTGGAACGGCAAATGCCACGACCACGGCAGACTCTGTCACTGGCAACTACAGCTTTAGCGGAATTGTGAATGGCGCCTACACAATCACTCCCACGAAGACGGGAGTCACCTTCAATCCCACAAGCCAGAACATCACGATCAACGGGGCATCGAATACCGCAGTCAACTTCAGCGCAACTGTTCAGACGTGGACCATCTCTGGCACACTCAGTCCCGCTTCAGACACGATAGGGGCGGCGGTCACGCTGAGTGGGACCCCCGGTGCCACCACCACTGCAGATGTCAATGGCAACTACAGTTTCAGTGGAGTAGCGAACGGCACTTATGCGGTGACGCCAACGAAGACAGGCTACACCTTCAGCCCAGCAAGCCAGCAGATAACGATCTCAAACGCGGCAAAGACTGGCGTGAACTTCGCGACCGTGCCCGTGCTTGCCATCTCACCGGCAACTTTGGGCAATTTCGCTAATGTGACAGTGGGAATAAGCGCATCGCAATCAGGCACGCTAACCGCCAGCGGCGGCAACGTTACCATAACCGGCGACACGCTCATCGGAGCGGGATTCGGTTTGAATGGAATTACGTTCCCGGTAACGATTGGTCCGGGTCAGACGCAGGGATTCAACGTCACTTTCTCGCCGGTAGCAACAGGCAGTGTGTCTGGAACGCTTTCGTTTACAAGCAACGCCTCGAACACACCAGCGATCACGCTCATAGGGATCGGCGCCGGCCTCGCCGTCTCTCCCAGCAGTCTGAACTTCGGCTCGGTCCCGGATGGCACAACCAGCTCATCGCAGACCGTCACATTGAGCGCAACCGGAACCCCAGTGACGGTTACGGCGGCGAACCCTTCAGGAGCGACGGCCTTCTTGATTTCTGGTCTGGCGTTGCCGTTGACCATCTCTCCTGGTCAGAGCACACAATTCACTGTCACATTCTCCCCAGCCTCCGGTTCGCCGGGCCCCGCTTCGGGAGGCGTGACGCTCGTAAGTAGCCAAAATAACGTCACGCAAACCTTCTCCGGCACCGGAACCTCGAACGTCTTGCTCACATGGACAGCGAGTACAACTCCGAACGTTACCTATAAGGTGTATCGCTGCACTATATCCGCGGCGGCATGCACTTCAAGCCAGCCAGGTAATTTCGGTGTGCCACTCGCGACGTCAATCGCCGCAACC
>QIBC01000386.1 GCA_003225215.1 Acidobacteriota bacterium
TGCATGCTCATCAGCCAGTACGGAAAGATCATCCGGCTTCCCAACAGCCAGATCCGCGAAACTGGCCGCAACGCACAAGGCGTCCGCCTGCTGCACCTCGATCCCGGCGATCGCGTAGCTGCGGCTGTGGTGATTCCGCCGGAGGAGAAGAACGAGAACGGCGGATTGCTGCAGTAGAAGGCTGTTCAGGTTCTAAGCTTCTGAGCAAAACAAGGCCTCGCAGTCCGCGAGGCCTTAGTTTTGTTCGAATGATTAACTGCCTGGCTGAGAAGCTAGCGGTTTAGAAGCGTTCTCAGAAGTCCAGCTTCAATCCAAACTGCAACACCCGATTCGGTTCTCCGATGGCAATCACAGTTGCTGAACTTGGCAGTGACGATGTACTGCAGCAGGTTCGGGCAAACAGCGAATTGTTCACACGCGGAGTTCCGGAACTGGCATTGCGTGGATTGTTGAAGTTTGGATGGTTTAGCACGTTAAACGCTTCCGCGCGAAACTGAATATTGAAGCGCTCCGTGAGTTTGAAATTCTTTAGTAGTCCCGAATCCAGATTCCAGAAGCTGGGGCCTTGTGCGGTATTCCGGCCGCTTCCCTGCTGTCCCGGCGGGGGAATGCAGAAGTACGTCGCGGTTCCAATCACGTTTCTGCAATCGAAATTCGGATCGGAGGGAGTAGTGATGAGAGCGCCGACGTTGTACATCACCGGTCCCTCGATTCCGGCGACAGTCTGCAAGTGACCAGGATCAAACGGACCTTTCACCAATGCCGTGCTTACGTGCTCGGTGTTGGCAGTTTGCGAACCGCTGTAGATCGTATAGGGCTCGCCGCTTTGATAATCGAAGATGCCGGTAGAGGACCAGCCTCCAATTACGTAGTCCAGCCACTTCGGAATGTTGGAAGCAAATCGCTTCCCGTTGCCAAAAGGAAATTCATAAAGCGAGTCGACGGTTAACACATGCCGGTTGTCGAAATCAGAACGTGCGCGATCAAGCCCGAAGTTGTGAATGTCTGTCGGAGTCACGGAGTTCGTCGTACTGAGTCCGCCGCCCGTGGCTGCACCCACCGGATCGATCGACTGGTCATCGATCGATTTGCTGAAGGTATACGAAAGTCCGAACGTCAGTCCCTTTTCAAAGCGCCTCCGCAGCCCAACGAATGCCGCGTGGTAATAAGAGTCGCCCTCGGCGTCTTGAAAGAAGATCTGGGTGAACTGCGGATCGGGGCGGAAATAATTTCCCGGGAATCCCCTATTGACGATGTTTCCTTGATCGATCTGCGTAGCCAGATCGCCGATGTTGTTTTGTAGGAAGTCGTTGCTGTTGCTGTTCAGCAGCGAGCAGGTGCCGGTAGCAGCGCATCCCGCCAAGCTGCGCAGCAAAGCCGGGTTCTGCCCGGTTACTCCGGTTGGACAACCAGTTCCATCGGGACTGCAACCACTCATTGCGTTCTGCCGGCCGAGCAGGAAGTCATTCAAAAAAGCCGAATTCGGGTTGATTTGGTTGAGGTCATAGGCGCGAAACAAGTGTGTTCCACGCTTGCCGACGTACCCGATCTCGGTCACGAAGCTGCCCGGCAGCTCGCGCTGGATCGTCAGGTTCCACTCGTGGATTGAAGGATTCTTCAGGTTTGGATCAAAGGCCCCGACAGAAGGTGCGACACCATTTGGCTGGTAGGCCGGTTGGCTTAGTGCCGCCGAAGGAGTGGTCGTCGGCGCCGGCATGGCGACCGGGAACCCAGCAGAGATCCTGTTTGTCATCCCTGCAGGCGTGGCACATCCAGCGCTGGTGGTGATCGTGCCGGTCGTATTGATCTGACTAACGCAATTCAGAGCAAAACCCGGAACCTTGCCTGCCTGCGCGGTCACCTGGAAGGTACTGATAGTGTCGAACATCCACGCGTAGCCCGCTCGAATACTTGTCTTGTTGTCGGGCGAGTAGGCGATCCCTAAGCGGGGACCCACAGCGCCCAAGTTGCCGTTCTTGTACCAGCCGTCGGCCTTGACGAAGGAAACTGGCACCCCACCGGCGATGTTCCCATTCGGCACGAGAGATTCTTTGGCGTCGAATGGCGGAGGATTGTATTCCCAACGCAGTCCAGCATTAACGGTTATGTTCGGCCGGACATGCCACTCATCCTGAATATAAGAGTCGTATTGATGGGCACGTGTGTAGACGGTCTCAAGGCCCTTGCCATAGACATTGTTAACGAAGTCGGCGGGAAAGGCCTGCTGGATTCGGCCAGGAAGTCCCAACAGCTCCACCGCAGCCTGCTGGATGACATTGATGTCTGAGGAACTCGGCGCAGAGGCTCCACTGCCACTAGGCAGGTTCGTCAACCCCGCAGTTCGAAGCGTCCGTTGGAAGGTGATGATGGGATTGACGATGTTGCCGCCGAAAAATCCGCGGCTGTCGTTATGGACGTAGAACCGGAAGTTAATGCCAAAGCGCAGATTGTGCGCTCCATGAGTCCAGCTCACGTTGTCGACCAATTGAGGTGTCGTGATAGCGCGAGCAGTG
>QIBC01000028.1 GCA_003225215.1 Acidobacteriota bacterium
TTCTCGCTTCCCGCATGCACATCGCAATAGCCAGCATTGCGGTCAGACCGGCGGCGTTGTCACTTACTCCGGGACCGTAGACACGATCCCGGTCCTCGTGAATCGTGATTTCTGTGTCTGAAGGAAAAACTGTGTCCAGGTGAGCTGTGACCGCCACGGCGGGAAGCTCACGATCTTGTCCCGGGAGAACACCAATAACGTTTCCAACCTCGTCCACTTCGATGTCGTCGAGACCGATGGCCGTAAACTTCTCACGCAGCCACTGCGCACGGGCGGCCTCACCAAATGGCGGCGCCGGAATGCGCGCGATGTCAAGCTGCATGCTCCGCAATTCTTGTTCTCGCAATTGAAACCAGGCAAAAGCGGCATGCACAGGCCGCATCGCGGCGAGCTGCGCGATCTCTTGCGGAACAGTGGTCTCAGCGGCTGTACGGGTAGGCGAGTTCATGGCAGATTAATCAGCGCTGGCAACACTCGGGTGACTGTCGCGGGCCAGGCACTCCATGATCTCGTGATCCAGCAGGGTTCGATTCGATTGCTTGGCTTTTTGGAAGATGCGGTCTACGGTGGCCTCGTCGGCAGGGAATCCCTTGCGCTCGAGCCAAAAGATTACATTCGACTTGCCCGACATGGGGCCGATCTCGATGATCTGCTCCATTCCAAAGTAATGGGAAGGCACGCCCGAATACACAGTGTTCGCCAGCTCAACATCTTTCTTGCGGAACGCCTTTATCACCGCCGCTGCGTGGACCCCTGTGGCCGTGCGAAAAGCGTCGTCTCCCACGACCGGGTAATTCTTGGGAATGGGGACGCCTGTCGCGTGGGAGACAGTCTCGCAGTATTCCTTCAGCGAGGTGAGGTCTTGATCCTCCCAGGGTGAGATGCCCATCAATTTGAGATTCACCAGCATCTGGTCCGTCTGCGTGTTGCCGACGCGCTCGCCAATTCCAATGGCGCAAGCATGTACGCACTCAGCGCCCGCCGCAAGCGCTGCCAGAGAATTCGCTACCGCAAGGCCACGATCGCAGTGCCCGTGCCAGTCCACGCGAATCTGCTCGCCGCTCGGCTTCACTACTTCGTCGATCACGAAGCGAATCAACGCGGTGACGCCCGCAGGGGTCACATGTCCGCAGGTGTCGCAGACAACGATTGCGCGCGCGCCGCACTCAATGGCCGTCTTGTAAAGGCGCTTAACCGTTTCGGGATCGCAGCGCGTCGTGTCCTCGGTGACGTACATCACCTCCAAACCAATCGATCGTGCAAATTTCACTGACGATTCCGTTGTCCTTAGGAGAAAGTCGCCGCTCCAATCTTCGGCGTAGCGCCGGATGGGACTTGATCCGATGAACGTGGCGACTTCGATTGGAATACCGACTTTGTCCTGAATCTCGGCCACAGGACGAATGTCATTCTCGTGAGTTCTCGACCCGCAGGCTCGAATGCCGCACCGGGAACGTTGTTCCAGTCGTAGATCAGGTTTGAATGCTTCAGGGCCAAGGGTCCGTCCTTCGCTTATTTTGCATTTTAGACGGGATCATAGAGACTTCCACAGGAGCGACCTTCTTGAGAACTCAGAGAACGGATGAGATACTTGACATTTCGTTATTCCTGCTTATAATATAGCCATCTGCCCATGGTCCTCCCGCGCGGAACTTATCCTAAAATAGTGGGAACGATCCCATGACCATTAGCGACTTAGAAGAGATGATTGCCCGAAAACTGGGAGAACTTTCCCTCATCCCTCCGGGCTTCAAGGTGCAAGTGGAGTTGCAAGGCAATAATCGGCGAAAAAAACGGAGCGCCTCCGCCGATAACTGGCATCCAACTCGCGGCGATATCGGTATTTTTCGCCTGGAACCTCTGGACGAAAAGCAAAACGCTGCTGCTGTCCAAGTTACTCGACCGGCGGAAGCTCCTGCCATTCACTCTGCAACCGCCTCATCGGCATCGGCACCCACCTCGATGCAAGAACTTATACGCTGCTTGGCAGTCGCCGAAGCGCTTCCCGGGTACCAATTTATTGCTCTAAAGTGGTTCCGCGACAGTTATCTCGCTTCCCAACCGCTGGCGTGGGCAGGTAATGCCGATCTTCGGAAAAAGGCCATCGCCGAGGCGATAGAAGGTGGCCTTATCGTCCCTGCGAAAATTCCAAATCCTCATCAGCCATTCCCGACTACTACAATTCGCGTTAACCGTAACAACCCAGTGACTCGATCCATACTGGGGTTGGAGCCTCAGACGGGATGGGCATTCACCCCGGTCGAGGTACGTGGTGAACCCGTTTCCGAAACCATGCTGCGTGAAAGAGGATAACTTTGGCGATCTTGTATTTAGATACAAGCGCCTTGTTGAAATTATTCATACGCGAGCCGGGCACCCAGATCATCGTCGGGCTCGTTAGCGATCTGGAAAACCGCTTGGCGATCTCTTCACTAGCGCCCGTAGAGTTTAGGTCGGCGATTCGCCGGCGGGTACACAGCGGCGACCTGGCCAACTACATTGCTCAGGGCTTACTGGACCACTTTGACTTGAAGCTTGCAGAGATATTTCTGCAGCAGCCGGTGACGGACGCTGTTATCAATCAGGCGATCGCTCTCGTCGATCAATACAATCTCCGCACTTTGGATTCATTGCAGCTTGCATCGTGCAAGGCATTGCAAGCTTCGGTGAGTTCGGCGCCAATTTTTGTTTGCTCTGATCATAACTTGATTGAAGCTGCGGCTGCGGAGAAGCTCAGTTGTGTCAATCCTTTGGTTCCTAAATCGGAAATCTAAGCTTATCGCATCGCCTGTTCGACCTCATCGATCCAATCCGGCCGCTTGAGTACTTCGCGAGGCTTTGGGCCATCGGCAGCGCCGACGATACCGTCGCGTTCCATCAGGTCGATCAAGTGAGCAGCGCGGCCGTAGCCGATGCGTAGACGGCGTTGCAGGAGGGAAGTGGAAGCTTTGCCGAAGTCGAGCACCAGCCGGACTGCATCTTCGAACAGTTCGTCGTGATCGTCCTTGCCGTCGCCAGCCCCACCTTCAACGCTGTTGCCTTCCTCTTTTGGAGCTTCGAGGAACTTTTTCTCGTATTCTGCTTCGCCCTGCGAACGCCAGAACTCGACCACTTGGGCGATTTCTTTCTCCGTCACGAGTGGAGCGTGAACGCGCTGTACACGGGCCGAACCAGGAGCCAGGAAGAGCATGTCACCCCGTCCGAGTAATGACTCGGAGCCGTTCGCGTCAAGAATGGTGCGCGAATCAACTTTGGTGGCGACACGGAACGACATTCGGCTAGGTACATTGGCTTTGATAAGCCCGGTAATCACGTCCACCGACGGCCGTTGCGTTGCCAAAATTAAATGGATACCTACTGCGCGTGCCATCTGCGCCAGCCGCGTGATCGATTCCTCAACGTTCTTGCCATCGAGCATCATCAGGTCAGCAAGCTCGTCAAGGATGATGACGATGTAGGGAAGCGGCTTGTGATCGCTGTCCTCTTCGAACAGGCTGGGAGTGTCTTCGCTGAATAGCTTGTTGTATTGATCGATATTGCGGACGCTCTTCTCCGCCAGCAGCTTCAGTCGACGCTCCATCTCGCGCACGGCATTGCGCAATGCAACGGCAGCAAGCTTAGGCTCGGTGATGATGGGTGTGTAGAGATGCGGCACTCCGTCGTAGTTTCCGAGTTCGACTCGCTTGGGATCTACAAGGATCAGCCGCACTTGATCCGGAGTCGCTTTATACAGCAGCGACATGATCATCGCGTTGATTGCTACTGACTTACCCGAGCCGGTGGATCCGGCGATCAGCAAGTGCGGCATGGTCGCAAGATCGGCGGTGATGATGCGTCCATTGATGTCTTTGCCGAGGGCGAGCGTCAGTGGCGAGCGCGCAGCGACGAACCCTTGCGACTCGACTACTTCGCGCAGGTAGATGGTTTCGCGTTCGGCATTTGGCACCTGAATGCCTACTGTGCTCTTCCCTGGCATGCGTTCAATCAGGATGCTTTCCGCTTTCATAGCCAGACAGAGATCTTCAGAGAGCCCGGTAATGCGGCTGTACTTGATTCCGGCTTCGGGCTTCATCTCGAAGGTCGTCACCACCGGGCCGGGGTTGATGTGCGTGATGGTGCCGTGGACGTCGAACTCGGCGCACTTCTCCACCAGAATCTGAGCCTGCTCTTTGAGTTCGGCTTCGTTAACGGCATACTGCTCATCGGGCCGCTTCAACATCGCGCTTGGCGGAAGCTGGAAAGTACCGTGAGACTTCGGCAGCACAGTCTTCCGCTTTGTGCCCGAATCTGCGCGCGTTCCAACCTCAATTAACCGGTCTTCAACGATCGGCTCGTCAAGCTCCGATTCACATTCCGTTTCGGGAGCGGAATACGAGTCAGCCATCTTTTCCAGGCCCGTCTTGACAGGACCCGCCTGCTCGTACCGATTGGAAACTTCCGCGACTGCCGAGGCTTTCTTCGCCGGAAGCAATTGGCTTGTCACCATGGGCCGGTTGGCCTTGCGCTTCTCGAGTTCTTTCTGAGCTTTTGCTTTGGCACGCTCGGCGCGCCAATCCTGCAAACGTTGCCACGCCGCTCTAACAAACGTGAAGCGTGTCTCCAGCCAGAAGTGAAGTTCGGTAAAAGAGAACGTAGTGCACAGATACAGCGCGGCGGCAATCACGCTGAGAGCCACGATATAAGCGCCGGGCAGATTGAAGTAATGGATGAGGAAGTCGGCGAGAAGCTTTCCAGATAAGCCCTCAATCGCGATTGCATGCATCCAGCGAAGATGTCCAGGCAGCAATCCTAAGAAGGCCGGAATGAATAGTAAAAGAGTCAACGCTCCCAGCAACTTCTCGATCGGTGAATGGATGTGCCGTGAACGAAACCACCGTAATCCGAGCATGCCCAACATCAGGGGAATACTGAAAACTGCAATGCCAAGCGCTTGGAGGGACAGGTCGGCGATAAGCGCACCCACACGGCCAATCCAGTTGTGCGTTGGACCGCCTTCGGCGACCGCAGCTGTGTTCAGGGATGGATCAAGAGGTGAGTAGGATGCGAACGCAAGCAGCAGCAGCAGCGCCGCCGCCATCATCGAGAAGCCGATCAACTCGTTGAAACGACGGTTCTTGGTCGGCGTAAACGGCCGAAGGAATGCGTTCATTTTGGGGCCTCTCGGACCAGAGGGAGATGATCCCCTCAAACGGGTCGCGGAGCGGCCAGAGCAGGATGATTATCGCAGATTCGACACCGAAGTCCAGATTGTTTCCTGTGGTTCAAGACGTGGAGTCACGAGACCCAATATATGGCGGCATTCATACTTACCGCTGACCGAGCAGCTGAAAATAGTGCTCCCGCGACATTCCAGCTGTTCGCAGCAAGTTGCGGATGATGAATACTGGGACGGAATGATATGCCGGGATAACCAAGGGACGCTTAATTCCCGGTTTGGTGTAAATGAGGTGATCACCCCTCTGCCGAGCCAGTCTAAACCCATCTTCTTCGAAGACGCGGACTAGGATTTGATATGGAACGGGCTGAATCGAGGGCATCCTATTCCAGCCCTAGATGCATTTGCTCCACCCCAACTACTTCGGGCTCACGCCATCGGCCATTCTCAAGTCGGTATCCAGATTCTTCAAGAATTTCTTTAAGAGTCCCTAATTCTTTAGCTGTTTCAATGAACCCCGAAACAGCGTCCCGGATGTTACGCCGAGCCTCACTTTCAGTGTCACCGCAGCTTGAGATATCAAGTTCCGGAACATGTGCAACGAAGGCACGCCCTTCTTTGAAGATCCGAACCGTGAATTGCAGATTCTCCATACGCTTCCTTTGCGCCATCCTATCGCAACCTGCGTTTCAGCGGAACTCCGGTTTCGCCAACGATATATTCTTGTTTGATGATTTGATCAATACCTCATTCCATCAGAGCACCGCTGTTTCATGCAGTAATTTTCCGGATTTGAAGCGCGCTGGACTGATTACAGTTACGTCGTCTATGACCTTTGTTGTTCCTGACGTGATCAAATCCGCGACGATCTTTCCGGTTGCCGGTGCGTGCATCACTCCGTGCCCACTGAAACCATTGGCGGCATAGAAACCTGGCAGTTCTTCAAACTCTCCGATGATTCCATGATGATCGGGAGACATCTCATATAGGCCAGCCCAGGCGCGCTTTGGATTTACGGCCAGATTCTCAAAGCACGGCACTCGATCAGCCGCGCGAATCAGCACCTTCTCGATGAACTCCGGATCGAGGTCGAATTTGTATCCAGCAGTCTCTTCCGGATCATTCCAAGCGAGCAGAAATCCGCGACTCTCGGGGCGGAAATGAAAGCCGTTGGTCATGTCGATTACCATAGGGATTTCGCGGGAAACCTCATCGAATGGCTCCGTCGGGATCAGCATGCGACGCAGCGGCTTCACCGGGAGATCGACGCCTGCCATCGCAGCGATCTCGGCGGCCCACGGGCCGGCGGCATTTACCACAATCGGTGCATGCACCTCTCCGCGTGTAGTTGCGACTCCTGAGGCGCGGCCGCTCTCATTCAGAACGTGTGTGACCTCGGCCGACTTCCAAACTGTTGCGCCGCTCTCCACGGCGCTCTTAATGAAGCCAGTCATCGCGCTATACGGATCCACGAAGCCATCGCTTGGGCAGAAGCTTCCGCCGAGGATATCGTCGGAGCGGAGTTGAGGAACCATTGCGACTATCTCCGCCTTGCTGACCATGCGAACGTCTTTGAGTCCCAGTGACTTCTGCAGCCGTTGATTGGTTCGGAGATATTCGAGATGCGAAGGCTTAGTCGCGACGAACAAGTAGCCTTGCGGCCTGTATCCAGCAGGGTGCCCGAGTCGCTCGTCGAAGGTTGCGTAAAAGGGGATCGAGTAGAGCGACATCTGGATGTTCACCCGGGTGGCGAACTGGGCGCGCACGCCGCCCATGCTTTTGCCCGTCGAGCCCTTGCCTTGATGCGCCTCACGCTCGAGGACCAGCACATTGCGGCAGCCGCCCTCGGTGAGATGGTAGGCGATGCTGGAGCCGACGATTCCTCCCCCGATGATGATGACATCTGCCGTCTGCAATGCTTCCCCCGGGTGTACTTATCCAGCGTGGAAATGCTTGAGAGCTAGTACGATCACCGCGATTCCAAGCAGTACGCGATAAATCACGAAGAGGTCGAGAGAATGTGTCCGGAGAAAGCGAAGGAAGAAAGCAATTACCGCTAATCCCAGAACGGCAGATACGGATATGCCGATCAGGAACGGCTGTTTCATTCCAGGAGGAAGGCCGCCCGCTTTCATGACTGCGTGTGTCTTGAGGAGCACGGCGCCCGCTGTAATAGGGGCGAGCAGCAGGAAGCTAAATCGAGCAGCGGCTTCCCGGTTTAGACCTCGAGCTAATCCCGCTGTGATGGTCGAGCCAGACCGGGACACACCGGGAACGAGCGCGCATGCCTGTGCGGCGCCGATAAGAATTGCATCAATCGCGTTGATTCCAGTAATCGTCCGTCGCTGCCCGCCCAGCTTCTCCGCAACCCACATGAGCAGCCCGACGATCACGAGCATCGATCCAATTAGCAGATAGTTCTCGCGGAACTTGAGTTCCGCATATTTGTCGAGCAACTTGCCCGCGATTGCCCCCGGCACAGTTCCCAGAACGATCCACCACAACAGCATGCGGTCACGGCCGCTTTCGACGTCGTCGACGTTGCCGAATCCGGCGCCGCTCGCAGACATCTTTGGCTGTCCACCAAATCCCGCGACGATCAGATTGATCCAGGTGGGGAAGAAATAAATCAGTACAGCCAGCAATGTTCCGGCGTGCAGGGCGACATCAAACGTGAGATCCATCGTCGGATCGAGCTCGCTCCAGCCAAAGAACCAGCGAGTAAGAATCAGGTGCGCCGAACTCGAGATAGGTAGGAATTCTCCAAATGCCTGCACGACTGCGAGCACAACAGCCTGGTAAACGGGCAATGATTGTCCTTTCGATTGAGGCGTGAGTCAGTCGGTCACGTTGCCGTAGGTTGGAATCTTTTGCTGTAAGAGATATAGCAGACGCTGGGCGCGGTAGGCGAAGTCGGAGTTCGCAAACTGCTGGGGAATTCGCTGTGCCAACTGGATGGCATGTGCGCGGCTCTCCTCCTGCTTTTTCTGGTCCTGCCGCTCGCGATAGATTTCGATCAGGGCAGATTGTCTCCACGCGGCATCGTAGAGGGCCTCGGCAGCCTTCGGCGATTGCGGATGATCGGCCGCGTACTTCTCGTACAGAGAAGTTTCCTTCTCGGGACATTTGGGATCGCCTTGCCAGTCGCCGCACAGCTTGTTGTCAATCAGATCGAAGGCAGCAAGATCCGCCCATTTTGTGTTTGGATATTTCTTCATCACCTTGCGCATCTGCTCTTCGTCCATCTGATGACGCATGTACGGATCCTTCTCCTGCGCCGAGGGACGCCGTCTCATGTCTTCAACGTCGAGCTGCCAAGCAATGTCCGCCGAGCGATACGCGGCTTCGCCGGCAAGAGGCGAATTAGGGAAGTACTCGGCGACGCGATAGTAGAGCCGCAATGCATCTTTGTCTGCGCCACGGCGACCGCCGCGTCGGCTGGCCTCCGACTCTGAGTCGGCGCCTTCGCCAAACAAAATCTGATCGCCATTTGGCGTGGTTTTGCGAACCAAACCCTTGTCGAGCACCCATCCGGAGACCTCGCGCTCTCCTCCCAGGGACGCCAGAACGTGCAGCCATTGCTGTCCGCTGTGTTCGAGTACGGCAACTTCCCGTCCCCGCTCGATGACTCCGAGTTTCTGGCTGCTGGTGTCGGGAGAGACGTAAAGATTAGCCTCGCGGACGCTGACAGCACGCTCGGTGTTTTCGTCAGCGCGGGCATTGGGAAGGAAATATGTTGTGGCCAGAAGGACACAAACCAAGGCTCGGGTCATGCGGAATATTCTAGCGGGTAGTCAGCTTAATGCTTACTCCCGAGGCCCGTAATTGGATCGGAACCGCATCAGGCGTTCGGGGCAGATCTAGTGGGGGAGAAACGTGGGACTTGGAGTTGACTCGGTAGAGACGCAGCATGCTGCGTCTCTACCTAGAAAGCGGTTTGCTATCATTCGCGAGTGAAACTCACTCGTCTCCTCCTATTCGTTCTTCTAATTGCAAACGTCCTTCTCCAGGCCCAAAACCTCAATTCAAACGAAACGAAAATCGTCCAGGCAATCGATGCAGACAAACAGCAGCCTATCGACCTGCTGCGCCAATTAGTCGAGATCAATAGCGGAACCAAGAACCTCGAAGGCGTACGTGCCGTCGGCAAAGTCCTGCTGCCGCAGTTTGAAGCCTTCGGATTCAAGGTCCGCTGGGTTCCCATGGATCAAGTGCAGCGGGCAGGCACGTTGATTGCCGAGCATCCCTGTGCCAATCCGGGAAAGTGCGGCAAGCGTGTGCTGCTCATTGGGCACATGGATACGGTTTTTGAGAAGGAGAGTCCGTTCCAGCACTTCACCATGCTGGGACCGAGCGGCGATCCGGATACGGCGGCCGGCGGGGATTCTGAGAAGAAGGCCGGCAACTGGGCATCCGGCCCTGGGACGGACGACATGAAGGGCGGCCTGGTCGTGATGATCAGCGCGCTGAAGGCGCTCAAAGCCTCGGGAGCGCTCGATCATGCAGACATCAAGATCGTGCTCAGTGGGGACGAAGAAGCCGCCGGGCATCCGCTCGAAATCGCCCGCCGCGACATGATCGAGGCAGCCAAGAACAGCGATGCCGGGCTGGAATTTGAAAACACTGCTCGTCGGGACGGAGTTTATTACGGAAGTACCAGCCGGCGCGGCAGCATGACCTGGCGCGTTACGGCGAGCGGAGAGACCGGGCACTCAGCCGGGGTCTTCGGTCCCAATATGGGATTCGGAGCCATTTACGAGCTAACGCGGATCCTCGATGCCTTCCGTAGCCAGCTCCGTGAAGACTATTTGACCTACAATGTCGGGCTCATTCTTGGCGGGACCACGGCGCAGACTAATCAGCAGGACACCGGAGGTCAGGCTACCGGCAAGCCGAATATCGTTGCGCCTAGTGCGATTGCGATCGGCGACCTGCGCTGCCTTTCGAACGAACAGGTACAACGCGTGCAAGAGAGGATGCGCGGTATTGTTGCGCAGCATCTGGCGAAGACTGATGCGAAGATCGAGTTTTATGAAGCCTATCCTCCGCAGGAACCCACCGAAGGGAACAAGGCGTTGTTGAAGCTATTGAACCAAGTAAACCACTCGCTAGGTCAACCTGACATGCCCGAACTGGATCCGATGAAGCGTGGCGCCGGCGACAGTGCGTTCATCGCGCAATATATTCCGACGCTCGCAGGAGTTGGATCATCGGGTTCAGGCGATCACTCGGCGGCGGAGAAGATCGACTTGACCTCAATCCCGATCAACAGCAAACGCGCCGCGTTGTTGATTTATCGGCTGTCGCAGTTGCCGGAAGGGAAGTTGGTGGAGGTCGTGAAGTAAGTCTTGCTTGTGTTATGTACTAGTCGCGTATCACTCAACCATTCATCCTGAGACGCGGTTTTCGCCGAAGGACGTCTGCGTGATGGTTATAACTGCGAGACGTTTGTGCAGGTATCTCGGCCAAAAAGCCAGGACAGCCCATTTAAAAATATGGATCGCGCGAGGTCCTTCGCTCAACGGCTAGGCTCAGGATGACAGCTACATGGCAACGGCGTTGTCCGCGCCCAGACTTTCTCGCACGCATCAGCTACTACCGACGGTACTGACCTGCACTTCACGATTCTGAGCCAGCGCGGTTTCGGTCCGCCGAAGAATCCAACGCATGCTGCGTCTTTACCATGCTGACGGAATTTACGAGGCTTTTCCAGAAGCCGCGGCGTCCTGCGGCATCAAGTAGCGGATAAAGATGACTTCGTTCTGCTTATCGTTATAGATCAACTCATCGGCGGCGGCTTTGGTCATGAGGATGCCGAATCCGCCGGGGCGAATTCCTTTTTTCTCGCGGACCGCCATGTGTGAGACCGGATTGTGGGGAGGGTGTCCCACGGCGGCATGATCAAGGTCTTGAAAGCTGAAGCCCTGGCCGGGATCGGCGATGCGATACATGAGCATACGCGGTGTGCGCACGTAGGCGATGCGGACCTTCCGATTTGCATCGAGCTTTCCACCCCATTCGACTGCATTCATCAGAAGTTCGCGAAAGGCCTGAGCTACTTCCACGCGGAGTTCTTCAGACAAGCCCACCTCGAGTCGGAGAATGAAGCCTTCAATGCGCTCCGCGGTTCCCCGTGTGCAAGGCGCGAGCAGTTCCACCCAATGAGGTTGAGCGCAGATTACTTCGATCGGAGGTTCGGAGTCTTTGTGCAGTGCCCGCTGTGCTCGTTCGATGATGTCGTGCGGCGGAAACGGTTTGGCAACATAGTCATACGCTTGTTCGCGCACCGCGCGTAACAAGGTCTCGGGCGTGTCGTCCGAGGTCATGATAATGATTCGCGGTTTCTTGTCTTCGGTGCGAAGGTGCGCAAGCACTTCAAGGCCGCTCATACGCGGCATCCAGATGTCGAGAATCGCGAGATCGAAGGGGTTACGCTGGATTGCTTCCAGAGCATCGGCGCCGTTGTCAAAGCTTGTGACGTCATAACCGCAGCTCTTCAACAGCTTGGTAATCGCGTAACGCAATGCATTGTCGTCGTCCGCGACGACGATGCGTGCTGGTTCCTGGGAATCCAGACTCATTGACGTAGGCTCCTGCGAAACCGTGGTTGCTGATGGTAATGAGCGGCGGTGGGCGGGTCAAATGAAGTTTTGGGAGTACGTCAGGAGAGGGCAAATGAATCGCCCAGTGCTTTCTGTTGCACAGCGTTTGAAGGATGAAGCCCAAAGAGCCAAACGAAACGGAGCTCACGGTTTTCCAACAATGGAAGGTGGTACTAAGAACTGTAAAAGAAGTGAACGTATGAGAATGCCATCTGCTTACCCATACTCGATGACTTACTCTTTGAGGAGCCACCCGACACGTCGCACGGCGAGGTTCGTTCGTTTTCCGTTCGCGGTCCTCTTTATTGGTCTACTCGTCCCTACCTGCTGGTGCCCATGTCGGAAATCCGGTAACAAACTAACGTCCGAGCACGTCTGGTTGGGCTGAGAGCGAGCAACCGCTCGCAAACTTTGATGGACGGAGGTGTCTCCATGCGTTCGAACCGATGGTTATCCCCAATCGTGGGTGCGCTTTTCCTGATGAGCGCGGTCACTTGGGGTTTCTGCAGCGGCAGTGCAGCATCCGCTGTGTCTGAGAATGGGAAGATTCCAATCACGACCAGCTCTGAAGAGGCGAAGAAGGAGTTTCTGCTGGGGCGCGACGTTTTCGAAAAGCTCCTTGCGCAGGAATCTCTCAATCACTTCGACAAAGCGATCGCACTCGATCCGAACTTTGCTTCGGCGGAACTGGCGAGGGCCAACAGCGCACCCACTGCGAAGGACTTCTTCGAGCATTTGAAAAAGGCAGTGAGCCTGGCTGACAAGGTGTCGGAGGGCGAGAAATTGCTGATCCTTGCGAATCAGGCAGGAGCAAATGGCAGGCCGGCGGAACAGAAGCAATATCTCGACAAGCTGGTCGCCGCCTATCCGGAAGATGAGCGCGTGCAGTTCAATCTGGGCGGGTACTATTTTGGGCTTCAGGATTACGATAACGCCGTCGCGCACTACAAGAAGGCGACAGAGATATCTCCGAATTACTCGCCCGCTTACAACCTGCTTGGCTATGCCTACCGGCAGCAGGAAGATTATTCGAGTGCGGAAGATGCGTTCAAGAAATATGTCGAACTGATTCCCGGCGATCCGAATCCTTACGACTCGTATGCCGAACTATTGTTGAAGATGGGCAGGTTCGACGAATCAATCGCGCAGTATCGCAAAGCCCTTTCGATTGATCCCCATTTTAACGCCTCCCATTTTGGGATCAGCGCCGACCTGATGTATCAGGGCAAGGCTGATGCGGCGGCCGGCGAGTTGCAAACCATGGCCGATCAGGCGCGCAATGACGGCGAGCGCCGTACCGCGTACTTCGGCATGGCAGTACTGTCGGCCGACGCCGGCAATCTCGAGAAAGCCCTGCAGGCGATGGACAAGCAGTATGCGATTGCGGAGAAGAAGAATGATTCGGCAGCGATGGCTGCAGATCTGCAGGCGAAGGGAAATATCCTGTCGGAGATGCAGCGTTATGACGCCGCCGCTCAGCAGTATGACCGCTCCCTCCAGATAGTCCAGGCCTCGGGACTCTCGCAGCAGATCAAGGACAATGCGAAGCTCCAACGTCTCTTCAATGCGGCCACGCTCGCGCTCGCGCGGAAAGACACTGCAGCCGCCAAGAAGAATGCGGAGGAATTTCGCCAAGGCGCTGAGGCACAGCAGAATCCAGCGCAGCTCAGGCAGGCACATGAGCTGGAAGGAAGAATCGCGTTCGCGGAAAAAGACTATGACAAGGCGACCGCGGAACTGGACCAGGCTAACCAGCAGGATCCAAGGAATCTCTACCGGCTGAGCCAGGCGTATCAGGCGAAGGGCGATTCAGCGAAGGCGCAGGAGTATGCCAAGAAGATCGCCGATTTCAATTCGCTTCCTCAGTTGAACTACGCTTTCATTCGGAGCAAAGTGCAGAAGGAGTTGTCGGCCAAGAAGTTGTGATGACTTTAGGAGCAGGCCCGAAACGTCCAGCGGATAGCAGATGGGGGATGGCGCTTTGCCGCGAACCCCATCCGCTACTGCGGGGGATTTTGCTTCGCCTCAAGCCGGACCAACGCTTTCTTCGCTTCCGGCGTGAATTTGCCGTTGGACGGAATCTTCAGATAAGCCTCGTAGTTCTTTACCGCCTCTCCGGATTGGCCTTGTAGATCGAGTACTTCAGCCAGCCGATAAGTAGCGACTGCATCACCGGGTTTGTAGAGGAGCGCTTCGCGGAAACGGTCTTCAGCGGCGCGGTAGTTCTTGCGCTTCAAGTAAAACTCGCCGACCTCTAGATCTTTCTGCGCTTTGTGCGGATTCCATGCGTGCATCTCTGTGACTTCGCCCACTTCGCTGTCAGGATGCTTCTCCGCGTCATCCTTCGGCGGAGAGATGTCAATCTGCGTCTGCTTGCTGGAGCTCTCGTTGTCGCCTACCGGCGGGGCGGAGTGCTGATCGTCTTCTGAGCGCGGCAGTGGATCGGAGGCTTGGGGCTTCGGACTCTTGTGCTCGGTCGAGCCGTTCTGGGCCACCAGAGTGCAGCACGATGACGTGGCGAGGACGCCGAGCACCAATAGACGAATACCGAACCGCATGCAGAAATTGTAGTCGAAGCATGAAATTGCTGGGTGACAAGGCGGATTACCTCATCGGGTAAATACTCTGCTTTCAAATCAATCGATAATCAGCCTCATCTCGTTCGTTGCTTCGAATCCCATGGATTCGTAGATGGGCCGTCCATATTTGCTCGCGTGTAGCCAGAGGACTTTGAATTCTTGGGAGCGGCAGTAATCAATTGCCTTCTGAGTAAGCGCGCGCGCCAGGCCACGTTTTCGGAATTCCGGGTAAGTGTAGACGTTCAAGAGATAAGCGCGATTGACATTGTCGGGAGCCAACGGCCCGCTCACAAGCGGCGTGATGAGAAGACCCACTCCTGCCGCTACTCGCCCATCGGGCGCGATTGCGAACCATCCGCGATAGGAACCGTCAGCGAGGTAACGTTGCATATAGGGTCGACAGCTTCGCACGATTGGATCCAGCACTGCTTCCGGATGGCCCATATCGGAAAACATCTGGCGGCGGTGATGGAGGATTTCTTCCACATCGTCCAAATTCGTTTCACGAATCGTTATTGTAGAAGTGCGTGCGGCAGCATTCGACATTGCAGCGGCGCGACTAGTTGCCATCGCTCTTGGATGTCACCTCGCGGGTCGCGGTCGCTCCATTTGTGCTGGGTACTGCTTGAATGTTGGGAGTCCCGGAGCCGACCAGTCGCAGGCGCGGTTCCTGGCCCAGAGCGGCGAGCAATTCGCGAGTGATGCGATCGTCGATCTCCGCCGCATTGTCCAGTTCTACTGGATAACGAATTACAACCTCGAGACCACCCTGTGCGAGCCGCAATCTGCTTACCGGCTTCGGTGCCACCGTGCGGACGTTCAGCTGGGTCTGCATCTGCCGGTACTCCGCTTCGATACGGTCCTTGTAACTGGCATATACCTTCTCGACGGCTCCCAATAGCCGCGATTCCGCCATGCGGATATCGCTCTCGGAAGCGAGGGTGAGCGAGACTTCGTGCCAGACGAAGTTCGTCCCAGGAATTTGTTTATAGAAGCTTGCCGTGGGTTGAAAGACGATGGAGTTGGAGAAAACGACTACGCGGCCCGTGGGTTGAATGTAATTGCCGCTGCCTCCCATCTCCATCAAATGAATGCGAACGAGGCCGATGTCGAGCACATCACCCGTGACTCCGGAGATCTGCACGCGATCGCCGACGCGAACGCCGTAGCGTCCGATCAGGAAGAAGTAGCCGGCGACCGCCAGGATTACATTCTGCAGGGCGACTGCTATGCCGGCGGTGATCAGCCCTGCGAACGTCGCCAGTGAGCCGATCTCAGTGGCTAGCGCGAAAGCGATCGTGATGGCGATTACGAACCACAGAAGAATGCGGCGCAGAAGCAGGAACTGATAGCGTCGTCTGAAATCGTGCACATAGCGGAAGGTCGCGCGCTTCCACAGCTCCCCGAGTATCAAGAACGTTCCCAGCACAAGCGTGAGCACGAGCAGCCGAAGTCCAAGATTCTTAAGATCGATCTGGTACTGCGTCTTCACGTCGCTGCGCCAGCGGACGAGATTGCTCTTGTAAAGGTCGAGGAGCACGCTTTGCTTACTGAGAGGGAGCATTAGGCTGGAGGTCTGTTTGAACTGCGCAGTCAAAGCATCCAGTTCGCGCTTTTGCTGCTGGAGCCCGGGGATGTCGCTGGTATCGGCCTGCTGAGCCAGTTCATTGCCTCGCTGAATCAGGGCGGAAATATTCTTGACGAGCGGAGCGCGCAGACTCTGCATAGTCTGGGAAAGCCCATTTGTCGCTTTCACCCGGTCGTCAATGGCGCGCATTTTGCGTGTCAGCGAGAAAAGATCGGAGACCAATGCCAATAGCCCGGCTGGTTGTTCGCGTCTCGCCTGGGCGGAAGATGGGGCAGCAGAAGCAGCGGCGGGTGTTCCACTCTTGGACTGTCCATCGGTTGCCGGTATGCTCGCATTACTCCGCGTGGCCTCTGGGACCGAACGCTGAAGCTCTTGAACTTGAGCTAGAAGATTGCCTCCCGATGCTCCACTGGATCCGGTGCTGGCGAACTGCAAAATGTTATGAAGTGCCTCGCTGCGGGCTTGTGCCAGGGCTAGCTCCGACTCGAGTTCATCGAGGGTTGCCTGCAATTTCGGCCGCTCGCGTGCTGTGACAGTGCCTAGCTTCTCTTTAAGCTGATCGATCTCAGCCTGAGTGTCGCGCACTACTTGGTCTGTCTTGGCGGCCAATTGAATCAGGTCTTGCAGTCTTGAATTTGCAGGATTCTGAGTTGAATTTGCTCCTGCTTGTCCAGCGAGCGCTTGCCCAGCTGAACGGGCGAAGTCGAACGACAAGCGCACGATCTGGCTCACCATTTGCCGATCGCCGTTCACGAACAAAATGTCTGCCGGATCGGTGGCGTTGCTTTCTTCAATAGCGAGTTGACGGTACCAATCGATGGTCTGATTTAAATAGTCGATGACCTGCTGGCCACTCAGCTGGTTCGCGGAAGCCGGAGAGTCCGCTGGAGGCGCGTCTGCGGAGAGCGTGCCGCACAAAGCCGTTGTGAGAACCGCCAGCCAAATGATCCTTGCTGATGTATGGGATTGAATGGTCGCGTTCCTGGAGTGATGTCCGAAGTGGGCAATACCAGTTTAGTCGTCGGCCGTGTCTTTGGGTGATCCATTCGGGAGCTGCGGCTACGCGGTCACTCCCATGCCACGGTGTGCATTTCAAAGTTAAACGCGAGACGCCGGATGCCGACGGCCGTGGGCCCGAGTAGTCCGTCAAAACCGGGATTACCTGCCGGACCTTCGTCGGTGACATATACGTCGACGCGATTGAATTTCCAGTCCCCAATCTGCAGCTCGCGCACATACGCGCGTTGAGCCCTGAGTGGAATGCCGGAGGTGGAGGCGTGAGCACCAGGTTCCTGTAAAGGAGAGGCGCCCAGTTTGCCACCGTAGACAAGGATCGAGTTGAATCCGGTGTCGACCTGGAAGCGCAGTCTCTTGCCGTCGATGGTTGCGTCGAGCAGCGCCAGGCGCATAACCGAAATGAGCTTCGCGGAATGCTTGAGGGGTGGAGCGCTGCCGAAGGTGATGGTTTTGGCCTTGTAATCGAGAATAAAGTTGCTCAGCATGAGCACATCCATCCCGATCAATACGTCGGGACGAATTCCCGTCTGATGCGTCAAAGATGAAAGGTCAGCAGCAATTCCTGAAAGATTTTCGCTGTGAACAGGTCCAAAGTCGATTCTGGGGATGGAGATCGCCTGAATCGCTGCATTGCGCGTTCCTACCGTCGCGTTCTCCGTTCGCATGGGTAACGACAATCGCTTGGCGATGCGAAGGTCTAAGGTCGTCTCTGTGACTCCGGTGTCAACTACGGCGATGAGGTTCCGCAGATCTCCAATGGCGCACCTCGAAGTAATCAAGAAGCCGTCGTGAAGTTCAAAGGGAACAGTTTGTGCGCATACGTGTAGAGAGAGGCCGAACCAGAGCAGGGGAAGCCATTTCATGCGGACTTTGCACCGGTTGGTGCCAGTCGCAAGCTATGCGTCGGAAACGGAGGAAGTCCGGAGGGTGGAATTAAGTTTTCGCGAGTTTCCGGGTGAAAGTCGTAATTCGGATTTTCATCGGAATTTCTTCGGAAACCAAATACCCGGTGGTGGGGTCATAATCACGCGGACGCTGCACGTCTAAAGGTGTGATGGACGACAACTTCCAGATTCAAGAGTGGACTGTCTCGCCACAGCTCAACAGCCTGCGCTGCAACGGCCGAATGGTTCACCTCGAGCCCAAGGTCATGCAGGTACTGGTGTGCCTGGCGAAGTCTCAGGGTGTGGTCTCTAAACAAAAGTTGATGCAGACCGTGTGGGCGGACACATTCGTCACCGATGACGTCTTAACTCGATCAATCTCTGAACTTCGTAAGGTTTTTGACGACGACAAGAAGAATCCGCGGTTTATCCAGACGATTCCCAAAAGCGGATATCGGTTGATTGCACCAATCGAGGCGATAAAGAGACCCTCACCTGGCCCACTGCCCGTTCCTGCTGCCGCGACGCCGGAATTTTCGCTTGAGAAATCGCGTCGCAAGCCTTGGAAGTTCGTCCTGGCGGGATCGCTGGCTCTGCTCTTGGTTGTGGCCTATTTCGTACGCGGGCATACTGCGGCAGTTCCATCTGCCAGAGCCATGCTGGCGATCTTGCCTTTTCAGAATCTCAGCAACGACCCGGCCCAGGACTTTTTTGCTGACGGTCTTACGGCCGAAATGATTTCCCAAATCGGACGGATGCCTTCTGACCGGCTCGGCGTTATTGCCTGGGCATCCATGGCAAGGTACAAGGGGAAGGCAAAGAGCGAGGATCAGATCACAGGGGAACTCGGCGCCAACTATCTTCTGGAGGGAACGGTCAGACGTTTCGGCAATCAGGTGCGAATCACAGCCGAGCTGATCCAGAAGGGCAAGCGCGACCACCTTTGGTCAAACAGTTATGACGGGAATCTGGAAGACGTGCTCGCCCTGCAAAACCGCGTCGCCCGGGAAATAGCCTCGGAGATTCGCGTGCAATTAAGTCCGCAAGAAGAGGCTCGCTTCGCAGTCGCCAACACGGTGAATAGCGAAGGGTATGACGCTTACCTGAAAGCAAAGCTCCGGTTCGATTCCCCGGGAAGCCAAGCCATGCAGGCCAACATGGAACATCTTAGGACAGCGATTCGGCTTAACCCTGGTTATGCTCCGCCCTATGTCTCTATGGCTGTCATGAACCGTGCCATGGCAAGCCAGGGTGCTGCGGATCCCAAGTCGTCCTACGCGGCGGCGCGCAATCTTCTTATGAAAGCATTGGAGCTTGATCCAGACTCCGCGACGGCGCATCGCGAGCTCGCGTGGGTAGAGTGGCGCTACGAGTGGAACTTCACGGATGCCGAGAAGGAATTTCGGGGAGCGATTCAACTCAATCCTAATGACACTACGTCACGCGACACCTATGCGTTATTTCTGAAGAGCATGGGTCGGTTCGAAGAAGCTCTGACCCAATCGAGACAGGCCATTGAACTTAGCCCTCTGGAATCGTTCAGCCGAACGAATCAGGGATCCTTGCTCGGCCTGATGAAGCGGTTTGATCTAGCCAATGCGCAGTATGAGAAAGCGGCTGAGATCGATCCACAACAGCCTTACGTTTATGAACGCATGGGGCCCGTTCTACTCCTTCAGGGACGAAATGCGGAAGCAATTGCAGCGCTGGAAAAAGCGAGAGACTACTCGGGTGGCCAGCAAGACAAACTCGCATGGTTGGGGTATGCATATGCGGTGAGTGGAAGACGGCTCGATGCCCTGAAGGTGCTCGAGCAGCTCCAAAGGATCGGCGAAGGGAGGCAGTATGTGTCACCGCTGCATGTGGCCCTGGTCTTTGACGGACTCGGCGAGAATGAAGAAGCCATGACCTGGCTCGAGAAGGCCTACCAAGGACGCGATGAATACCTGGTGTACTTAAACGTATATCCCGAGTTCCAGAACTTGCACTCTGATAAGCGTTTCCAAGCCCTACAGCGCCAAATCGGATTGCTGCAGTAGTTATCAGTTGGTAATAAGGCTGGTTACTTGCAGATTACTTTTCTCTATGCTGACGGCGCATTTGTGACCTGCGTAATTAACCAATGTCAGCCCAATAAGCCCATCATTTCAGCATGAAAGTGCGTATTTGCTTTCTCGCCATGATGCTGGCGCCGCTGTTTTATTACGGAGCAATTCAGCTAGCTCCGGCAGGGCAGGCTGCCACCGTTTCGTCTAACTTCCACCAGCTGGGCAAGATTGCGTTTGAACAGATTAAGAAAGCGCAGGAAGCCCGGTCCGAGCCCGATACCGTGTTTGATCCATGCATCGCTGAAGCTGAGCAGGCGGTCGCAGTGGCCAACACGGCAGCAGTGACCGCTGCCGATCGGCGCGAATACACGCAGCTCGTTAACTATTTGCATTCGGTTAAGCAGGATCGTCTGTTGATGCAAGCCAGCAACGATGGCAGTCCAGTGGACCAGGAGCCGAGCAACACGGCTCGGAGCAGCGCCGAAAGGATATTTCGATAAGAGCACTCCTCCCCTCTCCTTCCACACTTTGACGAAGTAGTCCGTTCCCTGACTTCTCCGCACTCATCCCTGCGGCCTTGCAGGACGTTCGCGGAATTCCTGGTAAGTACACGAATTTGACGGTCTTGCCGCCAGAAATTACCGAGCCTCAACTGCTGCCGATTATGAAGGGATTCTGTAAGAGTTCAGGACATCGTTGCAGCTTACTGCCACGTCGCTACAGACGATTTTTTCTTCCGCGGACTTTGCCTCCGATGAAAAGCCAGCCAAGAGTGAGGCGCGAGAACTACTGCGATTGACCTCGACTTGAAATGAGCTCAGCGGGAGGAACGTTACTGGTGGAAGCTGATCGTGATGCGTGTCTCTGCTTCGACGGGCTTGCCCCCGAGCAGATACGGCGAATATCGCCATTGTCTCGCGGCATCCAGCGCGGCCTCGCGAAGCAACGGGCTGCCGCTCAGGACCTTCAAGCTGCGCAACGCTCCGTCCGTCCGGATGATCCCCGCGATTACCACCTCACCCGATACCCCTGCGCGGCGTGCCATCTCGGGATACTGAGGCAACACGCGCTTGATAAGCTTACCCTCGACTACGCCTTGCGATGGAATTGGCCCAAGCTCCGGGGTCGCAGTTTTCGCAGCGACGATTGATGCAGGCAAAGTGCTCGAGCCTCGCGTAATCTCCCCCATGTTCATCGGCGAGGGTTCGGGGGCATTCGGCTCCGGGGCGGGTTTGGGGCTCACAGTGTGTCCTTGAATCACCTGGAGCTCAGTGACTTCAGGCTTGTTCGCGCGGCTCGAGGGAATTGAAGTCGGGCGAACGGTTCGAGACGCCACAGTTTCTCTTCCGGGATTCGAGGAAGTTCCTGTAGTCGAAGTGGACAGCAGTGGCTGAGAAGGAGTGGCCGCGGAAGTTCCGGTGGGTGCAACCGTTGGTGGGATGTTGCTTGGTTTAGGCGATGCCGGACTGTGGCGGTAGTACAGATAGGCAAGCAGTGAAAAGACCGTCGCTAACAGCACCCCGATCACTGAAATCCGCAGACCTCGTGCCGGCAACCGAATCGATATTGCGTTCTCAAAATGCTCACGCGCTTGCTGTGCAGGGATTTTTTGTTCCGTCCGAACAG
>QIBC01000194.1 GCA_003225215.1 Acidobacteriota bacterium
GATGTTCGAAGCACGCCGCACGAAAAGCGCAATATCTCGCAAGCTGCAGTACGGTATGGCGATCGATGTGGGTTGGCCGGTCAGCGGTAATCCATGAATACCGGCTGAATCCGTCTCCGGCGGCACAGGTCGCCGGGCCCCACCCGTGTTCAGCGAGGACTTGCGCCCGGAAGCGCACAGCATTCCCGTAGTGTCCGTGGCCATCGAAGCGAAATAAGCTGCGCTGGTCGGATGAACGGAATTTCCGCCGCTCAGTCCACGCCCAGACTCCGGGCCAGTCATGCTCATTAGCAAATACGGTATTGCGCCATTCTCCCCAGCCAATGTCCTTGTCGGCGTCTCGGGGAATACGTCGAGTAGGCTTGAGCGGAATCGTCTTGAAGCCGCTCCAGCGCCGGGCGGCATCCGGCGCCAGCAGTGATGACAGGTCAGGCTTTGAGCTTGGCAGAAAAAGGATTCGATCCGGGGGAACGCCAGCTTGAGCCAGCGCCTCGGCGACTGCCAGGAAAGACGATCCGCTCAGCCCTGGACCTTCATCGACAATGAGAAAAAGCGCACCGCGCTCAAGTCCCTTTGCAATCCACTGTTGCTCTCGCTCAGGCAGGGAAAGCGTGCGATCGAATGGATGCCCCGTCGGCCTCACTGTGATCCGCTCCGCAGGAATGCCGTGCAGCTCGAACCAGGCGCGTACAACGGAACTGAGCGTCGTACCAATGGAACGAATTCCTACGACAGCTACAGCAGGAGCATCGATTGCGTTCTCGTCCAGCAGGTCTGCGTAATCCAGGGGATGGAGCGCGTAGTAGCAGAAACCCTCCGGCACCGATGCGACGAGGGTTTGAGGAACGTCCAGAGCGGAAAGGCGGTCAAGGATGGTCGACGGAAGCTTTGGACGCAATCGTCCGGCGAGTGCAAGCGCAAGCTGATCTGTGAGTCGAGTGAGAGTATCGGCCGCTTGGTCGCATGCCTCATGATCGGCGAGGGCACATTCCAGCTCTCCTGACCGGAGCAGAGCCTCGATCAATTTCTCATAGGCAGATTGAGGACTGAAGTCGGAGATCGAGAGCAGGCTGTGGAGTTCTTGCTGAAGAGCTTGCAGAAGATCGGGCCCATTAAGGACACGTCTCCCATCTCGGAAGACCAACAGGTTCCAGGCTGTAGGGAGGGGCATCGGCTTCAGCCGTGCCGTTCGGACGACTAATCAAGACTTCCGGCTTTAGCCGTTGAGGCTGCATCCCGATCGGGAAGCGAGCACTCAGTCGGTAATTCCATTGTTAGATATGAGGGCTTACCCCAACGGCTAAAGCCAGACAATTCATCGGTCCCTTGAACGGCACGGCTGAAGCCGATGCCCTTCCCTAAAACAAATGCTGCACATGGGATCACACCTTAGGCCGCTTCTTTTTTCTTGCTGCCCCGGGAGACTCGCGGCGAGCGGGACACATCGCCCTCTTTGTCGATGAAATACAAGTACTGATTGTCGCGGTCAACGGCCTTCTCAACAACAGTTTCCGTCTTGCCTTCGCCCGATTTGGGCTTTAGGCAGACATTCCCGTCCTTGTCGAGGAAATACAGATATTTCGCGTAGTCGCGCTTCAGCCCAAGTTTCTTCACCTTTTCTGCCATAGGGTTGCTTGGATTCGGGAACGTGTCCGCCTGATGCCTGCGGGGATGCGGGCGCCACGTGCCGGAAAAGGATGGGCGTACATTGGCGCGGGATTGCCGGCACTTAGACAGCTCCAAAGAGTGCGCGCCCGGTTCGCGATAAATCTTCGCGGGACCGCCGATTCGACTCTCGAGCTAGCCGAAATCAGCGTGCGGATCGTTTGCTCTTACTGCCCGAAACCTGCGCAGTCTTCACCGGAACCGCTCCAGCAGCGAGGACTCGCTTCACGATCACGCCCTCCAGCCGGTATTTCTGCTCCGCGGTGCTGCCGCTCCCGTCCCTTACATGAATCGTGAACGTAGGCTGCTCGCCAAGGTTTTCGAACGACTCCTTGCCAACCGACACCGGCAGAAACCCGAAGACGTTGCGTTGGCGATAAGCAGTTTCATAACGATGCTTACGGTTGTTCCAGCTGAACACGCGTATCTGGTTATAGTCGAAAGGCATTCCGTCCTTCGGTTCGGTCATCAGGACCAGGTAATAAGGCACGTCTTTGTTGAGTTCCGAGTCGTGAATCGCATTGAGTGGATAGAAGGCAACAATCCGCTGACCCTCGGCGTACTGCGCGATCTCCAGCGGCACTTCAACGTCGATCATGCGGGCGAGGATCCACCCCGAGTGGCCCTGCGCGCTGCGCACCAGCCACCAATCTTCCATGGGAACAGCCGGAGCTGCTGCCAGCATCTTGTCGTGCCGGGCTTTTTCTTTTCCTGTGAGCCTCTCCTGGGAAACGGGCTTCTTTGCTGAGGGCGACGGAGCTGACGGTTTCTCTCCCGCTTTGTACTCTTTCTCTTCCTCTTTGGCTGCGTCCTCTTTGGCTGCGTCGGTTGCGTCCTGCTTTTCTTCGGCGCCAGACTGGAGCTGGGGAGGCGGCGGAGCAGAGCTGGCGGCCTTCGCTACGGTTGTTCGCTGCAGCAGGGCGACCTTGTCTCCCTCTTTCAACAGAAAGAGCCGGTCGGTATCGCGTCCGGGCGTGACGTGCAGGCGGAAATCGGCGCGCACAACGCCGTGAGCTTGCGCTGGGTCGTTTTGATGATCGCGGTACATCTGCTGGAACGTGACAAATACGTTCTCGCCTACGAGGTAACGGTCCTGCAGCCATCCTTCTTCGCCGGCGGCATTGCGCACACGCTCCCAGCGCTTACCGCGCTCGAGCACTACTACGCGATCGCCGTTGCGGACGGTTCCCGTTTTGGTATACACGGGAGCCACACGGTCGCGCAGAGAGGCCTGCGTAGCGGTGACATAGAGAGCATCTTCCTGCTTGCCGGATCCGCGACTGCCGCACGCAGAAAGCGCAGCTACAAGAGCACAGATACCAATGAGCAGGCTTTGCCGGAAGTATGTCCACGCCGCGGAAGTGCGAGGGCTCAATGAAGCGCGCAGATGCAAATGCACTGAGAGAATGGAAAGAGCAAATCGGGGAGAAGCTGGGGATTTCACAAGCAACGTCGGGGAGGTGTGATGCGGAACTCGAACGGTCCAGAGCGGAAAACAAGCCAGACCTGGTTATGCACTTCTCCGTGCCTCCGTGTCTCCGTGTTTAGTTTGGTTTCTTCTTGAGCTTGGAGATTTTCTCGTCGATCGGCTTGCGTCCGGCATAGCCTTCGTCGACTCCGTGCCAATGCGTGATCTTGTCTTCACCCATCTTCCAGCAGAGCAGGATCGTGGTGCCGTCAACCACACAGGGAAAATCGAGCAATCCCATGTCGAGATCCTTCACCTGAACACCGGTCGCATCGATTTCGGCGACGACATCTTTAATCCGCTGAACAGTCTTATCGCGCTCGGCTCGGCGGGTAGCAGCCTTACCGATTTCTACCAGCAGACCTCCAGACAGGAATATCCGCTGTGCAAGCGCCTGAAACTCGGCATCGATGGTTTCGATCAGCTTCTTGCCGTCGATCGCCTGCTTCATCAGTGACTTGAGGACGGGCAGCAGGACTTGCGCTTCCTGCAAGGTAAAAGTGCGTTGTGCCATATGGGATGGTTCTATTTTAGTCGATAGACAGAGTCGATGAGCATTCGGCAATCATCACTCGGCATTCAGCTCTGAAACATTTTCGAAACCTCTGGCGAAACAACTAAAGCATGGGCGACCAGAATGGGCTCTCGGCTGAGTGCGAACAGTTTCAAGGGAGTCGCTTTCCCCAGCAAGGCTGGTCCTTTCTTAGGAACGTCGCGGGGCGTGATCCATGCCCGACGACTTTGAAGGATCCGAAATCCTTGCACCAGTCCTCGTTCCCGGGAACCTCAGGATTAAGGGCGATCCATTCTTGCAGTTTGGCGATATCGTCGGCGCTAATTTCTCTAGTTCTAACCGAGTCGTAGAGGTGTTCTCGCGCCGCTTTCGGAAGAGCCTTCCAGTTGAGCTCCGCCATTAATTTTCATAACGCACACCGAAGATTGACTGCTCAATCCGCTTCCATTGTTGACGAGCGGTTTTGTCATCTGGCTCGTTCTGAAGCTTCTTAACTGCGCGCTTGAGTTCGTCGCCCCTGAGCCGGGATGATGATTTCTTACGGCGGCCTGTCGATTTTGTCACAGTGGCGTTAATCCTTCGCCTCGATGTTTGTTTGGCTGCGCTCGATTTGGTTGTCCTCGCCATATGTTCTGATCCGTTACATCTAGAATCGTACGACAAAAAGAGAATCCGCTTGGCCTTGGGAGGCCAGACAGTCATCAAGAGACTTACGCCCCAATCTCCAACATCCGGTCTAAAGCGACTTTTGACCAATACTTCACGTCGTCAGCCACGCGAATGCGGTTGACCACGTTGCCATCTACAAGATTCTCGAGTGCCCAGGCAAGATGCTGCGGCGAAATGCGGAACATCGTTGTGCACAGACACCCGGAATCGTCGAGTGTAATGACCTTCTTTCCCTGCTCGGCGAAGCGCTTGCCCATGCGGTTTACGAGGTGAATTTCCGTGCCAACCGCAAACATAGTGCCCGCCGGTGCGTCTTCGATGATCTTGATCAGCCGCTCGGTTGAGCCGAGCTGATCGGCCTTCTGGCACACCTCCCAGCGGCATTCGGGATGCACGATCACCTGAATTCCCGGATACTTCGCGCGCACGTTGTCCACGTGCTCCGGCAAGAAACGCTGATGTACGGAGCAGTGTCCCTTCCAAAGAATCACTTTTGCCGCACGCAGACGATCGGGAGTAAGTCCACCATTCAGCATGTACGGATCCCACACCACCATTTCCGAAAGGGGAATTCCCAGCTTGTAAGCTGTGTTGCGTCCGAGATGCTGATCGGGAAGAAACAAGACTTTAGGAGACTTTGCATAGGCCCAACGGAATGCTGCTCCTGCATTTGACGAGGTGCAAACCAGACCGCCGCGCTCGCCAACGAAGGCTTTAATGGCGGCCGCAGAGTTCATGTATGTCAGTGGAGTGATACCGCCACCATCGTCCGCAACGATTCCCAGTCGCTCAAGCTGCTCCCAGCAGTCTTCTACCTGGCCGATCTCGGCCATGTCGGCCATCGAGCATCCGGCGTTGAGATCGGGAAGGATCACCTGCTGGTCGCCTCGTGCGAGAATATCGGCGCTTTCTGCCATGAAATGCACGCCGCAGAAGACGATGTAACGTCCGTCCGCCTCGGCGGATATTTTGGAAAGCTTGTAAGAATCCCCCGTGTAATCGGCAAAGCGAATTACTTCGTCGCGTTGATAATGATGTCCGAGGATCACGCAATCGCGTCCGAGCTGGCGACGAGCTTCGGCGATGCGATCATCCATGGTGTCATCGGGGAGGACGAGATAATTATCCAGCGAGCACAAGGCTCGTTCTGCAGCTACGCTCATTCAATTTTCCGCCTTCAGTCTCGACACAACTGCCGTCTAAGTACCTCGGCAGAGTTGCTCGAAACGGGGATGTTGAAAGCAATCCGCCGGCTCCAGTAGGTGCGCTGCGCAGTTTCACGCCCCACCTACGGGGTTGTTGAAGCCGACATCTATAAGATGTCTCAGTCCGCTCAATAGTCACAAGAAATGTGGCTAGCTAAGTAACTGAGACACAATGAGTTTCGCACTTTTCCGTGCTGTTTGCAACAACCGAGAGGCGAACACGAAGGTCACGAAGGAAACTGAGGAGGTCACGAAGATAGGTAGGCAGACTTTGATGACCGGAACCCCTTCAACCGGCTCCGTGACCTCTTATGTTCCTTCGTGACCTTCGTGTTCCCCTCATCCTGGAAAACTAAATGACGAAAAGAACCTCCAATTCGCCCAAGCTCACGTTCTTCCTGGGAAAAGGTGGCGTCGGCAAGACCACCGTCAGCACTGCGTACGCGCTGCATGCAAGTGGAAAGCCGGGCAGAAATGTCGTCCTGATTTCCACCGATCCGGCACACTCGCTCGCCGATGTGCTTGACGTGAAGCTCAAATCGGGAATGCAGCCACTGCGCGGCAAAGGAGGTAGCAGGCTTTCGGTGTGGCAGGTGGACGCCGGCGCCCGGTTTCAGGAATTTCTCGACGAATACCGCGACGCGATCACGAACCTGGTTGAACAGGGGACATTTCTCTCCAAGGCAGAAATCGACTCATTTCTCGAAACGGCTTTGCCGGGACTCGCCGAAGTCAGCGCACTGCTCACGATCTCTGACCTCATGGACAGCGGCAAGTTCGACGAGATTGTGGTCGACACCGCACCTATCGGGCACACACTTCAGCTCTTTCGCATTCCCACGCAGCTCGCGCGCTTCCTGGAATTCCTGGAACTCTCTGGCAAGCGCGACGAAGTCCTTGCCCAACATTTTGCTGGAAACGCCGCAGTGAGGCGACCACAAGTCCTGGATCAGTGGGATGCCGTGCTGACTTCGCTTCGTGCGGCGCTGTCGTCAAAGCACTCGAAGCTGGTGATGGTTACTAGCGCAGAGAAATTTTCGCTGGAAGAAGCATCGCGAACTGCGCGCCTGCTTAAAGAGGATGTGGATGCGCAGATCGCAGAAGTAGTTCTGAATCGCATCGTTACTCGTGGCGGAAGTTGCAAACGGTGCCAGAAACGTGCTCACGAATACACTGCCGCATTGAAATTTGTGGAACGCAGATTCCCGAATGCGGATATTCTTGCCGGAGAGGATCCAGGTGCGCCGATCATCGGAGCCCAAAATTTGCTGCGGTTTGGTCAGCATGTTTTTGAGGACAAGCCACTCCGGCTCAAAATGGCTCGACCCAAGCGCTCGCCGCCAGTGGAATTTGAGCCTGTGGAATGGCCGGTCACAAAGACGCAGCTCACCCTCACGGTCGGCAAAGGAGGCGTGGGAAAAACTACCATCTCGGGAGGCCTGGCGTATGCGCGCCGCCGGCGACATCGGCGCGAGAATCTGTTGATCTGTTCCACCGATCCCGCCCCTTCGCTCGACGATCTGTTCGGGCAGGACGTGGGTTCCGAGCCGAAACCTGTCCTTGGCGACAAACATTTCGCTGCTGTGGAAGTCGATTCCACGGCGGAATTCCTGGCGTGGAGCCGAAAGGTGAAGCACATCATCTCGCAATCGCTGAAAATGGAGCGGGGCGGCGTGCACGTCGAACTGTCATTTGAGCACGAAATGATCTCCGCTCTGCTCGACATCGTGCCTCCCGGTGTCGACGAAATCTTCGCGGTCTTCAAGCTGCTCGACTTCATCGAGGCACGCAAGCTGGCGCTGGTGATCGACATGGCTCCAACCGGCCACGCCCTCGAATTGCTGCGCACGCCAGAGAGACTCGTCGTCTGGACGCGCCTGTTGTTGAAAAGCCTGGCTCAGAACCGTACACTGCCGCTGGCGCAGGACTTGGCAGTCGAAGTCGCGTCAATTTCGCAGCGTGCGAGAGAACTTGCCGCACTGCTGAAGGATAAAAAGAGGGCCAGCGTCTTTTCAGTGATGTTGCCGGAGCCGCTGCCCGACCGGCAGACCGGACGCCTGCTCGAGAGTTTGCGCCACCTGAAGCTTTCACCACGAGCGGTATTTGTGAACCGGATTCTCACTGAGAAAGAATCCAGAAATTGCCCGCGCTGCGGTTTGGCGCGGAGTTGGCAGCTTGCGACTCTGTCACGCCTGCGGGCTGACAAACTAACGCACTACGCGGTTCCCGACTTTGCAGGACAAATCTCCGGCGGCGCCGGATTGAGGCGGCTGACGAAACAGTTGTGGCAAATACAGTGAAATCCAAGCCGCGAGCGAGCA
>QIBC01000029.1 GCA_003225215.1 Acidobacteriota bacterium
AGCAACATCACCGCGCTACCCGCAGCCGATGTCGCCAGTGTGACCAAACGAACCAAATGATCCCAATCACGATGACCGCTCCGATCACCTTGTCGAATTCGTGGAAGTATTTGCCTAAGTAATTCCAATGCTCACCAGCTTTCATTCCCAGGTAGGCCAGTCCCAAACACCACGGGAAGGACCCAACGAACGTGTACAGATGAAATCGGAAACGAGGCATGCGGGCGATTCCGGCCGGCAGAGCTATGAACGTGCGAACGACCGGGAGCATGCGGCTGATCAACACCGTGAGATCGCCGAACCTGGCGAAGAAGCGATCGGCCCAATCCAGTTCGGTCTGGGTAAGCAGAATATATGAGCCGTAACGCTCGACGAGCCGCCGTCCACCAAAGTATCCGACCTCGTAAGCAACCGCCGAGCCTACATTGCAGCCAATCGCTCCCATCAATGCCACAATCCACAAATTGAATTGTCCCGTGTAAACGAGATACCCGGAAAATGGCATGATTACTTCTGAAGGCAGCGGGATACAGGCGGACTCGATGGCCATCAGCAGCATCACTCCGAGATATCCCATCGCGGAGATCACGGAGATAACAAACAGCCCTAATTTAGCGATTAGAGTTTCGACCAATCAGAAGTCCTGCGCGTCTTGGGTATAGGTGTAGCCGGGCAGCGTTGCGCCATCGGAACCCTTTTGTACCTTGACCCGAATGGTATCGGAGTTCGCAGCATTGGCATCGGCCTGGCGCAGGATCGCAAATTGCGTAAAGACTTCGTTATAGAGCTTGGTTACCAGGTAATTGGATCCGTTCTCGTCATTGCGCCACACCTGGCCAAGTTGAATCGCTTTCACGGGCATAAACCCAAGATATCAGAACAATTGAGTGCCTCTCGGTCGACACCGAACCCCTGAGTCCGACTTCGCGAGGACATTGCCGACGCAGCCCAAGACCTGCAAGAATTCTCAGGTTATTTGAAAGCTCAAGTCTGTTACACGAGGTGGGACTCTTCTGGAGGTATCAATGAGGCAGACAAACAGAGTCGTTGCAACCTGCACTTTGTTGGTTGTGCTTGCATGGGCTCAGGCACCGAGCAAGTTTCGACCAGGGTTCAACTTGTTTTCAAAGGAGCAGGATGTCCAGGTTGGGCAGGAATCGGCCGCGCAGGTGCGCAAGCAGATGACACTGGTTAAGGATTCGTTCCTGAATCAGTACGTCAACACTGTAGGAAAACGGTTGGCAAACGCACGGGAAGCAAAAGACAGCGGATTTCCGTTCACGTTCGAGGTGGTCGCTGATCCTTCGATCAACGCTTTCGCGCTCCCCGGCGGACCGATGTTCATCAATAGCGGCCTGCTGAAATCCGTCGATAACGAAGCCCAATTAGCCGGAGTGATGGGACACGAGATGTCGCATGTGATCCTGCGTCATGGAACGAATCAAGCGTCGAAATCGCAGATGATCCAGCTTCCCGCTGTCCTCGGATCGCAGATGGCGGGAGGATCGATGATGGGACAGCTCGCGCAATTAGGAATCGGCCTCGGAGCAAATAGTGTGCTGCTCAAGTTCTCGCGCGGCGCCGAGAGTCAGGCGGACCTGCTCGGCTCGCACCTGATGGCAGAGTCCGGATACGATCCGGTGCAAATGGCAAAATTTTTCGAGAAGCTGGAAGCGGATGGCGGTGCGAGGGGTCCGCAATTCTTCTCCGATCACCCGAATCCCGGTAATCGACAGGCTGCCATTCAGAAAGAAGTCACCAAGATGCCGCAGCAGAACTACGGCTATCAGACGGGACAGTTCCAGCGCATGAAGCAGGTAGCCGCAGCGATTAAGGAGCCGCCTCCGAAGCAGCCAGCGCAACCACAGCAACCACCAAAGTAGAGACGCAGCATGCTGCGTCTTAGCGATGTTGACGTACAGAAGGCAGCATGGCGGTTCCGTGCTGCATGGTCAAGACGCAGCATGCTGCGTCTCTACCATCTTGTGGGGCATCTGTATAATTGAGTTGGCCCCGATCGGCAGCAATGGCAGTTTGGGGTCGGCTTCAGCAATCCGGGGGCGTCACGGCTTCGACGGAAGTGCTTGCGGCTGAGAGGCATGCCGGGGTGCACACACCCGTAATCGCGTGCAAAACAACAATTGCCAATCAACAGATGGCATACGCTGCTTAATTTAGTTAAGTAGCCGTTCTAGGTGGCTGCGCCCGCGGGCCTCCCAAGGACGTCATTTAGCGGGCTGGTCTCCGGCGCGCGGTCCGAGTGCCGGAGGCGAGATCATCGGACTAGCGGTTTGCGTTTCTTGTCCGCTCTGAGCGCCGACCGCGAACGTTCCCGTAGAAGTACGGGAGCATGAACGCGACTAAGCATGTAGTCTCTTCGCCAGTAACATTTTCGGACGCGGGTTCAACTCCCGCCGCCTCCACCATTCTAATCTCCAATTTCGTCGTCGACTTGTCGGACACCAAGCCCAAATCAGCTAATTCACTGATTGAGGATAACAGTGAAAAGATCAGTGAATCTAACAGTGAATTTCTGAAGAGCGATCTGCGAGCAACGGATAATTTCCCGCAACTCTCTTCCACCCGCCTGCCCTCTTATACCTGTCCGTGGTGCTGGAGCTTTACCTGTAGGGCTTCGCGCACTGCATCCTGCAGCGACTGCGGCAGCTTGCTTCCACTTGACGTTAGGTAGAAGACATCGAGCGCCATTTCGCCTTCGGTGTCGATAAGAGCAATCTCGATATTGCACTTCAACTCTGCCAGCACCTCTGCTATGCGGTACAGCAATCCGGGACGATCCTCCGCGATGACTTCCAGCAGCGTGCTGTGAGTCGAGGACTCGTCATCGATCGTGATCTTCGTTTCTATCTTCACTCGCGCGCGGTTCGTACCCTTGAATCCCGATCGGGCGCGGATCAGGTGCTCCAGCGAACGGCCGCCGCTCACTACTTCCGAAATGTCTTTCTTTAACCGCTCGTGTTCGGAAGGGTTCAGATCGAGGGTGCGAAAGCGATCTTTGAAGTAAAAGCAGTCGATGACCGTGCCTTTGCTGTTAGAGAATGCGTTGGCCTTGACGATCTCCATGCCCCAGGCTGAGAGGGCTCCAGCGAGCGTGGCAAAGAGAAAAGGCTTATCTCTGGTGACGACCGTGAGCTCGTATAGATTGCGATGAGGAGCCAAGACAAGCTGAACGGGTTGCTGCCAAAGTCTCAAAGCGAGTTCAAGATGCTTTAGGACCTGCTCGCTTCCGTAGGTCCTCAAGTAGCGTTGAGGTAATCCATCAAGCAATGACTCTAAGTCTTTGATTAGTGGCGCTGTAAGAGCCTGAAACTTCGCGTTTGATTCCCGATCCAGCCGGCCGTGAACTCGCTCTTCGTCCACGTGGCGATTGAGGAAGTTCGAAGTTGCAACATAGACGTGCCAAAGATTTTCGGCCTTCCATTCCGTCATCGCTTCTGGATTCACGGATGCGATGTCGCCATAGGTGAGAAGAGTGAGCATCTTCAGCATCTCGGGCGTGCCGACTCTTTCCGCGAAACCGCCAACGACTTTCGCTTCGAAGAAATCTCTGCGCATAGCCGCGGACATTTCAAGATGGTTCTGAATGAGAAATTCGATGGTTTCTCGTTCCTCAGTCGGTAACCCGAGACGAATCAGGACGTCGCGTGCCGACGCAAGACTCCCAATCACATGGCTCTCGCCCTCAATCCCTTTCCCGATATCGTGCAGCAGTAAGGACAAGAACAGCAGCTCCGGCTTTGCGAGGTAAGAATGCGCCGCAAATATGGCCATAGCGATTCTCTGGCTTCATCCACGTGCAGCGTCGAAACCACCTCAGTGATCGCGCGTTGGGCGTCGATGCCGAGCCGCAAGTCTTCTCTCGCCATGCGATCGAAGATGTTCAGCAGGGCTGGATATTCGTTCAGGCGATAGCCCTTCGGCAAAACAATCCCACCAGATACGATCGACAACTCGCCGTTTGATTTTTGCGACCGCCGCCACCTCTTCAGACCCGCGCCTAATGATGATTTCTTAGCAGGCAGCTCTTCCAGAAGCTGAATTGCAGCTCCCGCCACAAGGCGCGCGTGACGGAAGTACGCGCGCATCCACTGCGGCGTGTCTGTCGGCTGACGACCAATGCCGATTCCGTTCGCCGCAGCAGCATCTTGCGCTTCCCAAGACAGGAGATTGTCATCGCGTCCGTTGCGATAGTGGAGAAAGGAACGAAGAGAAAACAGAAACTCGACAGCCGAGTCCAGCTCTGACTGTAAACGCGACTCAAACAAGGAACCCATATTGGGCCAGGTGTTTGCTTCGAGAAAGTGACTCACCAAGGCAAGCCAGCAAGCCAGGTTATAGTCGCGAAGACCGCCGGGACCTTCCTTAACATTGGGCTCGAGGTGATAGATCGTACTTGCGAACTTGTGGTGACGCGAGCGAGCCGATTCCGCAACTCTCGTGAGCAGCGTTCGGCCAGACTTCCTCAGAAGAGCGGGCAGAGTCTTCACGCGAACCCGCTCAAACAATTCTCGATCTCCCAGAAGAAAGCGCGAATCGAGCATTGAGACCGTGAACTCCATGTTCTCGGGATCAAATCGCCCGCATTCCGCCACGGTGCGCGCTGTGGCACTTGCACGAATCTTGAGGTCCCATAGATCGAGATAGACGCGGCTGAGCGCGTCTTTATGGCTCGCTTCCTCCTTTGCGTCCTTGAAAAGAAAGAGCAAGTCAACATCGGAGTGAGGCAAGAGTGTGCTTCGGCCGTAGCCTCCAAGTGCAACGATGGCCACACAATTGGAAGGAACAGAGCCTTGCTCGACAAGACGTTGGTAGCAGCGGCGGATGACATCATCTACAAGCTGCGAACGCCCCTGGACGACGGCGGTTCCATTCCCGGAGATCTGGAATTGTTTCCGCAGCGTGGCGAGTCCATCTTCATACGCTTCACGCACCTCGCTGCTGGACAAAAGGACTGACATGCGGGAAGTTCACCAACTCAGACTATGGCAGTTTCATGATTAACGTAGACAGGTTTAGGGAGGGGCACGGATTCCATCCGTGCCGAAAGAGGTCCCCGATTATCCGTTTTTCAGCGGCTTCAGCCGCGGCTGAAGCCGCTGAATTATAAAGGAAGATTATTCTTCCCATAACGGCAACGGATTGAATCCGTGCCCCTCCCTAAACCAACTCGGCCGAATCCACCCCAAATGTGAAAACGCTTCAAAGCGCCGTCACTCCGCGCTCATCGTTCCGAATGCGGATTGCGTCGTCGATACGCGACAGAAATATCTTGCCGTCTCCAATGCGACCAGTACGTGTGACAGAGACGATGGTTTGCACGGCACGGTCCACCATCTCATCGGCCAGCACGAGTTCAAGCTTGATCTTGGGTAGCAGATCGACGGTGTACTCGCGTCCGCGATAAATTTCGGTATGTCCCTTCTGCCGTCCGTGACCACGCACTTCGAGAATCGTCATGCCCTCAACACCGATTTCGAGTAGCGCTTCCTTCACCGATTCCAATTTGGATGGCTGAATGATTGCTTCGACCTTCGTCATCGACATGTATGCCTCACGTAAACGGTTAGCAGGTTGCCCAAAGACAGTTGTGGAGTCTCTACATCTGTCATCCTGAGGCCCGATTTGGCCGAAGGATCTCCCGGAATATTTCGGACTTCGTTGGCGCTTCCCAGCTCTCTGGCGAGAATTCTCGTAAAGAGCCTCGAAAGTGCAATTAAGACTGCCCATCCCGGGAGATCCTTCGGCCAACATCGGGCCTCAGGATGACAGTTGGCAATTGGCGCGAAGATCAGTTCAGCGCTTTTCAACACCGGGACATTCACAGCGACCTTCAACCGACCGCGAGTACTCATGAAGCTGAAAGCTCCCAATAATATCCTTCTTCTCCATGCTGACTGAGATCCAGCCCCTGCACTTCGTGATCGGCTGGTACACGCAAGCCGATAAGTAGATCCACGACCTTGAGAATGACGAACGTTCCAACAATCGCGAGCACCCAGGCAATCAGAACCGCTACAAACTGATTCCCTAATTGAACCCAATTGCCGTCGACAACTCCTGAGGGAAGCACCTCACCACGCTGGTTGTGGTAAATCGGATTGATGCTGCTGGTCGCGAATATCCCGGTCAAGACTGCTCCAATCGTTCCCCCGGCCCCATGCACACCGAATGCGTCGAGCGAGTCATCGTATCCGAACCAACTCTTTACCTTGGCAACCATGAAGTAGCAGCAGCCGCCGGCAACCAAGCCAATGAATAAAGATGACATTGGCGTAACAAAGCCGGCTGCGGGCGTAATCGCTACCAGTCCGGCCACCGCGCCGGAAATCGCGCCCAATGCACTGGCCTTCCCGTTGCGCAGCCATTCTGCGCCGGCCCATCCAATCACCGCGGCAGCCGCCGCGAAGTGAGTATTCACAAAGGCGCTAGTGGCGAGGCCGCTTGCAGCCAGCGCACTTCCCGCATTGAAACCGAACCATCCAACCCAAAGCAGACAGGCTCCCACGAAGCTCAACACTACGCTGTGCGGAGGCATTGGCTCCTTGGGATAACCGAGGCGGCGTCCGAGATACGCTGCGCAAACAAGCGCCGAGACCCCTGAAGTGATGTGAACGACGGTGCCGCCGGCAAAGTCCAAACTGGGAAAGCGTCCACCCAACGCGGCGTTCAGCCATCCACCTTTGCCCCACACCATGTGGGCCATCGGTGCGTACACAATCAAGCTCCAAAGGGTCATGAAGAGAAGCATCGCGCTGAACTTCATTCGTTCCGCGAAAGCACCGGTGATAAGCGCAGGAGTGATGATTGCGAACATCAATTGGTAGACCATGAAGGTCTGCGCGGGCAGGGTGGCGGAGTAGTCGGTATCAGGTTGAACGCCAACACCGTGGAGAAAGATGTTGTGCAACCCTCCGATAAAGCTGTTGCCCGATCCGAAGGAGAGACTGTAGCCCACAATGCCCCAAATCACTGTGACTAGCGCCATCATGGCGAAGCTCTGCAGCATGGTGGCAAGCACGTTCTTCTTGCGTACGAGGCCGCCGTAGAAGAGCGCGAGCCCGGGACCGGTCATCAACAGCACTAACGCAGCGCTAACCAGCATCCATGCGTTGTCCGCCGATGATTGGGCGTTCCTTACCTGCGATTCGAGTTGCGCGATTCTGTCAGTAGTTGCCGCCGGCGATGTTTGTGCAGCGAGATGTGAACCGCCCGCAAGCAGGATCAAACCAAGACAGAAAGCCATTAGCGTACTGCCTGAAAGATGCCTGTTCATTCGCCAATCCTCGCGGCAAGATGACTCAGCTTACTGTGACAAACTTTTTTTCGCTCATTCTTCTGAGATTGAAACTTTTGATTCTTGCCATTACTTTTTCTTATTTGCGATTCGAGGCGCTTGCCAGACCGATTCCCCTATTCGTAAATCCATAACCCTAAGGATTCGTGATGTGCAGCGCAGGAGGATTATCGCGCGCGCTGTCCGAGCGTGAATCGCTCGGTGGGGCGGGCGCGTGAGAAGGGCGTACCGGCGGCGGTAGCCGCTGGGTGCGTGCCTGCAGGACCCAGCGGCTACCGCCGCCGGTACTCTGTTCTACCGCGTTGGAGATGACTCAACTGCAGCTAATCGCAGCGCAAGCTGGAAGACTCACCTGGTTGTGAACTCGCAAGATTGAAGTACGAAACGGAATGCCAAGTGGCCGATAGCTCTCAGACAAGAGATCGGCCACTGCGTGGCACCTTTGTCGAGCCAGCGCCACGATCGATGGACCGGAACCACCGAGGAACGCTCCCAGCAAGTCGGGATGCGAGAGCTTGAGGGCTGTGCTTAAACCGGGCACGAGTGATTCTCTTGCCGGCTGATGAAGACGGTCACAGAGCGCTTCCGCCAGGGCTCCATCGTCGCCGCTTTGAATCGATTGCAGGAGAAGCAATACTCGCTGCATGTTCGAAACCGCGTCCCTCAAACTCACTGAATCGGGCAGTGCCTGACGTGAGGTCTGCGTGGCGAGTCGAATTTGAGGCGTTAGTACAACAAGGCAGAGTGATTCCGGCCACGGCAATGAGAACGCTGAGACGGTACCGTCCTGTCTTTGGCAGCAGACGGAGAGTCCCCCAAGGAGTGCGGCAGCAGCATTGTCCGCGTGTCCTTCCAACTGCAACGCCGCCGAGAGCAATCGATCTTCGCTTTGCTTTCCGAAGAGAACTTCATAGAGACGAAAGCCCGCGATGGTTGCGGCGGCGCTGCTTCCCAGTCCAGCGCCCATGGGAATGTCGCTGCTGACACTGATCTGCAGGGAGGGAAAATCGCCATTGTTCCGCGCCAAGGTGTGGAATGCTGTCTCGATGCGATTCTCACTCGGGGGAGCTTGTGATTCAAAATGGAATTCCAGGCTTCCATGTTTTGTGTTGCTAACGCCTACGACGCGAACTCTCAAGTAAAGCTGCACGGCTACTGCTAAAGTATCCAGGCCGGGACCGAGGTTCGCAATCGATCCCGGCACCGTAATCTCGGCGCTTTCCAGGCAATCGCTCCACATCATGCCGATACCTCCGCTGCCGCCATCCGTTCGCTATGAGTCTTTAGGATGATGTCTGGATCTTTCAGAACATGGCCAGTGAGAATGGCGACTACACGGTCATGCTCGCCGATTTCTCCGGTTCGCCGGAGACGACGGATTCCGGCGAGGGTAGTCGCGGAAGCAGGCTCGCAGCCGATGCCATCGAGCCCGATGACGGATTTGGCTTCGAGGATCTCCTCATCACTGACGTCGAGAACGTTGCCTTTGGTGAAATTGAGAGCGGTCAAAGCTTTTCTCCAGGATCGCGGAGCCCCGATCGAGATAGCACTGGCGCAAGTCTTCGGCTCCACTACGGCTTCGAGTTGTCCGCTACCCGCCGCAAGGGTCTTCACCAGCGCGTTTGCACCTCTGGCCTGCACGATCACAAGTCGTGGAACGCGATCGATCAACCGGGCTTCGGAGAGCTCTCTAAGCGCTTTCCCAAATGCGGAGGAATTCCCCAGGTTACCGCCTGGAACTACGACAAAATCTGGTGGATTCCAGTCGACTTGTTCCATCAACTCGAACATCGTCGTCTTCTGGCCTTCGACGCGGAACGGGTTGATGGAATTCAGGAAGTACTCCGATGAACTCTTTCGCTCCGTCATCATTGCCAGGGCCTGGTCGAAGTTCCCGTCCACCTCAACGATCTCAGCGCCATAGTCGAGCGATTGAGCCACCTTCGCAGGCGAGAGTCTTCCCTTTGGTAAATACACACGGGCAGCGATGCCGGCGCGAGCAGCGTAGGCGGCCATTGAAGCGGCCGTGTTCCCGGTCGAGGCACAAGCGACGACTTTGACTCCTCGTGCACGCGCTTCGGTCACTGCCACCGTCATGCCGAGATCTTTAAAGGATCCAGTCGGATTCCAACCCAGATGCTTGAACTGCAAGTTGCTGAGGCCGGCGAACGCTCCAGTCTTGTGTCCCGCGATCAGCGGAGTGTTTCCCTCACCGAGTGAAACTATTTGGTCACTCGAGTAATCAGGCAGGAACTCTCGAAACCTCCACACGCCGCTGCGGTCTGCCGGATCGTTCGATAGGCGCCGATCGCGCCATAAGGCCTTCAGCTCGATGGGATCGGGCTGGAAGCCGTTGCAGCTAAGCTCCAGCAAGTCGCCGCACTTTGGGCAGTCGAAGGCTGCAAAATCGCGCGGAAGGGACTCGCCGCAATGTTGATTGCTGCATTGCAGTTGCATATCAGTGTCCGAAGATGGGCAGCTTTAAAGCCGGCTCAACCAGAAATTCGCAGAGCGCAATCTCGTCAAGAGCTGCCTGGAGTTTCTTGCTGCTGCACCGCTCGACGGTGACTACAAAAGGCAGCCGAGCTTTGTCATAACCAGGTTTCTGGAAGACCGCGTCTACATTGATCTCAAACTTTGCTAACGCTGCAGCGATGGCGGCGACGATGCCGGGCCGGTCGCGGACCACGAACCGCAGAAAATATGGTGACATACGTTCATTCGATACCGGTAAAGTCCGCATCTCGCGAATTACTGGAGCTGACGATGCGGAAGCCAGGGCAACAAGGTCCGAGATCACGGCGACTGCGGTTGCATCCCCGCCTGCACCTGGCCCAGAGAAGGCGGTGCTGCCTCCGAACTTGCCTTGAGCAAGGACGACGTTCTCACAACCCTGCGCGCGCGCCAACGGGGAACTCGCGGGAACCAGCATTGGCTCTACTGCAGCAAAGCATTTGTCCGCGACCAGCTCTGCATGTCCGATCTGTCTGATGGTGCAACCCAACTCGCGCGCGTACTCGAAGTCGACGGGATCAACGGTTGAGATGGGCTGGCAGACCACTTCGCCTAACGTGATTTCCGTGCGCAGAGCAACGCGCGCGAGGATTACAAGCTTTGCTCGAGTATCGTATCCGGCGATGTCGTCGGTGGGATCGGCTTCGGCATAGCCGAGCTGCTGCGCTTGTTCCAATGCGAGGCGAAAAGATTCGCCGCTTTCCATCTTGCTCAGAATGTAGTTGCAGGTGCCGTTGAGAATTCCGCAAACCGACTGAAGCTCGTCTCCTGCGAGTCCGTGTTCCAGGGCAGTAATCACGGGAACGCCACCGGCTACGGAAGCCCCAAAGAGCAATTGGCAGTCGTGCTCCTGCGCGATCTCTGAGAGCTCAGCTCCATGGCGCGCGATCAATTGCTTGTTTGCCGTGACCACCGACCGGCCAGATTCGAGAATGGACTTAACCCACTGCTTCGCCGGTTCAACGCCTCCCATGACTTCGACGACAAACTCCACGTCGCTGGCCAGAACATCGTCGATATTCTCGGTCCACTGAACATCGCGGTTGACCCAGGGAACGCGCTTGCGCTCAACGTTGCGGTTGAATACTTGCGTGAGTTCAAGGCCCGCCAGCTTTCCTTCGGACAGGATGCGTGCCACGGATTTGCCAACGGTGCCGAATCCAAGGATTGCGACCCTGCGTGAATTCAGCGACGGAACAAGCGGTGCGCTTTTGTCGATTAGTACGCTTTGAGTAGCCATGTCTCTATGCCTCCGCCCGAGCCAGCAGCGGTTCTTGCGACTTGTTCAATGGAATTGGCGCCTCGGCGTGGTGAATCGCGGGCTGCCGCGGGAACAATGCTAGGTGCAGGGCGCGGACAACCTCGTCAGCGTCCTCTTCGGCTACCACAAAACTTAGATTCATGTCAGAAGCGCCGTGGAAGATCATCCGCAGAGGTAGATTGGGCAGCGCACTCAAGGCCCGTGCACAAATCGCTGGATTTCGCGCCACATTCCGGCCAACTAAGGACACTAACGCGCTTCCCTCGATCACGTTAACCGATGCTCTGTCTCGAAGAAACTCGCTCAGGGCGTCTGCCCCGCTGCGAGAGTTAAGGAGCAAAGAAAGATTCGAGCGAGACATCGCGGCCAGATCCACGAGGCACTTCTGCCGTTCGAGCGCATCGAAGATCGCCGAAGTGAGCTTTGCTTCAAGTCCCTGCCGCGCGAATACCTCCGCCAAAGTGATACCGCGCTTACATGCAACCGATCTGACGCGACCTTCTTCACTCGTCTCCGTAACTTCCACGCGCGTACCGCAGTTCTCGGGATGGCGCGAATTGAGGACATACACCGGAATACCACGATCCATGGCGGGCTGCAGCGTCTTCGGGTGCAATACTTTGGCTCCGAAATGGGCCAATTCGGCAGCTTCGTCGAAGCTGATGGATTCGATGTTCTGCGCGTCGGAGCAAATGCGCGGATCGGCGGTCATCATCCCGTCAACATCCGTCCAAATCTCGATGGATTCGGCTTCGAGGCTCGCACCGAGAATCGATGCGGTAAAGTCGGAGCCGCCCCGGCCTAACGTGGTGGGAATGCCATCCTCGGTCGATCCGATGAAGCCGCCGAGCACGGGAACGCAACCGCTCTGGACTCGTGGACGAATCCTCGTTCCTACGCGGGCTGCAATAAGATCGATCCGCGGAGTCGCGTGGGAGTAATTCGCGTCGGTTACGACAACATCGCCGGCGTCAACGTGAACCGCTCGAAGACCTTCAGCGCGAAACGCCTCCGCAACCAGGCGGCTGGACCACCGTTCCCCAAAACCGAGCAGCCGGTCCAGCGTGCGCGGAGTTAGCTCCTGCACTGCAAATACAGCTTTGAGCAGGGCACGAGCCTCGTCGAACAAGGGCCGCAGGTCGTTCTTGAAAAAGGCTTCGCTCTTGTTTGGAAACAATGCTTTAGCAGCTTCGTGATGGCGATCTTCACATCCGTGCAAGAGCGACAACGCATCCTCAAGTGCTCCATCACGACTGAGCGCACCCATCGTCTGTAGCCCATCGGTAACGCCGGCCAGCGCGCTGACGACCACAACAGGTTGGAGGTGAAGTCGTTCGCGCACAATTCTCGCGACGCGACCGATGCTTTCCGCGCAAGCTACCGAGGTTCCGCCAAACTTCATTACCAGCATGGCTACTCCTACGTTCAACGTTCCAGAAAACAAAAAACCCACCGCCGTCTGGCGGTGGGTTTGGGTATCTGAAACTTATTAGTGCTTAGATATCTCCCTCCGCCAGATGAGCAGTGGACATAATTGTCCCTGTTGTTGTCATCGACATCGTAATTTGGCGGAAGTTCAACAAAGTGTCGTCATCCTAGTGCAGAATTTGGGGGCAGTCAAGAGCTACCTGGTTAGCGATGGCCCGACAGGCAAGGTTTCTCGCGTATTAAAGCGCGGCAGGTTAGTGAAAACGCTGAAATGAACTTCGCGTAAAACGCGAACTTGTCATCCTGAGGCTCGGTTTTGGCCGAAGGATCTCCCGGGATATTTCAGACTTGATTGGCTCGTCCTGGCTCTTTGGCCAGGATTTGTGAAAGAACCCTGACGGTGCAATTTAACCCGATGCATCGCGGAAGATCCTTCGGCCAACATCGGGCCTCAGGATGACAGTTGTGGGAAGTTGTGAGACTCCGGCACATTTTTCAGTAGCCTGCTACTGTAGAAGGGTCGGCAGCTAAAGGTGTGATAAGACTAGATGCTTCTACTCTGAAGCGGGAGACACCATGAGAGTAGTAGTTACCGGTGGGGCGGGGTACATTGGCGCCACCACGGTACAGGCTCTGCTCGACAACGGGCATGAAGTCGTTGTTTATGACAACCTCAGCAAGGGCTATTCGGAGGCAGTACCCCCGCAGGCAAGGCTCGTTCGTGGCGAGATCGACGACCGCTCACATCTGGACAATTTGTTTCGTGACTACCGCCCGGAAGCAGTCTTTCATTTCGCCGCGCTCATCGAAGCCGGCGAATCGATGACAGTCCCGGAACGGTACTTCCGCAACAATTCCGCTTCGACTCTTACACTCCTGGAAGCCATGCTGGCGCACAATATCGGGAAGTTCATCTTCTCGTCCACTGCGGCGCTGTATGGCAATCCGAAACGAGTTCCAATTCAGGAAGACGATGAACTCCAGCCCACGAATGTCTACGGCGAATCGAAGTTGCTGGTCGAACACATGCTTGCCTGGTTCCACCGTATCCACGGATTGCGTTATGCCAGTCTGCGCTACTTCAATGCTGCCGGATCGAACGGAGTGTCCGGCGAACTCCACAATCCCGAATCCCACCTGATTCCGTTAATTCTTCAGGCAGCAGCGGGAAAGCGTGAGCATATCTCGATCTTCGGGACGGACTACCCCACCGAAGACGGAACCTGCATTCGCGATTACGTCCACGTTAGCGATCTTGCCGATGCACATGTTCTGGCTCTGCAAGCTCTCGGATCACGCGACAAATTGATCTACAACCTTGGAAGCGGAACCGGCTTCTCGGTGCGACAGGTCGTGGACTGCGCCCGCAGAGTGACCGGCAGGCCTATAAAAGAAGTCGAGGCTGCACGGCGTCCAGGGGATCCGGCAGTCCTGGTTGCCAGTTCGGAAAAAATCCGCAAAGAACTGGCTTGGAGTCCTAAATACCCGAAGCTGGACGACATTGTTGCGAGTGCCTGGGAGTGGATGGAACAACATCCTCACGGTTACGCCGAACTCGCCGGCACGAGATCTTCTTAGACCGATGGACATCGAAACTCTCAAGAGAGATTTCCGCGCAGTCTATCGTGAGGAACCGCAGGTCTTCCGAGCTCCGGGAAGAGTGAACCTGATCGGCGAACATACCGATTACAACGAGGGTTTCGTCATGCCGGCGGCGATCGATTTTTACACGGCGGCCGCGATCGCTCCACGTTCCGACACCAAGGTCAATGTTCGTTCGCAGAGTTTTGACAGAGCCGTTTCATTCGATATAGCCGACGACCTTCGACCGAAACACAATTGGTCCGACTACGTGGTTGGAGTCATCGACCAGATCCGACGCTCAGGCGAGCGCCCTCGCGGCATGGACATTCTCATTCAGGGCGAAGTGCCAATTGGCGCGGGCCTAAGCTCCTCTGCCGCCATCGAAGTGGCCGTCGGATTCGCGTTGCTGAACGCAGAGCACGCGACTATCGACCGGGTGCAGTTGGCATTGCTCTGTCAGCGAGCGGAGAACGAATTTGTGGGCATGCGCTGCGGGATCATGGACCAGTTCATCTCCTGTAACGGGCAGCGCGACCACGCGTTGATGCTGGACTGCCGCAACCTTCAATTCAAGCTTCTGCCAATATCGCCGGGCGTATCCCTCGTGATCTGCAATACGATGGTCAAACACGAGCATGCCGGCGGAGAGTACAACCAGAGGCGGGCAGACTGCGAAGAAGGTGTCAGGATCCTGCAAAAATCTGGGCCCGGCATTCGCTCGCTGCGAGATGTTTCTGTGGAGCAGCTTGAGCGGCATCGAGAGATGCTACCTCCGGTCATCTATCGCCGCTGCCGCCATGTGGTGACGGAAAATGCTCGCGTAGAAAGTGCCGCTGAGGCACTCCAGAAAAACGATCTGCGAGCGTTCGGTAAGCTGATGGCCGAATCGCACAGGAGTTTGAGAGATGACTATGAAGTGAGTTGCCGTGAGCTCGATGTCATGGTCGAAATCGCCACTGCGCAAGCTGGAGCCTTCGGAGCCCGCATGACCGGAGGCGGGTTCGGCGGTTGCACCATCAATCTGGTCGTCAGTGAACATGCCGAAGCTTTTCGCAAGCGTGTAACTGCGGAATACGAAAAGGCCGTCGGACTCACACCTGACGTATACATTACTTCCGCTGCAGATGGTGCAGCGCGCGTGGCATAGCTTCGATGCTCGATCTGGGCAAGACTCCTCATCGTCGCTGGAATCCGCTATTGCGCGAGTGGGTCCTGGTTTCGCCGCACCGCACTGAACGTCCATGGCAGGGACAAGTTGAGAAGCCTGCGGCGGAACAGCGGCCGAAATACGATCCCCACTGTTATCTCTGTCCGGGCAATTCCCGCGCCGGAGGACACAGGAATCCCAATTACAGCGGCACCTTCGTTTTCGACAACGACTACGCAGCACTGGTACCGGGCGCGCCGACGGGAAACATTCGTGAATCATCGTTGATCGTTGCTGAGTCGGAGCGAGGAATTTGTCGCGTCATCTGCTTTTCTCCTCGGCATGACCTTACGATTTCCAATATGGGAATCGACGGTGTGACAAATGTCGTCGGCATTTGGAGCGAGCAATACCAGGAATTGGGAGCCATTGAGTGGGTTCGCTATGTCCAGATCTTTGAGAATCGTGGGGAGATGATGGGGGCGAGTAATCCGCATCCTCATTGCCAGGTTTGGGCCAACGAAACCATTCCCAACTATCCCGCAAGCGAGCAAAGCGCATTACTGGAATTCCGTAAGGACCACGGCAAGTGCATGCTTTGCGAGTATCTGCGTCTGGAGAAAGCGCAGTCCATCCGCGTAATTTGCGAGAACAATTTCTTCACCGTCGTGGTTCCCTTCTGGGCGGTCTGGCCGTTCGAAGTTCTGGTTCTTGCCAACGAGCACGTCACCGGGATGGATCAGTTCTCGCCCGATGCCCAAAGAGCTCTGGCCGACATTCTGAAATGCATCACCTCTCGCTACGACAATGTCTTTGAAGTTTCATTTCCGTACTCGATGGGATTCCATCAGAGTCCGACCGACGGCGAAGAGCATTCGGAATGGCATTTCCACGCGCACTTCTATCCTCCTCTTCTGCGCTCCGCAACCGTACGCAAATTCATGGTTGGCTACGAGATGCTGGCTACGCCCCAGCGCGATATAACGCCGGAGAGTGCAGCGGAGAGATTGCGGTCGGCACCTGAGACGCCGCTTGACTGAGTCAGCTCATGAGTGAGCGGTACCGGCGGCGGTAGCCGCTGGGTCCTACAGGCACGCACCCAGCGGCTACTGCCGCCGGTACTGCAGTAACTGAAGAATCCATATAGCATGACAATTCGCTCGATCCTGAACAACCATCGAACAAAATGAAGAAACTCCTGCTCGCAGTCTTTCTCTCCTCAGTGATCTTCGCCCAAAACGACAATGCACGATCAGCAAGTCAGTCCACAACAGCGCACAGAGACGAAAATCGTCTTCAAGGCCTCAAGCGAAACGACGGATTCATTCCTTTCTACTGGGACGCCAAGAAGGGTGCGCTCCTCTTCGAGCTCTCGCCCCAGCGCCTGAACGAAGAATTCATCTATTTCACCGGCTTGAGCAGCGGCGTCGGATCGATCGAGATGTTTGCCGATCGCAGCAGTGTCGGAGGCTCACAGTTATGCCGCTTCGTGCGCTCAGGGCCAAAGGTGCTGGTGATCGCCGAAAACACCCGCTTCCGCGCGGAGAATGGAAGCGCTGAGCTGAGACATTCGGTGGAGCGAAGCTTCCCGACGTCGGTCCTTGCCTCCTTGCCGGTTGAAGCAGAGGAGGGTGAAAACCTCATCGTGAACGCCAACCCGCTGGTCGTGCGCGATGCGGCAGGACTGCTCGGACAGTTGCGGCGCCCGTCGCGCGCTGTGAATGGCATCATTCGACCGGTGGCAAACGAGAACGCCGGAAACTGGCGACTTGACGATCAACGCAGCACAGTCGACCTGGATCACACTCGTGCCTTTGCGTTGAATACAGAGTTCGAGAACATTCTGACCTTCGCCAGCGATTCCGCGGGACGCACCATAAACAATCCGGAAGCTGGGGTGGTGACGGTCCACGAGCACATCTCGCTGCTAGCGTTGCCCAAAACGGGGTTCCAGCCGCGAATCGCCGATCCGCGCGTTGGATTCTTCGGCGAACGATTTGACGACTTCTCCAGAACCTACAAAGAATCGTTAAGTCAGCACTACATCGATCGTTGGCGGCTGGAGAAGAAGGATCCCACGGCCGCTGTCAGCGAGCCAATCAAGCCCATCACCTTCTATCTGGATCGCGCCATTCCTGCGCCCATGCGCTCAGCCGCGCGTCGTGGAGCGCTGTGGTGGAACCAGGCGTTCGAGCAGGCTGGTTTCCGCAACGCGCTAGTGATCGAGGATCTTCCGGAAGGAGCCGATCCGCTCGACATCCGGTACCCGACGATCCAATGGACGAATCGCAACGGACGCGGATGGTCCGTGGGCATGGTGCAAACCGATCCTCGCACGGGCGAGATACTGCACGCGGTCGTTCAACTCGATTCGCACCGCATGCGTACGGTCAACAACTACTGGAGCGTCGTCTCGCCCGGCTCGGGAGGCGATGACTCAGGAATCGATCTCTTCGCCGAACTCGACGGCGCCGATCCACAGCTTTCGGAAGACGAGGTCATGACCCGCCGCATTGCCCTGCTCACTTGTCACGAAATGGGACACGTCCTTGGGCTCGAGCATAATTTTGCTGCCAGCACCTTCAACCGCGGTTCAGTGATGGACTACTTCGCTCCGCGCATTGCCACCCGAAACGATGGCACGGCAGACTTGAGCGACGCATACATGCAGGGCGTGGGCAGCTATGACAAGTTTGCAATCGAATGGGGATACAGCACGAGTGATTCGGCACAGGCCCCGCCTCCACAGGATCCGCGCGAGAGAGCTAGGCTCGATGGCATAGTGCAGAGAGCACTCAAGCAGGGCATCTTCTGGGGAAATTATGACGATCCGCGCTGGAACGCTTACGATGACGGTCCCGATCCGGTGACTTGGTTGCGGCAGATTCTACCCGTCCGTGATGCTCTCGTCGCAGCGTACAGTTCTTCGAATCTGCGCGGTGGAGAGCCTGTCTCTAGACTCGCATCGCGCCTCGCTCTGGTTTATCTCTTCCATCGTTATGCGTTGGCTTCGGCTATCAACACCGTTGGGAGCGCCAAAATTCCTCCTTCTCTGGCCGGCGATGGTCAGAAGCCTTTGGAAATATGGAACCCTGCGGCTCAGCGTGAAACCATCAAGCTTTGCTTGCAGGCGCTTCGGCCGGCTGAGCTGGAGATTCCGGCACGGCTTTGGACTGATCTAGTGCAGTACGAGAACAACGGGAATGACCCTGAGGCGTACAAATCCAGCGCTGGTTACCTGTTCAGTCCTTACGATGGTGCGCGCTCCATCGCCGAGATCGTCTTCGGTGGTTTTCTTGATCCCGAGCGACTGGCGCGTATGGATTCGATTCACCACTTTATGTCAACTTCACCCTCGAGCGAAGAAGTGCTGTCGCTGTTGGTGAATGGCGCATTCTCAGCACCTGCATCAGGAACGTCCGCGACACCTCCGCGCTCCAGCTCCAACGATCTTTCGGATGTCGTACAAAACGAACTGGCGGATCGATTGATGATCCTGGCTGTCAATGACGATGCCACGCCGGAGATTCGCTCGCATGCCTGGACAGCCATAAGCAAGGTGTACGCGAGCGCGAAGACCATGCGCAGTGCGACCGCCGGCGACATCACCCGACGGATTGACGCTTTCATGCGCGATCCTAAACAGAACGTTCCGAAGTTGAAGCCATCGGGTGCACCCGCGGGTCCGCCGATATAGTCGCGCAGGAGCAAAGGGTAAAGACGCAGTATGCTGCGTCTTCACCATGCTGCTGCGCGGAACACACCGCAATCGAGCCCACATGGTGCATGGTGGAGCCGCAGCGTGCTGCACGCTTGTCCAAATTAGGGTGATAATATACTTGACTGACCGGACCTTTTTGGATATGCTGACTTTGCTATGGAAAGTCCGAAGACCTTACAGCAAGCCATCATTCATTTCAGCGAGTACGAAAACTGCCGTCAGTTCATGATCGCGGTTCGCTGGCTAGATGGCAGCGTGAAGTGTCCCATCTGCAATTCAGAGAACGTCATCTACCTGGAGAACGCCCGTCTCTACAAATGCCGCGAGAATCACCCGCGTCAGAAGTTCTCTCTCAAAGTGGGAACCGTGTTTGAGGATTCTCCCATTGGTTTAGATAAATGGCTTCCTGCCGTTTGGATGCTGGTGAACTGCAAGAACGGAGTCAGCTCCTACGAACTTCATCGCGCATTGGGAGTCACCCAGAAAACCGCTTGGTTCATGCTTCACCGCATTCGCCTTGCTGTTCACAGCGGCTCTTTCAGCAAGAAGCTAGGTGGCCCTGATAGCGAAATCGAAGTGGACGAGAGTTTCATCGGCGGCAAAGCTCGGAACATGCACATTGATGTTCGCAAACGTCGCATCACCGGAACCGGCGGCAAGGGTAAGGCAATGGTGTTTGGCATCTTGGAACGCGGTGGGCAGGTTCGCACCGCTGTCCTTCTCAATCGCCAGAAGGAAACCGTCCAACCTGAAATCAAGAAGCACGTTCAAGGCGGAACCGCTCTTTACACCGATGAAATGCTCGGCTATCGCGGGTTGGAAGCGGACTTCGCGCACAAGGTCGTAGATCACGCGGTTAAATACGTAAATGGCCGCGTACACACAAACGGATTGGAAAACTTCTGGAGTCTGCTGAAGCGCGGACTTGCGGGAACCTACGTTAGCGTAGAGCCGTTCCACCTGTTCCGGTATCTGGACGAGCAGAGCTTCCGTTACAACAACCGTGCCACTGAGGATAATCCATTGAACGATGCTGACCGTTTCAGCTATGCGATGAGTCAGATTGTCGGGAAGCGTTTGACCTATGAGGAGTTGACCGGCAAGGTGGGAGAAACGCCGTTCTAATCCTTTTGGCCGTTTAAAGCGCGGGAAGCGGAAGTCTTAGACGTTCGCTTCCGCTTCTTGGCTCTTTTCTCGGCATCAAGTTTTGCTTTGATTTCCGAGTGCGGCACGGCGACCAATCGCCGCATGAAATCTGTGAACTTGTCGAATTCGCCCGCGTCATTCTTGGCGGAAGGTTTCGGGCGGTTCGTAGCCACGGGACAAGTGTGCCGTGGCCAGCAGCAGAAGTCAATCGCATCGCACCACTACGGAATATTTATGTGAACTAGTTCATGGAGATTGCGAGCTGCTTGGGATGCTGCGCGCTTACTTTGACGAAAGCGGGATTCATGCAGGTTCTCCCGTGTGCGTTGTCGCAGGGTTAATTGCTTCTCCATCGCTTTGTAAGGACTTGGAGCTTGCATGGAGGCATCACCTCCGCCAGTTCGATCTGCCTTACTTCCATGCGAAAGACTTTGCCAAGGGGAATTCGCCATACCGTCACTGGGGTGCGGCGAGGCGAAGAGAATTCCTCTCCGCATCCGGCGACATCACGGAAGCGTGGTGGCGCTCGACTACTCGAATTCCCGACATTGCTTTGTTCGCCTCAGCTATGGACACAGCTCCATTTGTCTCACTGCCATTGAATCAACGGCGATGGCTTACTGGAGGAGAAGTCACAGAAAGCGGCAAATGGAAAAGACAGGGTGCGCCGACGAAGCCCTATTTCGTGCCTTTCCAGCAGATTGTGTTAGACGCGATTAGGCTCACGCCACAGCATCACCGCATCCACTTTGTCTTAGATCGACAGAATGACTACGAGCATAATGCGACATTCATTTTCGACCGCTTGTCAGAAAAATATTCCCCAGTAAGAGCGCGTCTTGGAGACATCGTTTATTCAAGCAAGGAGCAGGCCGTTCTTCTTCAGATCGCAGACTTCGTGGCCTATTCTTGTTACCGATTCCTTACGCACGAAGATAACGACGGTAGCGGAAGGGCGATGTGGACTTATCTGCTGAGCAATTGGCACACAACGCGCATCGACAAAAGCGGACTCCAGTGGCTAATGAGGACTCGCCCAATCGTTCCGGGCAATTTAGAAAGAGTACCTCAGCGGCTGAAGCCGGATTTCAGGCCGATTTTAACGGCACGGCTACGCTTGCGCTGAAGCCGTGCCCCTTCAAACCTCAGGAAACCAAGAAACACGCCAGCTTAATTTGGACAGTCTTGCAGCGTGCTGCGTCGTTACATGCCGTCGGAGGCACTTCAAGGAATCAGCACGATTTTGCCGTAGCTGCCCGGCTTCATTACTTCTTCGTGCGCCTTTGCGGCTTCGGCTAGGGGAAATTCTTTCGCTATTACTGGACGGGCCACGCCACTCTCGAGCGCAGCGTCAAGAGCCGCATAAACACGAGCTCGATCTGCATCGGACAAATTGAACAGTGTCATGGCCAGAATGGTTGCGTCGCGGCTCATGGCATCGCGCGGATTGATCTCGATCGTCCCGCGATTACCCACGACGACGATGCGTCCACGGAGAGCGACCATCGAGAGATCTTTTCCAAGGTTCTTGTTCGCCAGCATCTCGAGAATGACATCTGCTCCACGGTCGGCCGTGAACTTCTTTACCTGCTCGGGAACATCGCCCTGTGTGTGATCAAGCACGTGGTGTGCGCCCTGCTCGCTCACAAGAGTCTTTCCCCTTTCGGTACCCGCTGTGCCGATCACAGTCATGCCATGGGCTCGCGCCAACTGCACGGCTGCCAGCCCAACCCCGCCGCTGGCGCCATGCACCAGCACAGTCTCGCCCGGTAAACTCTGGGCTTTATCAAAGAGTGCGCGATATGCAGTCGCGTAAGGGACGCCAATCGCAGCGCCTTGCGGAAAGGAAGTGTTCTTCGGAAGCGGATGAACTTGCGACTCCTGGCATAACGCAAACTTGGCATAGGCTCCGCTTATTGTCCCCGCAACATATACGCGGTCTCCAACTTTGAACTGCTTCACACCTGGACCTGTTTCAGTGACGACGCCGGCCGCGTCCGCACCCGGCGTGTACGGGAGCTGTGGCTTCAGGGCATAGGTTCCAGTGCGAATGTAGGTGTCGAATGGATTTACACCTACAGCATGGATTTTCACCACTGCTTGCCGTTCTCCCGGGTACAGATCAGGCACTTCCTCCAGCTTCAATACTTCCGGCCCCCCAAATTGGTGAATACGAATGGCTTTCATCGCAACATGCTCCTGATGCTGATTTAGTTGCCGGCGTGTCCAAATTCGCTCTGCTGGAATTGGTCTTGAAGGGGAACGGCTTCACAGGCTGCGGAAAAACAATTGTGGAATTCTCGAACTGTCATCCTGAAGCCCGATGCTGGCCGAATGATCTCCCGGAATAATCAGACTTGGTTGCTACATCCTGGCTCTTTCACGAAGATCTTCGCCGAAATGCCACGACACGGCATGTATGTTCCACTCATCGCGGGAATCCTTCGGCCAACAGAGGCCTCAGGATCACAGTTTCCCAATCACTAGGCGTTCCCACAGCATTTTTCAGCAGCCTTTGAAGCCATGCCCCTTCAAAACCAATTCAGAACGAAAGCACGACGGTTGATTTGGACAGCCCTGACTTATTTCCGATCAATTGAAGCTCCGCGAAGATAGCCGTCCGTCTTGTTGATCCAGTCCTGGCGCGGAGGGTAGAAGACGTCGAGATCTATCGTGTCCTCTACGGCTTCGGCCTTGTGCGGAACGTTCGCTGGAATGCAAAGGACTTCCCCGGTACGTACGATGATTTCTTTGCCTTCAATCCAGAACTTCAAAGCACCTTCCAGAATGTAAGTGACCTGTTCGTTCTCGTGACTGTGCTCGGGGACAACACAACCTCTCTTCAAAAGAACCCGGGCAAGCATGACTTTGTCGCCGGTAATCATTTGCCGGTCCAGGAGAGGATTCAACTGCTCAAGCTCCACATCTTTCCAGGCGGTGTATTTCATAGGTTCAGACTATCAAGCCTTTCGTGAAAAAGTTGTTAGCCCCAAGAGCCGCGTACTCCGTTAAAGAGTCCGCCAGTCGAGCGTGCATTGCTTCTGGTTACTCTCGCGAGCCAACTCGAGAGCATGCATTACGTCGAGCATCTGCTCATGAGTCACATCAATGCTAGCAGTGCGAAGGATCGTGTCGCGCACGTTGGCATAGAAGAGACGATAATCCCCAGGCAGGGTCTGGATGGTTTCGGCAGTCACTGCTCCGTCTTGTGAACCATATAACGTTCCCCACTTCTCCCTCGCTTCCCGACCCCAGGTATCGTCGCGCGGAGTCTCCCCGTGTTTCAAAGCTTGCTCCTGCGGGTCGATTCCATGTTTTACGAATGCCGCTTTCTCTCCACGGAGCAAGAATCTCAGGTCCGGAGCAATGGCGATCATGCTGGCCCGAAGCAGCGCCCGCATCTTCGGGTAGTGCAAGGTAACGTCGAAAGCATCGTCCACCACCGCGCCGTCGCGTTCGACACGTATATCGGCACTGATCGCGCTTGGTCGCCCAAAGAGCACTATGGCCTGATCGATAAGGTGAACTCCGAGATCGAAGAACACTCCGCTTCCCGGTTCAGCTCTTTCGCGCCACGCTCCTGGGCGTGTCTGCAGGCGATAGCGATCAAAATGCGCCTCGTAGAGAGCAACTCGTCCGAATCGTTGTGACTCCGCGAGCTGCCGGATGGTACGGAAGTCTCCATTGGAACGCAGATTCTGGTATACGCTGAGCAAGCGGCGATGCTGTTTCGCCAGTTCGATCAAATCCAAAGCCTCTTCATAGGTGGTAGTGAAAGGCTTGTCTACTACGACATCCTTGCCTGCCAGAAGTGATTGCCTGGCAAGCCCATAATGGGAAGTGTTCGGAGTAGCGATGACCACCAACCTGATGTCGTCGATGGCAAGCAGGTCGTCGATGGACTTTACGATGATCGCTTGCGGATAGAGAGCTGAGGCATCACCCTGGCTGCGCTGGACAATAGCTCGCAGACGCAGCCCCGGCACAGCGGCGATGATCGGAGCATGAAACACTCGGCCGGCAAAGCCGAAGCCGACTAGACCAACATCTATCGTCACTTGCTCCTCCTCAGAAACTCGGTTGCGCAAGGCGAACCATAATAGAATCAGTAACGCACCTGGACGCCAGAACTGTGCATACTGCACGTATTAACCTGCATCAATTTGAGGGCGAATGGAAAGACGACAACAGTCCCGTATCGACGACACCGAGCTTCAGGAATTCTTTCGCAACATCGAAGACGCGTTCTACCGCAAGTTTCAGCGGGAGATGCCAGGCGAAGCGCGCCGCTACCTGCAATTGGCAGAGCAAGTAGTCCGCTCAAGCGAGCAAGAGCTCAGAAGCGAATCCTCACGAGAAGGGCTACGCTCCTGATCGGCCGCTTGTGGCCTGCGTAGAGTCGTTCAGATCTTCGGCCGATCCTGATCCTCGCTTGCGTTTCGTGGTAGCACAGTGTTGTGGGTCGTCAAACAGAACCAAGCGTTCGTTATCGGGAACCTGGACAGAAGGAACCGTGCCAGCGGAACGAATTCCCTGCTAATTCCCTGCAAGTTCCCTGGTCAGTTGCGAATCGCCTGTGTTCATGCGGGTTCTGCGATCAAAATTTTTCTCTGCGGGAAAAATTCCCTGCTGTTTTCCCTGCTTCGGGAATTACCGAGTTCCAGCTTTCCGGCTCTCCGATCCCCAGCAACCAGGAGAGAATTTGGCTGAAAGTCCTTTCTCACTCGACCAGTTGAACATGGTTTAGTGCTGTCCGCTGCTTGAGACAGCGCCCATGCCCACCGGGCAGTACCATTGAGTAAGTTACTAATTTCGGAGTTGTTGTTCCGCTGATTGAAATCGAAGCAAAGATTCTGTCTGTGGTACCAACCCGGCACCTGGTCCCAGCTTCTCTTTTCGTAGAGAGAAGTTTCAATCTTCATGGGTCAGCAGGCGAGATTCGCTGTACTAGTGTGGCCGTTGTACTCTGCTCTTCTTCTTCTCACCGCCTGCGGTGGCACAGGCGCTACCGTAATGGGGAGTTCACCCGGATCGAGTGGGCAACCAGCTCCCGGCCAGTCCACGGCGCAGCACAGTTTTGTTGTCTTGGTCGCGGAGGAGAACCATTCCTACGAACAAGTGATCGGCAATTCGTCCATGCCGTATTTGAACAGCTTGGCGCAACAGGGAGCGTTGGCCACGCAGTACTACGCGAACGCACATCCTTCCATCGGTAACTACTTCGCGCTGACAACCGGAGCCGTACAGACCAACGACAACAACTTTCCCGGGCCACTCTCAGCGGATAATCTTGCGCGTGAGTTAAGCGCATCAGGAAAAACGTGGAAAGTTTACGCTGAGGATCTTCCGTCGGCCGGATATCTGGGTACCACCATTGGCAATTACGAAAAACACCACAATCCCTTCGCCTACTTTACGGATGTTGTGAATAATCCCAGCCAGGCGGCGAACATTGTTCCTTTCCCGCAGTTGATGAGCGACGCGAACGCTGGGGCGCTTCCCGATTTCGCTTTTGTCATACCGAACGCCATCGATGATGGACATTCCTGTCCTTCGGGAACAGTCTGCAGCGACAGTGATCTCTTGGCACGTGCGGATCAATGGTTGAAGACAAGTATCAGTCCTCTGCTCGCAACTTCTCGATTTCAGTCCAGTGGCTTGCTTTTACTTACTTTTGATGAATCCAATATCGCCGATCTCCGCAATGGCGGCGGACGCGTGCCTCTGATTGCATTCGGTGCGAAGGCTAAGTCAGGATCGCAATCCGCAACCTCGTACAAGCACGAGAATACTTTGAACACGGTATGCGTCGTGTTGGCTATTGCTACCTGCCCGGGACCGGCAGCGTCGGTTGCTGCTGAGGACGACCTCGTTCAACGCTAACTGGCCGTACTAATTGGCTAGCCATCAGCCAGAAAGAAGCCATGATCGTTTAATTTATTCTTCTCAACACGATGCCAGCCTGCGCTTTCTGTCAGATAGTCAGCCGAGCGGTTCCAGCTGCGATCGTCTTCGAAGATCAACTTACGCTGGCTTTCCTGGATCACCGGCCGCTCTTTCCCGGCCACTGCCTCCTGATACCGAAGGAGCATGTAGAAACGCTGAACGAGATTGCCTCGTCTCTGCTGAAGCAGGTCTCGGCAAACGCGCGCTTGCTTGCCATTGCGATGGAAAAAGGCATGGGAGCGCAAGGCGCATTCGTCGCGATCAATAACCGCGTCAGCCAGAGCGTGCCTCACCTCCACGTGCACGTGGTCCCACGAACCAAGGGAGACGGACTGAAAGGATTCTTCTGGCCACGGCAAAAATATCGGGACGCCGAACACCTCGAAGAGACACGTGCATTGCTTGCCCGCGTAATGGAAGAGACGATGCAAAATAAGGCGTGAGCATTTTTCTGTCACTCACGCTGACAACTCTGAACACCGGCAGAGAATCTGCAAGAATTCACAGGTCTCCGGTGTCTAATAAACGTGGAGAATCTTCGTTCCCGTATATTCAGTCCTGTTGAATCTGTGGAAGCTTTGCCGGATGTTTAACGCATCCAACAGAAACACACAGCCATTTTTCTTCAAGGGAAACTGCAACATCTTCTTGCAGATTCTCTGAAAGAAAAGTTGTGGAGCGAACTCTTTTCGCGAAGCAATGAATTTTTTTCTTCCATGTGCTTCATTCACGGCTGATGCTCACGAAGTCAACCTCAGATGCGTTGACAAAACTTCTGTGAGGGTTAGAATACGAATGCTTCCTTACGCTTCTTGAGTAGAAATATCCGACCTTGAGCTCTCTGTTGACCCAATCCGAACTATCTGCGTTGACGCTGCACGCCAGGGGCAAAGTACGAGACATTTACGAGGCCGGAGACGATCTACTCTTCCTGGCATCCGATCGGATTTCTGCATTCGATCACATCCTCGCGAGCGAGATTCCCGATAAGGGAAAGGTTTTGACTCAGCTTTCTCTTTTTTGGTTCGATCATCTGCGGGACGTCGTTGCGAATCATGTGATCACCGCTCGCGTGGAAGATTATCCGGAGCCGTTGAGGTATTTCCGGGATCAGCTGCGCGGGCGCTCGATGCTGGTACGACGCGCGAAGATGTTTCCCGTGGAGTGCGTGGTGAGGGGATATCTTTCCGGGTCTGGGTGGAAGGATTACAGGCAAACCCATTCTATTTGCGGCATTCGACTTCCTGCCGGGCTGCGCGAGTCAAGTCGGTTGCCGGAACCAATCTTCACACCAGCGACTAAATCCAACACCGGACACGACATCAATATCCCGTTCGGCGAAATGGTGGGCCTGGTAGGCGGCGCTGCTGCGGAGAGACTCCGAGAACTGTCTCTGGGGATCTATGCCCTTGCGGTTGAGCACGCGAAGAATCGCGGGATTATCGTGGCCGACACAAAGTTTGAGTTCGGGACGGTCAACGGTGAAATCGTCCTGGCGGACGAGGTACTGACCCCGGATTCTTCGCGCTTCTGGCCAGCCGAGAGCTATCGTCCGGGTGGACCACAATCTTCTTACGATAAGCAGTTTGTTCGTGACTATCTGGAGTCCATTCATTGGGATAAGAACCCGCCTGCTCCTGCGCTGCCCGAAGATGTGGTTCAGAAAACGCGGGAGAAGTACATCCAGGCGTATCGTCAACTTTCGGGAAAGGAACTCGAACTGTGACGATCTTCGACTGGGGAATCGTGGGCGTGGTTGTTCTCTCAATCTTATTGTCTGCTGCACAGGGATTCTTCTACGAGATCTTCTCACTGGCCGGAGTCGTTCTTGGTTACCTGAGCGCGATTTGGGGATACCATCGCCTCTCAGCCGTGTATCGTCCCTACGTAAACGCAACTCAGTATGCGGATATCGCAGCTTTTCTGACAATTTTCTTCGCCGTGCTCATTTTCGCGGGCATGATCGGGCGCGTTGCCCGGTGGGCGATGAGAGAAGTTGGCTTGAGCTCGATTGATCGCCTTCTCGGGGGTGCCTTTGGGCTCGTCCGAGGCGTCGCTATCGTCACAGTTGGCGTGTTGGCCATGGCGGCATTCTTTCCTGACAATCAGGCGCTGGCTCGTTCCAGTATGGGAGGCTACTTCCTTGTGGCCGCCCGCACTGCAACCTGGGTAGCGCCTTACGAGTTGAGGGCTCGCGTGCGCTCGGGCGCACAGGCCATCAGCAACTTGCAGGCGAATGCCGACTTACGCGCTGACTCGGAGAAGAAGACCTCTCCGGCAGGAACAGCTAAGTAGTCTTCGCCCTTCATATCCTGCGGCCTTGGTGGCTGTGCGTAGTTGACTTGATTACTGTGTGATTTGGGAGGCTCTGTGAAGAACCAGCTTGAGGCGCTCGTTGCACAAATGCACGAGTCCGGCATTCTCTATTCGGAAGCAGTTCGCGAATTTAAAAAGCGCTTCATCATGAATGTGCTTGATCGCAATCATGGAAATCAGAGCAAAGCCGCTCGCGAACTTGGAATGCACCGCAATACTCTGAGCCGGACCATCTCAGAGCTCAACCTCGACCTCGGCGAGTTGCGTAACAGCGCTCGTCGCCCGCCACGCAGTGCCCGTCCTGAACCTGAGCTTCTGGAGAAAAAAGCTGTACGATGATTGAATGAAGCTGCGTGAAAACGCCAGCAAGATAATCAGCGATCAAAAGCCGCACGAGCTTGCAGGGCAAGCTTCGGTTTCCGTCTTGAAGACCGGGTGGGTACGCGCAGAAGGCATTGGAGCACCATCGGCACCTTTCACATACCTTCAACCGGAATTCGACTGGACCGCCTCTGATTGCTATCTATTCGACATCGATGGCACCTTGCTCAACAGCAGAGACGCGGTTCACTACCATGCCTTTCATCGCGCCGTCGCAACAGTCTTCGGACTGGAATTTCGACTCGATGGGGTTCCCGTTCACGGCAATACCGACGTCGGGATTCTGCGCGCGTATTTTGAACAAGCCGGCTTGCCGGATAGCGAGTGGCGTTCGCGCTTGTCGCAAGCGCTTGAATTCATGTGTGCAGACGTGGAGGACAACGCGACAGACCTCCGTCCTGAGGTCTGCCCCGGCATTCCTCAGCTACTGCAGAGACTGGCGGCTCAAGGCAAGTTGCTGGGCGTGGCATCGGGCAATCTCGAGCGTGTGGGATGGGCCAAGCTTAAGGCCTGCGGACTTCGTCGCCATTTTTCGTTCGGGGGCTTCGCGGGCGAACTGGAGAAACGCGATGAGGTCATCGCCCACGGGATCGAGCAAGCGCACAAGCTACGCGGCTCAGAAACCACTGTGTGCGTTGTCGGCGACACCCCGGCGGATATTCGCGCTGCGCATGCCAATGGCGTGCCTGCAATTGCCATTGCCACAGGCATTTATCGGACCGAAGAGCTAGTCGCCTGCAACCCTGAGATGTGCGTCCAGTGCTGCGAAGACCTGCTGAGAATCTGACGCAAGATCACTCTGCCTGCCCGTTCCCATCCAGAGTCGAATAGAATCACAGCCATGCGCAGTCTCCTGATTGTGGTTATCGGCGTTTGCCTGCTCACTTGGGCGGTCGCCGACAACGGTCCAGACAAGGACAAGCGGCGCAATCCGAAGAAAGCGCAAACAGAATACCTGGACGCGTTGGAATCAATTCGCGCCGGCAATACCGAGAAGGCGCGAACTCTCCTGGATGACGCGGTGCAGCTGGATCCCATGAACTCGGGCGCGCTGACCGCGCGAGAGCTCCTGCGGCAACAGGAGATCCAACAACAGGTCTCCGAGGCCAATCAGGAGTTCGCAGGGAACCATCCCGAGAAGGCAGTCGATGGCTTCCGGAGGGCCCTGGCTCTAGATTCGACCAATGCGGCTGCTCAGGAAGGACTCCGTTCAGCCTTGGCACAAACCGCGCCTGCCCGCGATACGCGGCCACAGATTCGCTATCGCGATGCCGATGATATTCGCCTGCAGCCGGCAGAAGCCAAGCAGGACTTTCATTTCAAAGGCGATAGCCGCGGACTTTTGCAGCGATTATGGAATGCCTACAGCATCCGTCCCCTGATCGATAACTCCGTGGTCAGTAAGCAACTGAGATTTGATCTTGAGGGAGCCGATTTCGCCACGGCCACCGAGATCGCTTCCAAGGTTACGAAGACTTTCTACGTACCGATGTCGTCAACGCAAGCGCTAATCGTTGCGGACACGCCGGAGAACAGAAGGAACTTTGAGCGACTTGCACTGCGGACGTTCTACATCAGCGATGCGTCATCTGCCGGGGAAATCAATGATGTTGTAACTCTCCTTCGAACCGTCTTCGAGTTCAAGTACGTTACGCCTGCCGCAGGTTCCAACCAGGTCACGGTGCGCGCACCAGTAACGTTGCTCGACGCTGCGACTAGGATCCTCACCGACTTATATTCGGGAAAGCCTCAAGTAATGCTCGAAGTCAATATTTTCCAGATCGAACAGACGTTCGCGCGCGATTTGGGTATCGGACTTCCAACACAGTTCTCATTGTTCAACGTCGAGACCGAAGCGCGAAAACTGTTAAGCGGCGCCAACCAGGACCTGATCAATCAACTCGTCTCGTCAGGCGCCATTAATCAGGCCAATAGTTCGTCAATTGCGGCACTGTTGGCTGGGTTAGCTGCCGGACAAAATTCGATTCTTAACCAGCCCATCGCGACGTTCGGGGGTGGCATAACGAAAAGTGGAGTGATCATTCCTGGGATAAGCATCCACGCCTCTCTGAATGAGTCGTCCTTTCGCTCCATCGAACACCTGATGGTACGCGCTACGCAGGGAGATCCGGCTACTGTAAGGAATGGCACCAGATACCCCATTCTTAATGCGAGCTTTGCCCCCATTTTCAACACGGCGCAAATCTCGCAGGTACTTGGGAACCAGAGCTTCCGGGCTCCGTTCCCCTCGTTCAGCTACGAGGACCTTGGGCTAACTCTGAAAGCGACGCCGACGATTCACGGATCACGTCATGTCTCTCTGAAGCTGGAGTTTCAACTCCGTGGATTGGGTGCAACGCAACTAAATGGCGTCCCCGTGATCACAAATCGCGAGTACAACGGAACCATCGGTATTCCCTTGGGCGAGACTGCGGTCTTAGCCGGCATGGTCTCGCGATCTGAGCAGCTAAGCTTGCTGGGACTTCCTGGAATTTCGAGATTGCCGATCTTCGGCGCCGCCACATCGATTCGCAACAAGCAGACCGATGATGCCGAACTGATCGTCACGATCCGTCCGCATCTGGTACGTGAGGCCATTCACGACCCGGAGGCAGGTACGGCGTTTGTGTCTGCCCCCACGCAGTAGCAGCAATTTAATGAAATTGGAACACAAGAGATTTCAAGAGCGCAGGATTGAAGGACCGGCCCGCGCCCTCACGCGGGTGTTCGTTGATTTGAAAGCATCTCCAGAAAAGGAAAAACTGAGATTATCGACGACGATTGAATCCGTGGAGTTCCAGACAAACACCCGGCCGAGGGCGGCCGCAGGTCCTTCGTTCCGGATTCCCTGGTCATCATCGAAACCCGCGATTTACAAGCAACCAGCCCTTACTTCCTAGCGCTATCCTGCAACCAGCCCTTACTTCCTAGCGCTATCCTGAGCCTCGAAATCCACCATCTGCTTCATGATTTCGGCGGGCGTGTCATTAACATTCGTGATCTTTCGCCCGTTCAGAAACAGAGTCGGCGTTCCGGTAACGCCCAGCGAAACTCCGAGCTGGTATTGCTGGTTCACGCGAGCTTTGGTTTCTGACGAGTCGGCGCAAGCTGCGGTTGCTGCGGCATCTGCCCCGGCGTCGGTGGCAAGTATATTCAGCTTTGCGACCGCATTTTGATCGTTGATCTGTTCTTGCTGATCGAAGACCGCCTGTGCGAACTTCCAGAACTGATCTGGACTCTTGCGACTGATGCAATCAGCATAGCCGGCAGCGCGGTCAGCCCACTTGTGAATGTTGGAGAGCGGAAAATTCTGGAAGACCAGCCGAGCATTGGGAGACTGACTCATTAGCTGTTCAACTTTCGGCCACGCACGCTTGCAGTGCGGGCACTCAAAATCGCTGAACTCTACGATCTCAACCGGTGCATCCGGAGCGCCTTTGACCGGCCCCTTTGCTTCCTCGGCGAGCTTGCGACGCGCCGGGCCAAACGGATCAGCTCCAAACGGAATGATCTCGCCAATGAAGGCATGTTGCAGGTCGCTTGCCACGTAAAACGGCGTTCTCTGCTGTACGGGATCACCGAAGGTCACGACCACTTCCGTTACACCTGGAACCTCCGATGGCTTCACGCTTTCGATCTTCCACTTCACCGCGGGATCGTACCCAAACATGTGACGCATGAAGCCGTTGAGTTCTTCCGTGCTCGGCTGCTTTTCGGGCGTTGTAGGAGCCGATTTTGTTTTGGCCGGCGCTGCGGCTTTCTTTGCGGAGCTCGGCGCTGACTGTGCAGCCGCAATAGTCATGGACAGAACAGCAATTATGAAGGCGAGACTCTTCTTCAAAGTGTTTCCTCGATGTGAAGGTGAATAGAAAACTGCCGCACTCAGCACTGGGCCTCGTACTTTGCGGCGATAGGAAAACGTCGGCCAAGTCCGAATGCCTTCTGACTGATTTTCAGGATTGGGGCGGCCTGCTGGCGTTTGTACTCGCTGCGTTCGATCATGCGAATCACGGACTTGACGAGCTTGCAATCATAGCCGCGTTCGCTACAGATCTGCTCGGCGGTCTTGTAATCCTCGACATAGTCTTCGAGGATGCAATCCAGAACTTCGTAGGGAGGCAACGAATCCTGATCGGTCTGATTCGGACGAAGCTCCGCTGACGGAACCTTTTTGATGGTCGCGTCGGGGATGACGCGAGAAATCCTATTTCGGTACTCACTCAGGTGATAGACCATGGTCTTCGGAACATCCGCGATCACCGCCAGGCCCCCGCACATGTCGCCGTATAGCGTGCAATAACCAACTGCCATTTCCGATTTATTGCCGGTCGTGAGCACAAGCGCGCCGAGCTTGTTCGACAATGCCATCAAGGTAGAGCCCCGAAGACGCGATTGAATGTTCTCCTCGGTAAAGTCCTCAGGAAGGCTGCGGAACGCCGGGGAGAGAGCTTTGCGGAATTCGTCGAAGACTGGAGAGATTGGAATTACCTCGTATCGAATGCCGAGGTTGGTGGCGAGTTCCCTTGCATCGTCCTTGCTGCCCTGCGACGAGTAAGGGCCGGGCATCGAAACTCCCATCACATTCTCCGTGCCCAGAGCGTCGACGGCGATGGCTGCCGTCAATGCGCTATCGATTCCTCCGCTTAGGCCGACGATTACCTTTTTGAAACCGCACTTGCAAACATAATCTCGAGTACCCAGGACCAAGGCCGCGTAGGCTTCAGACTCAGTATCGGCCGGTTGGTCGTGCAAATCGCCCTTCAGGGTTTCGGTATCAAACAGCACAAGATCTTCTTCGAACGACTTCGCTTGCGCCAGGACTCGTCCATCGGGTCCAATCACGATGCTGGAGCCGTCGAAGATCAGGCTGTCGTTGCCTCCCACCTGATTGCACATGACTACCGGTACTCGGAAATCAGCGGCAATAGCCTGCAGCATCTTTTTGCGGGTTTCACGCTTGTGAATCGTGAACGGCGAAGCGGAGATGTTCAGCACTAGATTGCCGCCGGCGCGAACGAGTTCTTCTACAGGATCGACACTGTAGAGGCGCTTATGCCAAAAATGCTTGTCGTTCCACGCGTCTTCGCAGATGGTAAGCGCGAGCTTTGAGCCGTCAAGGCTGACGACCTCCTGCTTACGGGCAGGCGCGAAGTAACGGTCTTCATCGAAGACGTCATAGGTTGGCAATAACATCTTCGACTGCATGAATTCGACGCGTCCATCGCGCACAAGCGCGGCGGAGTTCATTACCGATTTTCCCGTGTCGCTTTGTGCCGGTGTAACTAGTCCGCAAATAACGGCGATGCCGCTGGTCTGCTTGGCTATGCGCTCCAATGTCTCGGCGTTTTGAGTAACGAACGAAGGTTTTTCAACCAAGTCACGGGGCGGATATCCGCAGATTGCTAATTCTGGAAAGAGTATGAGATCGGCTCCCTGGGCCCTGGCTCTGTGACTGTGTTCAACAATCTTCGCCGCATTCCCACAGAAGTCCCCCACCGTGGGATTGATTTGGCCGAGAGCAATCTTCATTTTCTTAAGTGTAAGACGCTGAGGAAGATGATGTCATCTTTGCGCCCCGCATCGCCAACTGCTTGGGACGGGGTGGGAAATTCTGCCCAAATCGTTTGACCGGGTGTCGGCTCAGGCTCTACACTCCGCTGTTCTTCTCAAAGACGAAACGCGAGAACCTCGCTTGGCTCAACTGGACAGACTTGCCGCGACAGTTCCAGCCGAAGCCGGAGCAGATACTCTGCCGCCGCTTAGACTTCATCCTCAGCTCTACGAGATCAGTACATTGCCTTGGCTCTTGCGCCTGGGCAAACAGCTCGGGAGATCGATCGGCATCTCCGACGTACCCCACACTGAATGGGAGCGACTGCGAGCACTTGGCTTTGATCTCGTTTATCTGATGGGAGTGTGGAAGCGCAGCCCCGAAGGCCGCCGGCTTTCTCGAAGCCAGATTTCATTGTTCAAACGATACGACGAATGCCTACCCGGCTGGACTCTCAACGACGTACCTGGCTCACCTTTTTCCATTCAGGCTTACGAACCAGATCCATCCATTGGTACTTGGGACGACTTCGATGCTCTCCATCGCCGGCTACATGAGCTCGGCATGCGGCTGATCCTCGATGTAATTCCCAACCACACCGGGCCAGATCATCATTGGATCACCGAACATCCCGAATACTACATCCGCGGTACGCTGGCACAATACCGCGTCAACCCAGGTGATTTCTTCATCGCCGAGAACAGCTCAGGCGGCGCTGAAGTGATTGCCTATGGAAGAGACCCCAATTTCGCTCCGTGGACGGACACTGCTCAACTCAACTATTTCAACCCTGGCTTGCGCGCGGCGATGGTCGAGCAGATCCGGCGCATTAACGAAATCTGCGACGGCGCCCGCTGTGACATGGCCATGTTGATCCTCAACGACCATTTTCATCAGACATGGGAATCGGTCTTGGGCTCAACCCCTACCCCGCGCGAGGAATTCTGGGAGGAAGCGACGCGGTTATTCCCGAATTTCATTTGGATCGCCGAAGCCTACAGCGACTCGGAATGGGCTCTCCAGCAACTCGGATTCAATTTCACGTATGACAAGCGGCTTTATGATCGTCTTCGCGACGGTTTCGTTCGCGATGTCTACCTGCATTTGAAAGCCGATTTGGAGTTCCAGCGACGCTCCGTGCGCTTTCTCGAAAATCACGATGAGGCGCGCGCCGCAAGCGTCTTCGGAAAGTCGAGATTGCCGGCTGTCGCGGTGTTGGCCTCTACCGTCCCAGGCATGCACTTCTTCAATGATGGCCAGTTTGAAGGCTTTCAGAAGCAGCTCGTTGTGCAGCTCTCACATGCGCAGGAAGAGAGCGCAGATCCTGAGATCCAGCGAATATACGAGAAGGTTCTCACCATAACCGACTCGCCGGAATTCCATAATGGCGTTTGGAAACTGCTCGAAGTGAAGGACACCGGCGAGCGCACTAACTCCGATCTCATTGCTTACAGGTGGAGTGATAGTTCAGGACAGAAGCTCGTCGTGGTGAATCTGGGAGCGAGCAACTCTACTGGTCGCATTTATTTCGATGACAATGTCCTCTCGGGAGCTGGATTGCGCTTCGATGACTTGCTTAACGATCGCAGCTACGAAAGACCAACTGCCGATTTGAAGCGTTGGGGGCTATTCATCAAATTAGCGGGGTTTGGCGCCCATATCTTTGACGTGAAAAGCATCGCTTAGTAGAGACGCAGCATGGCTGCGTCTCCTGCATGCGGCATCGAGAACCCCGGCGAGCATGGTTTCGAAGGATTTGTTGCGGAGACGCAGCGTGCTGCGTCTCTACCACGGCGCGAGAGAATCTTCCCAAAGCCACCTAAGCCGCTTTCCTGTGGCCGCTTATCTGTCCGGCAACAACACGAAGGTCTTCGATGAAGTGCGCCATCTCCGCGTGGCGAGTCTGGTCATCCGGTGCACGCAATATTGAAGAAGGGTGAACCGTAGCGACGAAACGAATACCCTCGCGCGAAATTACCTTCCCTCGTTCTTGAGTGACTTTAAAATTTCGCCCAAGAAGCGCCTGAGCGGCTGTCGCTCCCATGCAAACAATCACACTAGGCTTGACGACGCGTACTTCTTCATCGAACCAGGGGCGGCACGCAGCGATTTCCATTGCACTGGGCTTCTTATGGATGCGTCGCTTGCCTCGAGGCTCCCATTTGAAGTGCTTCACCACATTGGTGACATAAACATCATCACGATCAATTCCCGCCGCTTCCAGGGCTCTATCCAGCAACTTCCCCGCGGGACCCACGAAGGGACGGCCCTGAAGGTCTTCCTGATCGCCTGGCTGTTCGCCCACTAGCATCACTTCTGCTCCGGGTTTTCCTTCTCCGAACACTGCCTGAGTCGCGTTCTTCCAAAGGTCACATCCTCTGCAGTGCTGTGCTGCCTCACGCATGTTGGGGAGCGTCCGACATTCGGGAAGAAAGTCGGCGGCAGAGGTAGCAATCGTTCTCGGCATGATGCTGAATATTGGATGCCGGCCGTCAAGCGGGCGGCGACGCTTTCAAGCGCGGCATTTATAATGCGGTTCAGCACTGAATATCAGCTTCTCTGAGGAGAAACATTGAGACGTTGCGTTCGCCTCGCTGCCTTGGCCGCGAGCTTTCTTTTGTGTTTGGGAATTCAGTCAGGATGCGGAGGCGGAAGTAGTAATACTCCGGCGAGTGGTCTTGATCAACGGGTCTTCATAGCAATTCAGAATTCAAGCGTTTCGAGTCTGGAAATTGCCAATGCCGGCAAAGATCAGCTAACTGCCAGCGTCGCCTCCGGAGCGGGCAGCGCGCCATCGCTCATGGTTCCTGGCGCGAACAATACGACCCTAGTCTTCGGTTCGGGAGACGGCAGCCTTTCCGTGATCGATAACCTCAAAGAAGCCGCGGCGGCGAGTGTGAGCACGAATTGCACGAACGGAGCAACATTTTGCCCTCCGACTCTGCCTGCACCCACCGAAAGCATAGCTGCTTCGTCTGATGGAAAATTCGCGTATGCGGCCCTTCCAACCACGAGCCAGGTTTCAGTAGTTGCGTTAACTGCGGGCCCACCGATTACCGTAACCAATATCCCGGCGACTCCGGCAAATTGTGCAGCAACGAATAACTGTTTACCCGGCGCGCATCGCGTCGTGCTCTCGCACAACAATTCGAAGCTGCTGGTATTCAACGAGGGCCTGAATCAGTTCGAGGTCATCAACACCTCTGACAATTCCGTAAAGACGGTCACAGGCACTGGACTCGACCATCCTGGCTACGCCGTATTTTCCTCCGACGACAGCAAAGCTTACATCCTGAATTGTGGCGCTGAATGCGGAGGGACGCAGGCCAGCGTATCGGTGCTAGATACGTCGGCCCTCACCATCAATCAGACTGTGAATGTCGATTCCGCGACTATAGGGACAAGCGATGCAAATAACCTGTACGTCGCGGGCACTGGACCGAATGGTGGCAGCGCAACTGTGCTCCCCCTCTCGTCTCTAACGCCGGGAAAACCAATCGGCATTGGAAACGGATTCCACCAGGTGATCTCGCTGTTTCAGAACAAGGTCATCATTGGCGCGCGCACCTGCTCGACAGGCTGCATGTCGATCGTCGATCCCAGCGCCGGGACAGCTGTTGTGGATTCACCCAAAGGAGACGTTACAGCAATCACTCCCATCACTCCTCGGAAAGTCGTGTATGCAACAGAGGGAGGCGAGGTACGCATTTACGACCTGACGACGAATCAGGAGCTCGTGAACAACAATACGCCGCTCATCGACGTTGTCGGGAAGGCAGCAAGTGTTCTGTACGTCGGGCCGAAGACGTAGCATGGTAGAGACGCAGCATGCTGCGTCTCCACTATGCCGCATGTACCACCGACTCTCCGTGGGATTCCGATGCAGCATGGAAAAGACGCAGCATGCTGCGTCTCTACCTGACCTACGACATGTTTTGCAGTGCCCCTCGCATGAAACCTAACGACTCAGCCGCGCCGGGAAGTGGATCCTTAGGTTCTATCTCGTACTCCAATTGAACTTCTCCTGTGTACCCTGACCGCACCAACTCGCGCAGCACAGGGATAATCGGCAGCACGCCAGTCCCAACTGGCAGACCCTTCGCGTCAACGTGATCCGACTCGAGGTCTTTGAAGTGCATGCTATACAGCCGATCGTTGGTCTTCTTCAAGTCGGAGACGAGGTCTTCGTGCATGCGGAATGTGTGGCCAATATCCATGCACACGCCGATTTTGCGATCCAGTCCTTTAATCGCGTCATAGACCTCGAGCGGTGATGGGAAGCGCTTATCGTTGGGACCGTGATTGTGGATGGCGGCTTTTAAGTCGTAATCGCGAATCACTTTGTCTAGCGTGGGCAGTTGATCGCGGGTAACGCCGACCACGGCGACGGAAGCTCCCAGGTCACGAACATAGTCGAATGCCTGACGCATATCGCCCTCGGCATCTTTCAAATAGATCACCCCACAGCTCGTGATCGAGAGTCCTAAATCTGCAGCCTGTTGCCTGACTTGTTTCCGCTGATCGGGCATCGAGTTCAGTGGTAGATGAACTTCCTTGAGCGACAAATAATGCACGCCTAGGCGGCGAATGTCCTGCAACGCCTCAGCAAGAGGGAAAGAGCGTAAGGAGTAGGAGCAAAGGCCGACGCGCAATCCATGGAATTGTTTATCATCGCCCGCGCTCGGCTCTACAGCGAAGGAAGTTAATGGACGGATAGCATTGCATGCGGCGCCCAAAGCGGCCGCTTTCATTACGGAACGACGGGTTAGAACCATGAATTTCCTCCAGGATAACTACAGACACGCCACTGACAAGTTAATCAATTGAATCGCAGGTTTCGCACAATGCAATACGACTTCGCTTGCGGCAGTTATACTATGCGGCTTGCAGGATAGATTCCAATCCTAAGGGGTACTCCTATGGCGATCGATCGCCGAGATTTTCTTAAGACGACCGGGAAAGCAATCACCGTTGGCGCAGCAACGCTCGCCCTCGGCGGACGCGTACTGGGTGCGAACGATCGTGTTCGCGTTGCAATTTGCGGGGTACGAGGCCGCGGCAACGACCATCTTCATGGGTTTGCGAAAGTTCCCGGAGCGGAAATTGCTGCATTCTGCGATGTCGACGAGAGTGTTCTGAACCAGCGGGTCGGCGACATGCAGAAGCTCGGACTCGCCAAGCCCAGGACTTACGTCGATATTCGCAAGCTGCTTGAAGATAAAGATATCGACGCAATCTCCATCGCCACACCCAATCATTGGCATTCGCTTATGGGCATTTGGGCCTGCCAGGCCGGCAAAGACGTCTACGTAGAGAAGCCTTGTTCTCACAATTCGTTTGAAGGCCGTCAACTGGTGAGCGCAGTAAAGAAGTACAACCGTATCTGCCAGCACGGCAGTCAATCCCGCTCGAATCCCGGAATGATCGACGCCGTACAAAAAGTCCAAAACGGGACTATCGGCGACGTCTATCTTGGGCGCGCACTTTGCTACAAGTGGCGGCAATCAATTGGACGTGCCACTCCTGAGCCGGTGCCCGCAGGTGTCAACTATGACCTGTGGACGGGTCCGGCTCCTCTGAAGCCGTTCACGCGTAATCGTTTTCACTACAACTGGCATTGGATTTGGGACACGGGTAATGGCGAGGTCGGCAATCAGGCAATTCACGAGATCGACATCGCGCGCTGGGGGTTGGGTGTTCGCTTCCCTGTTCAGGTTTCGGCGATGGGCGGTCACTTTATGTTCGATGATGATCAGGAGACGCCCAACGTGCTGAACGCGACGTTCTACTTTGAGGATGCCAACAAGAAGCGCAAGATGATGGAAGTCGAAGTCCGCCACTGGACTACCAATCACGAAGCGGAGATCGGCTCCGGCGCTTACGGGAGCGCTGCAGTACCAGCTGCCGGTCTAACTGCGAGCAGCGGCAAGAAGTCGGGAGAGAAGCAATCGCTCGGTCCGAAAGACGCGAAGACTAACACCATCGGCAACATCTTCTACGGCTCGAACGGGTATCTCGGGATCGACGGTTACGATGCCTACAAAACCTGGCTCACGGAAGAGGCAGTACCCGGACCCTCCGGCAAAGCAACAGGCGACCACTTCGCAAACTTCATCGATTGCATTCGTAGCCGCCGTGCTGAGGACATCCACTCGCCCATCGAGGAAGCTCACATTTCGACCACACTCGTACATCTTGCGAACGCCTCATATCGCTTGGGACGCACGCTGCAATTCGATCCGGAAAAAGAAGAAGTAGTGGGAGATGAAGAAGCCAATCGCATGCTGCGCGGCACCTATCGCGCACCGTACGTGGTGCCGGAACAGATCTGAGAAATAGTCACATTCTCGCAGTACCAGTTAGCTGTCTAGGAGCGGCTTCAACAATATGCAATTTTTGTAATTTGTCATCCCGAGGCCCGGTGTTGGCCGAAGGATCTCCCGCAATGAATCGAGGTTGATTGCTGCATACTGGCTCTTTCACGAGGACCTTCGCCAAAGAGCCGAGAGGCGGCATGTATGTTCGACTCATTCCGGGAGATCCTTCGGCCAACACCGGGCCTCAGGATGCCAGCTTTACAATCGGCGTGAAGCTGATCCTGTTCGCGGGATCTGGAGCCGAGCTTTTTATCAATGATCACGAGACGAGCACTGCTTGCTTCCTTAGCTGTGTCGCCCTTCTTCACGGCCTTTAAGTCCGGCGAAGCTATCAAGATCGGCGTCTGCACTCGCGATAGCGCCAGCGCAGCGAAGTACGGTTTTGATTACATTGAGCCCGCGGCCGCAGAGATCGCGGCCATGAGCGAAGACGAATTTCGTGACTACTCTGAGGAGGTACTCGCTTCGCCCGTCCGCTGCCGAGCATTTAACGGACTCATCCGCCGGCCCGATCTGAAGGTCGTTGGCAACGAAGTTTCCATCTCGGCGCTACGAGATTATCTGGAGCCA
>QIBC01000195.1 GCA_003225215.1 Acidobacteriota bacterium
TGTGTGCCGAACCAGTTGCGCCGGAAAGCCTCACTGAAACCTTCGACAATGCTGCCGACCGGCAAGCCACTGGTGTTGGTCGTAACAATCGCCGACGGCTTGCGAACCGCTTCGACCTTCTTCAGCAGCTCGCGCTTAATTTCGAGGTTCTCGGCAACCGCTTCGATGATCCAGTCGGCATCGGCGAGCAGCTTGAGATCGTCTTCGAAGTTTCCTGTCTTTATCAGTCTCGCGAGCGATGGATCGAAAAAGGCCGCAGGCTTTGATTTCCTGGCGCCTTCCAGCCCTGCGGCGACGATCTTGTCGCGTTCGGGATTGCGCTCTCCCGTCTTACCGTCTGTCGAGCCGGGAGGAACGATGTCGAGCAAGTAGCTGGGCACTCCAGCATTTGCCAGGTGCGCGGCGATACGGGAACCCATAGTTCCCGCGCCTAGAACGGCAACTTTGTTGATCTGAATGGCCATCGATGAAGTGGAGCTCGCGTGCGGCGAGGTTCCCATCTTATCGGAGCCAAACTGCACCGTGGCAACCGAAGCAAATTCGAGGCCGGCGAGAGGCGTTTTGGCCATATGACTCTGGGGTTGATTATACTGAATGAGCATTCATTCAGTCAATATTAAGGCCGTCTATTCCCTCGCGAACGGCAAAACCGGGAAATTGCCTTGCTGTCCCATTTCGGAACACCCACCCCCTGCTAATTCCCTGTTATTTTTTTGCATTCCGCGCTAAATGACAGCAAATGCTTCGTTGACATTGGATTGGAAGGAAATCCAGAGAATCCCTGTTAATTCCCTGGTTTTGAGCGAAATGTACAGATTTTGGGCAGAATTCGACGGTTTTAAGATCGAATTCGAAAACTCCCCTGTTTTTTTCGCTGTTTTTTTTGCTTGGCTGTCGATTTTTTCGCGGGTCTGCTATCCCTGCTCGTCGCCGCTGCTCACTAGCGAATGGGTGATCGCATGCACAGAGAGCGCAATGCGATTCTGTACGCCAACCTTGCGCATTAGCTTGGCGACGTGGGCCTTCACGGTGCGCTCCTCGATCGTTAGCGCCTGCCCGATTTCCCGGTTGGAGCGCCCAGCTACCAGGAGCTCGAGCACTTCCTTTTCGCGGTCGGTGAAACTCACGCGGCCTGCGGGGAAGATTTTTCCCGGAGATGAGGTGACGCGATCGATGAAGATCGACATCACTCGACGCGGCGCCCAGACCGATCCTTGATGAACGACGCGAATCGCCTGGACGAACTCCGCCGGGCTGGCCGCCTCGTCTACAAATCCCTTTGCGCCGGCCGCCAGGGCTTTGAGGATGGCCTCATCGTCGGCTCCGGTTCCGGTCACGATGATTCGCAGGTCGGGACGCGCGGCCTTCATGCTCGCCATCACGTCGAACACACTGCCGCCTCCGCTGGCACGATTTCCCAGGAGAACGAGATCTACATTCTGCAGGCGCGGCAGCTCTTCCAGACTCGCGGCTGAAAGTTCTAAGTCGGACTCGCTATCAAAAAGGGAACGAAGTCCTATGAAGCGCAGGGGGTCACTGTCAACGACGGCAATATGTATCATCGGCTTCTTGGCAGTCGCAGCTTTCATGGTCTTAGTCACAGCTAACTGACGCCTAGCATACCTTGAATCGGCGCCTATGAACTATTAGTGCAATGACCTAGTGGACATGTACTGAAGTGGTCAACCCCAAGGAACGATCCCAAGGAACGATTCAGCCGCGGCCTTGCGATACAGTCAGCGGCCGGCTCCTTGGGACGTCGCCATGCTGCTGTGGTCTGGCGAAGTACCGGAGATGCCCAGCAGATACCCCCGGCCGAAGCCTGAGCAATATTCAAGAGAATAAAGATTCGTGACAGTCTGCCGGCAATAGTGCTCCACGTACTCGACGTTGATGTGGGCAACGGGAGCGTGCTGCGACTGGGCGCTCTTGTATCCAGCTGCAAACCCCTCATCGAAGTGAGCGCGGCGGGTGTTCGGCAAGATATCAGTTAGACCCGCAATAGCCGCCTTTGCCCGTTCAGTCGCACGAAATTCAACGCCGGAGATGGCGTCTGCGTATCCAGTATGAAAGCCTGCCGCATAACCTTCGTGGAATAGCTGCCTGTTGCCGAAACTCAGTTGGTATTCTCGACTCGCATGCCCGGACTCGCTCGACTTCATTGCGATCCGGGCATTCCGGCCCATATGAATGTCGAGATCGCCTACGTGAAAACCTTGCTCATATCCGTGCCGGTATCCGTGAGCAAATGCCGAGTTTGCGTAGAGAATCCCGAGGGTTTCGCTTTGAATGTGAGGTTCATTCGCCGTGAATGAGCGCGCGTGAGAAAGCCGGGCGCCGGTCGCAACGGAAGTGAATTGAGTTGAAGTCTGCGCAAGTGAGGCGATTGCGCCAACAAATACGGCTATCAGGGCATACGTCCAGCGCAGCTTCATCCATTCACCGCCTAAAGTAGATGTAGGTGAGCTGATATTTGGATGTAAACCCGAGTCTGACATCGGCGATGCCGGTTTGCGCAGGAGATCGCAACTGCTAAGAGCCGCCTCGCGTGCGCGAACACTAAAGTACTACGCCTATTGCGGCGCGTAAGGTCATATTAAGCAGCTACTTAGGTGTTTCTTTCCATTTGCGGATTTAGCCCTGGCGGCGATACTCCATTCACCTTAACCCCGATCAATTGAGTTCGCGGGCGGGTTCGGCAACGAAAATTTCCTGGGGGAAACGAAACCGGGCCGGACGCGAACTCAAGTGATAACGAACTCCCCGGATAGTTAAACGACTTCCGGGGAGTTCCGTTTAAGCCAATAGCGCTGCGGCGGGAGTTAAGCCGTAATGGGACAATGGCCCTTCCACGCAAGCGACGGCTGCTCTTGCTTTGTGCCGGCTCCCTGCTGTGTAGCGGCCTTGCTTCGTCCTCGAATCCTGCTTCATCCAAATCCTGGTTCGACCAACATCTCTTCAAGAAAACGCAAGCTCTCAACGCTCACGTTCACAGCTCCAATGATCGAGACACGCTGATAACTGTTGCCCTGCTGGACGAAGTCTATGAGTTGCGGGACCACGTTTCTGATCCGTTGCTAGTGGATTCAACCCTTATTCGCGTCGCGAGCGAGCCTGCTGCCACTGCAACCGTGCGTGAGGAGGCAAGCTATCTGGCTTCCCGCATTAAGGGCTCTTTCGTGGAGGCTCCGCAGAGTGTGAACGCCTTACTCGCTCGTGAGGGCGCGAAGACCAGCGACGCGGAGATTCAGGATGCGATTTTGCTAATTTCCTCCCTGCATCGCCCTGAGAACAGCGTCCTTGCCGGGCGCACTGCCGAAACGCCAAACAGCGCGGAAGCTTGGTATCGCGAGTCCCGGATTGCTTCAGACGACTACCACCGCGTGCAAGCACTTCGCAACACTCTGGAGCTGAATCGTGATTACCTGCCAGCAGTATCTGAGTTGGCCAAACGCTACTCGGCGCAGGGACAGATCACGCGCGCGCGAAACATCATCGCTGCGAGTCTGGAGCGCTACCCTGCTGAAGCATCACTGCGCGCTTTACTTGCTGAGCTGGATATCAATCAAGGCCATCCGTCGGCAGCATTGGAGATGATGAATCAATTACGATCCCGAGCGCTGCCGATTGCTGTTATGCGGCAACTCGCTGAGGATTACGCCCAGCTCAGGTTTTTGGATACCGCACGCGAACTCGCCAATGCCGCTCTTCAACTTCATCCCGCCGGCGTCGCAGAACGCGAACTGGTGTCGCGTTTGGATGAGCAGGCAGGTGAGACCGATGTGACCTCCAGCTTTAAAGGAACGCACAAGAGCTCAATGGCAGGAGCTCAATCATCTGGAAAAGCGACAAACGGATTGTCTGAGTTCAGCGGAGAAACAGCACTCCGTCGCTTACTGAACGGCCAAGCTGCCCGCATTGATGATTCCCGCGAATTCTTTGCCGATGCATTCACCCTGGCACAAAAATGGCATACTCGTCCGCCGGCAGAACGCAGCGAGTCGCGCATTCTGGCCGACATTCGCGTCGATCAACTCCGTCCTGACTACCAGGACATACAGCACACGCAACAAGTGATCGCTATCGGACCAGGGAGCGATGTAATCACCTACAAGCTGCGCGGTATCCAGTATTCGGCTCAGTCGCAGCAGCTCAACGTATTGCACATGCGCGTGCACCATAGCGATGGACGAACATCTGAAGCCGAAGATCTCGGCGAGAGTCTCCTCTTTGATTCGAGTGCGGCGAACTACGACGATCTGCACACACGGCAATACCGCTTTCGGGATTTGCACGCCGGGGACGTGATTGAGCTGGAGTACACGATCGCACCGCTTACGACTGAGAATCCTTACGGCCAGTATTTTGCCCAGTTAGTCGCATTTGGTTCTTCGATCCCGTGCGACTTTCAGCGGTATGTCCTCCGCAGCCCTCGCGAGGTTCGCCTGAGTAGCTCTGAGCGCGCGTTACCGCCAGCAACCATGCAGCGGCGGTCTAGCGAAGATGTCCGTATTTGGGAAGGAAGAGATATAGCATCGCTTGTTCGCGAGCCACACTCGCCTTCCTGGAGCGAGCAGGGCGCATACGTGCATGTCTCGAACTTCGAGACTTGGCAAGAACTCGGTAAGTGGTATGCGAACCTGATTCGTCCGCAGTTCAAATTGAATGCGGAGCTCGAGCAGCAAGTTGCTGAAATCGTGCGCAAGCACCCCAACCGCCTCGATCGCGTCGCTGCCATCGATGAGCTGGTTTTGACGAATACACGTTATGTCGCGCTCGAGCTCGGCGTGTATGGATTCAAACCTTATCCAGTCACTCAGACCTTCGCTCGACGCTTCGGAGACTGCAAGGACAAGGCAAGCCTAATGGTGGCGCTCCTCCGGGCAGCAGACATCGATGCCCATATCGCCCTGGTCCGCACAAAACGGCTGGGCGACATCATTGCTCAGCCGGCTTCCGTTTCCATCTTTGACCACGCCGTTGTTTACGTTCCCGAATTTGAGCTGTGGCTTGACGGCACCGCTGAGTTCTCACGGTTGCGGGAATTACCCGTAGATGATCAGGGTGTGATGGCTCTCACCGTAGCAGCGAATGGCGAAGCCGTGTTGCGGCGGACCCCGATCTCATCTGCAGCCGACAACTATTCCAGGCGCACGATTAACGCACGCGTAGATGCGGACGGTACGATCCGATTTTCTGGCGCCACTTATGTTCGCGGCGAAGACGCCCCTGAGCTGCGTCGACAACTGGAACCAGGCGAAAGCAAGCTGGGATACGTTCGTGATCGTCTGGCGCAGGTACTGCCGGCCGTCGAAGTACACGACGTCGAGTTGCCGTTGAGTCTTTCCGATGCTGTCTCACTAAGCTTCGATGGCGAGCTGACCTCATTCCATGGGCGTCATTTGGCGACGCTGCCATCGTCGTGGATGGAGCGCAACTACGTCGAAACCTTGGCGTCCAAAAACTCACGGACTCAGGCTTTGCTGCTCGAAGCTCCATGGACCACAACGGAAGAAATCCATATTGAGCTTCCCCATGGCGCGCATTTGATCGGGCTTCCTGAGAATCAGAGCATCTCGAGTGAATTTGGAACGGCAACTATTCGCTACGAAATTGCCGGTGACCAAGTCACGATCCTTAGCATAGTCGAGTTCAAGGCGACGCTCATCCCTGCAGCACAGTACGCTGCCTTTCGCGAGTTCGCCGCGGGAGTAGAAACAGCTTTCCATCGTGATCTCGAGGTTGAGCTGCCGTGAAGCCGTTGCTTTTCGGGATTTGCATTGCCGCCATCTCCGCATGCGCTTGGGCACAAAGTCCTTCTGAAAGTTCGTCAGATCTCCTATTCACAAAATCCGATTTGACAGCGGCGCTTCGAGCCGGCGCAACAGAGCTCAAACGGAGCCCTCACGATATGAATGCACACTTCGTGCACATGGAAGCGGCTCGGTTGGGACTGCGCAACCGAGAGGAGCTCCGTTCGGCGATTGCCGTTCTACGGGAGGCGGGCGTCGAGGACCCTCGAGCAAGAATCGCGGCCGCGCGTATCCGAGAATTGGCAGCCAACACTCCACAGTTTCGCGCTGTGCTGCCCGAGATCGCCGAATTATTGGCGAGAGACACTCCATACGCGGTGATACTCAGCGACGCCGTGTTAGCCGCGGCGGCAGACGGAACAGTACTCCCCGGGCACATTCGCCTCGCGCGCAGGGTTACCAAGTGGCAGATCGCCGGCCCATTCGGTAAATTTGCGAACGCAGATTTTGACCGGACCTGGGCTCCAGAGGAAAACGGGCTTCGGAGCACCCGTTACGAACAAAAGGTACGTGAGGAGATCGAGGTTCACTCGGGCGAGTTAGAGCTACCGGAGTACTTGCCCCGCTCGGGTGCCTATTACGCCGCGGCGCAGTTTGCCATTGGCCGAGACGCGCAATACCGGCTGACTGTCGAGAGTGACGGCACGTATCAACTGCGCATCGATGGAATCCCTGTGTTGGTTCATGATGCTCGACTTTCGCAGCAGAGTGCGACCACGGCAGTTGAGGCACAGATTGCCAGCGGAAAGCATCGACTTCTTGTAAAGCTCCAAGCGTCAGCTCTTCCGCTGCGAATCTGGATCGAGCCGGTTCGGGAACTTCATTCTGTGCCTTTAAGACTGACCCGTACTGAAGAGAACTATATGAAAGCTTCGATTGCACTTCTGAACGGGGATCCGCGGCCAGCACTTGGGCTCGAGGATAAGGCGCCTTCCCCGATAGCGGTGCTCAAAGCCGAGGCGTTATTGCAGACAGGAGACGAACAACGAGCAAGAGAACTCTTTCGAACCGCCACCAATTCGGACTCACGCAATCTGTTGGCTGCCTTCAAAGTTGCCGAAGAGGCGCTCACCAGCGAGCAATACGAGGAAGCGACAGCGCAACTTGGAAAGGTTCTCAAGGGTGCCCCGGCCTATCCGCAGGGGCAGGAGCTGAAGTTCCAATTGGCTGAACACTTCGATTGGCGAAGTGAGGAAGAGGCGTCTCTAAAACTGCGCCTGCGATTACATCCGAGCTGCACCGCGCTCATAGATGCAATCAAATTTTACAACGGCAACTCCGAGCACGATCGAGCGAGGCATTATGAACAATTGCTGGCGACATGCTCGCCCAAACCGTATCAACTCTGGGAACAGTTGAGTTTGCAAGGTAAGCACGAACAGGCCGGCAACAGCATTCGTAACTACATTTCCGAACACCCAAACGATCGTCACGCTCTGACGATTGCCATCCGAGAGGCAATTCTTGGCAATGACGCTTCGGCGGCAACCCGCTACGCGAAGCTTCTGCACACCCTGGCTCCAAACTGGAGCTGGGCGGCAACGCTTGTCGATCGTCCCGAATTGATACTGGATTCCCGGTCCGGCTATTCGGCCGCGAATAGCTTTTACAAGCCATTTGCGCGCGATCCGCTAGCTGGAATGCGCGACGACGAAGCACCACCCTCTGACAGCCGTGTCCTGATCAACGATCGTGTGGTGAAACTCGATTCCGCTGGAGCCTGGATTTACCAGCACACGGTCACGCAGGCGCTCAACAAAAAAGGGATTGCGCAATTGGGGGAAGTCGAGATCCCGAGGTCAGTGGACGTGCTCGAACTTCGCACGATTAAGCCGAGTGGAGTGTTCTTCGAAGCGGAAACGGGCGAGAACAGAAGCGCAGTCTCAATGCC
>QIBC01000388.1 GCA_003225215.1 Acidobacteriota bacterium
CATCTTTAGCCGCTGTAGTACTTTTTTTCATCTCGGATCTTTATGGTGCGTGGTGGATGCGTACTGCGACTGAACTTGCCTACTCGATCGGGAGTTCACTTTGCATCCTAAGCCTAGTAACAATGGCGGGGTCTTTCTGGGCACATGAGCTCGCATTCCCTCGTTCTGTAGTAGTTACTGTCACCGTCCTGCAAATCGTGCTGCTGGCCTCTTGTCGCCTAACCATAAGGCGCCTTCACTTGTTGTTGGACGGTCGCAGACGTGCCCTCATCGTGGCAGAAAACGGGGCAGCTGCTCGCTCCTTGGTGGGAAAGCTACTCCACATCCATACGAACTGGTTTGCCGTAGCCGGTTGGCTGGTCGGTAATGAAATCCTGGAGCTCGAGAACCGGTTGTCGGAATTTGATATTGTTCTGATTACCCCCGGCGTCGCGCATAAGGCGGAATTGATTCGCCGTTGTGCCCGCATTAGGAAAGACGTCCTGCTCGTCCCAGAGGTCTTCGAGCTTTCCCTCTTCGGAGCGAAAGCGATCGAGCTTGGAGACGTACTTACTTTCCTCGTACGGCCTCCCCGTTTAACCCCCGGTCAGCGGCTAGTAAAGCGGACAATAGACTTGATTGGCTCGCTTGCGCTCATGGCGGCTGCCTCTCCCCTGCTCATCATCGTTCCGATTCTTATTAAACTGACATCCAGGGGCCCTGCACTTTTTCGGCAGGACAGAGTCGGACGGCAGGGGCGTGAGTACACTTTATTCAAGTTCCGGACAATGATCAGCGATGCCGAGAGCGCCACGGGACCGGTGCTGGCGTCCCAGAACGATCCCCGCATTACTCCCCTGGGCAGATTCCTGCGCTCCACGCGGCTCGACGAACTGCCGCAGCTTTTCAACGTGTTAACAGGAGAGATGAGCCTGGTGGGTCCGCGTCCGGAGCGCGCGTTCTTCGTCTCGCAGTTTCGTGAGACAGTTCCAGGCTACGAATTCCGGTTTGCCGTAAAACCAGGTATTACCGGATTTGCCCAGGTACACGGGAATTACTCAAGCTCAGTCGCCCGAAAATTACGGTTCGACCTGATGTACATCTATGACTATTCGCTGCTGTTCGATGTAAAAATCCTGTTAAAGACTATCAGCGTACTCTTCCAAGGATCAAAGGCAGAGGGAGTCGTGGCAGTGGAAGAGCCGGAACAGGAACTCTCAAAGGCAGCAGCGGTGGGGGATTAGCTACTAAGCCGCCAAGCTACTAAGCTGGTAGCCAGAGGATAAGGATAAAGCTGCGCTCACGCGCGGCTTTTTGTTTTTAGGTATCAAGTAAGGGGTGTCCCTCGCGCCAAAAAACGCCGCGCCTCGCTGGTGCCAATTTTTAACAGTCCTCCAGAAAACCCGGACAGTGTCTCTGGATGTCCAACTCTGTTCTGAGCTGCTGCTCAGTTCGGAGGTTGGGGTCTGTGTGTTCCCTGAAGTCGCGTGCTCTGTGCCTTGCCTGGGTCCTTATTATTGCGCACATAGCTGTTTCCCAGGTCGCCGTAACCACTTATCGAGATGACAACGGCCGGACCGGGCAGAACGTCAATGAGGCCGTACTTACTCCTTCGAACGTAAACGTCAACTCCTTTGGGGCGTTGTTCACGTACATTCTGGACAACGGCAACAACGACAGCTATGTCTACGCCCAGCCGCTTTATCTTCCGAACGTCAATATTCCGGGTGTCGGCTTGCGCAACGTGCTCTACATTGCAACCGAGCACGACAAGGTCTATGCGTTCGATGCCGACGGAGTGACCAGCACTGCGTATTGGTCCGCAGATCTGGCGGCACGCGTGGGTGGGACGACGATCCCCACGTCAGACAACACTCATGACTCCTATCTGGGACCGCAGCTTGGGGTGACCTCGACGCCGGTCATTGATCAAGCGACGGGAACGATGTACGTCGTCGCCAACACGCTGGAGGGCGGCGCTCGGGTGCAGCGGTTGCATGCCCTCGATGTAACCACTGGCGCGGAGAAGTTTGGCGGGTCGGTCGTGATCCAGGGCTCGGCGTCGGGCGCCAGCTTCGATCCTTCCATTCAAAATCAGCGG
>QIBC01000389.1 GCA_003225215.1 Acidobacteriota bacterium
AAACGATGACCTTCAAGGAGTTATTAGGAAATGTCGGCCTATTTGGAGGCGCGGTGATGATTTGCCTTGTCGCGCTGTCCTTCTTCTCACTCGCCGTGATCATTGAGAAGCACCGACGTTTCCGCCTGGCGATGCGCCAGTCGCAGATGTTCAAGCCAGTGTTCAAGAATTTCCTCCGCGGGGGAGAGGCCCAGGAACTGATCAGCGCCTTGCCGAAGCACGACAAATCGCACGTGGCGCAAATTGTCTCGGCGGGCATACTCGAGTATGACAGCCTGCGCCAGCCCGGACGCGATTCGGGTGCTTCGCTCGAGCTCGTCCAGAGCGTAGTCAGGGATTCTATGTCTGAGGCGCTGATTCAGTTGAAATGGGGTCTCGGCTTCCTGGCCACGATCGGCTCCACCGCCCCTTTCATCGGGCTGTTCGGTACCGTCGTCGGAATCATCAACGCTTTCCGAAGCATCGCGGCCACAGGGTCGGGCGGAATGAGTGTTGTCTCCGGCGGTATTGCTGAGGCCCTCGTCTCGACAGCCTTGGGCATCTTCGTCGCTATCCCGGCCGTTGTCGCATTCAACCACTTCACCGGCAAGATTGAGAATTTCCACGTTGAGATGAACCGCGCGTCGTCCCAACTCGTGAACCGCTTGTTCAAAGTACCGGAGCTCAGGGTGGCGGATGAAGAGTCGGAGGTGGCGCATGCGGCTCGGTGAGCCTACCAGGATGAACGCGGCCATCAACATCACGCCGCTCGTCGACGTGGTGCTCGTGCTGCTGATCATCTTCATGGTGATGGCGCCGCAGATGCGCAAGGGACCAGACGTGAACCTGCCGAATACTGCAAAGCCGACAGATCAAGGAGATGAAAGAGGCCGGATCCTGGTTTCCATCGACGACGCAGGCAAGCTCTGGGTCAATGATCAGCAGGTAGCACGCGAGCATTTCAGCGAAGCTCTCCGCGCCGCAGTTGGTAACGAGCAAGACGCTAAGGTTGTGGTGCGGGGCGATGCAAAGCTCAAGTTCGGTGAAGTCCGAGAGGCCATGCTCGCGCTCGATCAGGCAGGCTTCCGCGGTGTGGGGCTGATCGCTAAAGGGGCGCATGCAGAGCGGCGGAGAGACTAAACATCATGCAGCTCAATAGAGAAGATTCCGATTCGGGTCTGCAGTCCGAGATTAATATCACGCCGCTAGTCGACGTAGTGCTTGTGCTGCTGATCATCTTTATGGTCGTCGTGCCGCTACTCATGCAGGGCTACGACGTCGACATACCTCGAACCTCCGCCCAGCCCGTGGCCGCGCAGGCCGCAGAATCGCGGCTGATCCTGAGCATCGCGCCCACTGGCTGCCGCATCCTCCAGCCGCTGGCAGGCGAGGGGCTCCCGGCGGACTGTCAAGTCATTCTGGCCAATCAAAAGATTCCCGTAACCGAATTGCCTGCCCGCGTGGCGGAGATTCTGGGCGGTCAGCCCACGGAAAAGCGTGTGCTGTTCCTGGACGCCGACGACAGGTTGAATTACGAGGGGGTCCTGCGCATCGTCGACCTCGCGAAGTCGAACGTCCAGGATTTGAAAATCGAATTTATTACCCATTGAAGTGGTTGCTTGGTGACAGCCATGGAAACCGCAAGGAGCAAATTGAAGACATCCGGGGCTCCGTCCACCCGGAGCATGCTGGAGAGCCTAGCGCTCCATTCCTTCGTGCTGGCCTTGCTGCTGCTCGTGCCGGCGAAGATGCTGCTTCCCAGCAAGCCTCCAAGGAAAGAACTCGACGTAGTCTTTTATCGCGCACCGAAGATCGAGCTCCCCGCGCCTGTCGTGCAGCCCTTATTGAGGGAGAAAACTACGGCGTCGTCGACGCCCGCGCCTGCGCTATTCCCGAAACCGAACGCCCCGGTAGGTCCTGATAGGCCTGCGACGCCGGAACTCCCGCCAGGTCCGGACGCTGCTGA
>QIBC01000390.1 GCA_003225215.1 Acidobacteriota bacterium
CGGCCGCCGCGACGTTCGGCACTTGCAGTGCAGACAGATCCAGCGGCACTTGTGGCGAAGCCTCTGTCAAAGACTTTGCCGTCTCGCTCGCTTGCGGACGGTAGCTCAAAGAAACGCTCGACGAAAATAGGGAAGTGTACTGCCGCCTCCGCATGTCCTGCTTTATCGGGTCCTGCTCAACAGGCGCTGCAGTCTGCTGGGCGCTAATCGCGGAGCTTTCCACACCGCCATATTGCTGACTCAAAGAACGAGCCGGAGGCAGCGAGGCGGCTTGCTGTTCCCGTCGCTCCTGATCGAGGCGCGCCGCAATATCCGCAGAAGTAAGGCCGTTCACCGGCTCAGTCCTTCCGGCGTCAGGCTTTTTGGCGGATTTCGCTCCATGCGCTGGGCCAGAGACCCAGAGCAGAAGCAGGATCACAGATGTAAGCCCGATGACGATCCACGATTGAGCGTTCTTCGGCAGCACGCCCGGAGCGGGCTTCCGCTTGTCTTGGATATTGGGCACAGTAGTTTGCACTTCGTTGGCCTGCGGCATGGCACTACCCCTGCTTCTTGAAATCCAGTCTGTGTTTGCCGATCACCAAATATCCGGAATCGAGAACTTTAGGAACGATGTAAACGCCGTCTTTCAAATCAAAATTGATGAGATTAGGCGATCCATCCTTCACCTCGTACAGCGTCGGCTTTTCCTCGGCAGACGACCTGATATAGGTGAACTTGTCATCGTGATAAATCGCCGAGACCATGAATGGCTTCTTCTCCTTCTCGAAGGCGTAATCGAACCTCAGACTCTTGATTGGGTATTCCGCTTGAAACGCATCCTTGTCCTTCTCAGCCTGTGAAGTGGCCAATGCAGCCTGCGAGCGCAGGGCTTCCACTTCGCTGGCCAGAACGAACTTCGGTGGGGCATTCATCGCCTGGAGGATGGACTGATCCTTTGGTTCGATGAAGACCTTGAGATCCGGCTCATCGCCTTCGTCGACTTCTTTCACCAGGAACGAGTAAACATTCCCCGCAGCCGTGATCAGAGTCACGTCTGTGCTGCCGCCTTGCTTTGCAGGCTTTATGTAGCAAAAGTTCTGTGTGCCTTCGACGACCCAGAAGTCCTTGTCTCCGGTGACAAAATCGAGGATCTTTTCGTTCCGGGGCAGGACGATCAGTGTCGTGTACCGCAATCGCGCTTTAATCAGGACGATGTCCTTGGCCGAGTACTTGATGGTGCGGGCTTCGCGGTTCTGGGCATCGGCAGAAACCACCGCGAACAACCCGAGCAACACAACTACGATTGTTCTTTTCATAGAGAACTCCTTGCTAAGACTTCCAAACCTCTTTCAAAACCGTGCTCGCGGAACGCCTGCTCCCGCTTAAAACTGTCGTTCGGATCGCTTGTATACAGCCAGTAGCTCTTTTCATCCACTTCGAGATTCACGACCTTTGTAAGATCAGGCCGCTTCACGAGGGCCTGCCGCTTGGGGACGAGGGTCGAGATCATCTCGATTTCGTTGTCGTTCAGATGGAAAGTGTTCCGGTACCACTCGCGATCCATGTCAGGATTGGCGAGGAAAATCTTGGTCGCGCAGCTTTCGATGACCACGTTCGCGATGTCCGACTTGTCCACCTCGTCGAGAGACTGCGTGGACAGGATCATGGCGGCATTCTTCTTCCGCCAAGTCTTCAGAGCCTCGACGATGTAATTGCGAATCGTCGGATGGCTGAAGAAGCGCCAGGCTTCATCAATGAAGAAAGTTTTGAACGTAGTAGTTGCGTCCGGGTCATAGATCGACGCATTGGCCCGATGCAGGATGTAGAACAGCAGCGGCTCAATCAATTCGGGGTAGCGATCCATGCCTTCAAAGTCGAAGCACTGGAAGCGAGAAAGCGTGAGCGTGTCCTTCTCGTTGTCGAAAACTTGCTCATATTGGCCGCCACGGACCCATTTTTCCAACTTGTTGGCAGTCGATTTCTGCAACGTGTTAGCAAGAACGCTCAACGTGTGCAGGTTCG
>QIBC01000030.1 GCA_003225215.1 Acidobacteriota bacterium
TGGAAGCAACTGTCCCAGAAAGCCGGCCGGGTGCCGCACGTACGAAAGCTGCTTCGTGGGCGCTTGGAAGACATCCCTACGCCTTCCACCGCATTCTTTTCATAGATGATCCTCATCGGCCGGTCGGGTTGTGGACCATTTAGGGCCTGATAGAGGCGTTGAGCAAGCTACTTGAACAAGTCCGTCGCGTACATACCGTCGTCCCAACGCCCGCGATTTCCCTTTCCACCCGCGTCCGTTCTGGTGTGCCTCGGTATCACCGCACTCGTCCTATTGACATTGTTTCGTATGGTCGATCTGAAACCGAAGGTGGACGAAAATTTCTTCTTCTCCAATCAGGACCCGCAAGTGCGTGCCGACAATCGGATTCTCAGGCTCTTTCCTGAACCACCACAGCTTATCGTCGCGGCCGCTGGTGACATCCACTCTACCGCCTACTTCGATCGCGTTCGCGCTCTCTCTGACGAGTTGGCGAAGGTCCCCGGAGTAGCCAGCGTTGAATCCCTGAGCCGGGGGCCGAAGGATATGGAGGATGCCTTCAAGAGCCGGCTCTGGACGCGGCTGCTGATCGCCGAGAACCAGAAAGCCAGTTACATTTTTGTCATTCTCACTAAGCGCGCCGGTGAAGGAACCATCCAAAAAATAGAGGTAGTGCAACAACGATTCGACCGGCCGAACTCCAAGGTGATGATCTCGGGCGTTCCCTACGTAACGGAACTGATTGCGCGGAATCTGGAGCGCGACTTGCGCGTGTTCAGTCTGGCAGCGGTCTGCATCTTCGGCGTGGTGCTGTTCATCATCTTCCGCTCCCCATGGATCCTACTGGGAACGTTCGTCGCATGCGCCGATTCCAGCGCCTGCACTCTGATCGCGTCGCAACTGCTTCATATCCCGATCGGACCGCTTACCGCCAATCTATCAACGATGGTGTTCGTGATGACGCTCTCTCCCATCGTCTTCCTGACTTTCAACTGGAAACGTATTCGCCGAGAACGAGAGGCAGAAGGACGTGGCCCAGTATGGGACGCGGTGAAACGGACCGTGGCGCCGTCGTTTTGGAGCGCCACCTGCATGTTTCTCGGCTTCATCAGCCTTCTGTTCGTTCCCTCGACGCCGATGCGGCACCTGGGCATCGCGGGCGCCATTGGGGCCACGCTGGCGTTCGCGACAGCGTACACGATCTATCCCTGGTTCCTGCAACGGGCGACACCGCCGCGGGAGGTGCGCTGGACCAAAGACCTCGAGTCCCGCATGCGGTCGTTCTTTTCCGAGCGGCACGGGCGCATCGTTGCAGCCATGGCGGTGTTCACCGTGGTCGGAGCGCTGGGTTTGCTGCGACTGAATACCGATCCGGATCTTTCCTCCTATTTCAAAAAGGGAAGCGACATTCGAACCGGACTCGACTTTGTCGACAAGACCGGCGGCAGCAGCCCCCTGAAGCTTGTAGTCGAAGACAAGCAGCACGCGCCGTTGAACACCAAGGAGACTTACAAACAGCTCTGGATGCTGCAGGAGGCGCTCGAGAAGGATCCTGCCGTCGGCAACGTGACGTCGCTCCCTGTCGTGCTGAGTGAAGCCAAGCGCCCGTGGTTCTCGATTTTTCTCTCGACGGAGAAGGAGATCAAAATCCTCGACCAGCCTAAGTACGGCGAAATCTCCAGCCAGCTAGTTACGCCGGATCGAAACCGAGCTCTGTATCTGCTGCGGATGCACGAAACGGGGCGAAAGGGCACGCGCCGCGAGGTAATCGAGCGGCTGAAAAGAATCGTGCAGCGCAACGGGTTCCGCACGGTGTTGGTCGGTGGCACATACAATCTGCTGGATCAAATGACGCGGCTGGTAACCTCAAGCATCATCTCCGGAGTGCTGCTGTTGATCGGCATCTTCGTGGTCATGGGATACGCGTTCTCGCGGTCGTTCCGAGTCGCGGCAGCCATGCTCGTGAGCTTGGCCATCATTCCAGTCGTAGTACGCGGCTATATCGCGTACATGGGAATGCCGCTTGACTTCATAACCGCCTCGGCCGCCAATCTCGACCTGGGCATGGGCGTTGACGCGATGATCTATCTCACGATGTTTGCACGCCGGGAGCGCGGCGCGGGCGATTCCTGGGCGGCATGGTCAAAAGCGTGCTCGCACCTGTGGCAGCCGATCGGGACTTCATTGCTCGTTCTCTGCTGCGGATTCGGCATCTTCCTCTTCTCGAATTTCCCGCCCACACAGCGGTTCGGACTATTCGTCATGCTAGGCTCCGCGACTGCAGCAGTTGCTGCACTGTTCATCTTCCCCTGGCTCGCAAGCAGTAGACGCAGACTCACGCAAGTCGACCAGGCACGAGCGGCATAGGCGCGCTGGGCTCTCGTGCGTGTTTGCCCTGTCGGCCTGTATTGTGACGCGCCCTCGGAGAACTCCCGAGACTCTGCAGCCTTCACTGCATCGTCCTGCTCTTTCACGAGAGCCTGGCGAAGGCCCTCGTCGGTCCATGCGAGTCGGAAGCATCGCGGGAGGTTCTTCGGCGACTTCAGAGCGAATTAAGGAAATTGATCAAGTCTTGTTTGTCTTGTTCGCTCAGGCCGATGCGGAACCGGGCGTCGTAAAAATCAACTAATTGTCGCAACGTGTCTGCATTCCCATTATGGAAGTAGGGCGCGCGTGCAGCCAGACCGTTCAGTCGTGGGACCTTGAACTTTCCCAGATCGGCGCACTTGCCGGTGATCAGTCCCATGCCTGGATCGGTGGTTTGAAACTCATCGTAGTCGACTCCGTCTACGGTTGTGGGGTTGCTGTAGAAGGGAATGGAGCCCACTGGACACAAGAATGAAAACAACGGCTGATCGTCTGTCGGCGGCAGCGACGTCGCCGTCGTCTGATTGCCGCTCTGGTCGAAGCTGCTGTAATCGCCGATTCCGAGGTGTCTGCCTCCAGGAACGACGTCGCTGCCGACGTTCAGATTGTTATGGCAGGTCGAGCAAGTTGAGTTCGGCGCTGGATTGCCGGGACCGGCGTCGTTGAATCCAGCAACACCGGTGATGGTGAAGGTTCTTGTGTTGAAGATCATTTGACCGCGATTGATCGAAGCCTGTGCTGCGCTGTTGGTGGGAAGGGTCCACGCATCGAAAGTGTGGAAGGCTAGCGGGTTGGGCGGAAATGTCTGTTGAGGAGTATTGGCGATCCCGATTCGGGAAAGATTCACTGGGCCTCCGGTCGCGCCCGCTGCTGAGAGACGACCCGCCTGATTGTCAAAGTTTTGAGCGGTGAACAGTCCAATTTCGAAGTTCACGCCCTGTTTCACCTGATCGTCGGTTGGTGGCGCTCCGGCCTGCGCATGGCCCAGAGTTGCATCGATAAATTGACTCTGAAGACTTGGCTCTCGCCCGTCCCACATGATGGTTCCCTGAGCCGAAATTGAAGTTGGATTGGAGCCGAATTGCGCGTTTCTCGTCAGGTTAGTGGCGTTCAGTACCCGGCGATACATGGAGATCATGCCGCTTGGCAGGCCGTAGTCGACACTGTTCTCGCAGCCGTAAGGATCGCTCAACACGCTCACCTGATACTCAGGGTTCGCGGGTACGGGAATGAATACGCGAATGTTTCCTTTGGTCAGCAATTGACTTGAAGCGGCAGCCTTGTCTTCTATAGTCTGCGCAGCGGCTCCAACATCGGGACAATTCGCGCCGTCTACCGGAGCAAAGAGAGGGTCATTGCCCTGGGATGCATAGAAAATGTCTGTCGCGGTGCTTGGGTTCATCGCCCATCCACTCTGCGGCTGATGGCAAGTGAAGCACGTACGACCATTGTTGCCAAGCGAGCTGAAAAACGCTTGCCCCGTCGTTGCGGTAGCTCCGGCGGGTTGATAGCTCGCCAAGCGGCCGGAGGGATCGTCTGATTCCATGAACTGAGGTATTGTCGCGGGCGTTTGTCCCGGCTGAGTTGAAGACTGCATTGGCGCTTGCCGGGACTGTTGCCACACTCTCGGAAACCAACTCGGCAAATTTAGCCGCTGGCCCAGCAGAATCTGGGCATCGGCAGGGCGCACAACTCCAAACCAAACCCCAAGCAGCGCTGTTGCAAGCAGAATTCCTGAAATGAAAATCCTGGTGGACAATCGCGTCATGGCAGGCCTCCTTCTGTGCGCTGGAGAGACCACCTCCTACTCGTGGCCGGCGATAGTTCCACGTTAGAAAAATCCTGTCGCACTCAATGGATTCCGCCCTCAACTCGGCACAGAAAGACGAAACGGCACCCACTACACCAGCACGATGCTCTGGTTAGCAGTTGACGTTCCAGTTCGTCCCAATGAGTTTCCGGAGAAGCCGAAATCCAAGCGCTAGTGCAGATCTCGAAGAGTCAGGCACTTCCACGATCGAGAGCTTCGGTCGAATCACATGTGAGGAGCACTGTTCAGCGCCTTCTGGGAAAATGCGAACGAAAGTTTTTTCACGTGAAAACATTTGCAGTGGAGCTATGGAAGCCTGAGTTTTCGGAACGGCGCGACTGCTCCGGCACCGTATTGCCGCATCGGTCATTAGTATGTCGACAGTGTGTCGGCGCGCAGAATGGCAGTTGCTTCACACAGTTTCAACTGGGTACTGGCCCTTCCAGCCCAACAGAAATGATGCTAAAGCGATCTATGCTGGACTGCCGGGCGTAAAATGAAGTCATGTCGCGGGTGGTGATAGCGGCGGCCTTGTTTTTCGCTTTGGGTGTTCCCGTATACGCTCAGCGTGGTATGCGGGGCTTCTCCGGAGGCAGAGTTGCGATGGGTCGCAATGCGTCCTCGATGGGCTTTGTCCAGGCACCTCAGCGGCAGTTTTTTGCTTCGCGACCCGCGATGATGCCCCGACCGCGGTCGGCGTTCGTCCCTCAGCGGCGGAATGTCGATACTTTTGGCCACATCAACGGTGGACCATTCTTCAGAACGCGCGGCTTCGACGGTCGCTTCAATGATGGTTTTCATCATTTTCACCATCGACGCTCTTTCGTATTCGTGGTTCCTTACTATGGGGCTTATGGGTCGTCTTACTATGGTGATTACGGGTACCCATATTACGCAGGCGGCTCATACTCATCTGATCCGGCGGCAAACGCCGGCTATTATGCTGACCTCAGCAACCAGATGAGTCAGCTAGACTCGGAAGTCCAGCAGCTCCGCAATGAGAACGATTCGTTGCAGTCGGCGCTCGAGGAACAACGTCGTCCAGCAGCTCCGGCCAGCTCAGCGGCGACCAAATCGACGAACGAGCCCGCTACGGTGATCGTTTTCCGCGACGGTCATCGCTCCGAAGTCCAGAGCTATGCGATTGTGGGATCCACCCTGTGGCTGCTGTCAAATACTCGTGCTACGAAAGTACCGCTGGCTGATCTCGACCTCGACCAAACCGTTAAGGCCAATGAAGACCGCGGCCTGAATTTTCTCGTTCCCAAATAGGGACAGTAAGTTGCGGCGTCGCACCTCATCCTAAAAGCTAAACGCTCCGCACTGTATCGCGCGTTCACTTCCGATGCGATCAATTGCCTTCTTCAGTGCCAACTTATCCAACGTGGAGAGCGGTAACGAGAGGAAGAGGCTGATGCGACGGTCGAGCCTCGTGAACGCATCACGAAAGGCTCGCGCAACTTGCTCCGGACTTCCCGCAATCCCGGCAGGATCGGGAACTCCCCAATGCGCTGTCATCGGCTGACCCGGCCAGATCGGGCAAACTTCTTTGGCGGCGTTGTCACACACTGTGAAAACAAAATCGAGCTTTGGCGCTTCGGGCCCGCCAAACTCATCCCAGCTCTTGCTGCGCAGGCCATCGGAGGGCAGCTTTGCCAGTTGGATCTGGCGCAACGCTTCAGGATGAACGCGCCCTGCGGGATGACTGCCCGCGCTAAACGAATGAAATTGTGGAGCGCCTTTCCGACGCAAAATAGCTTCCGCCATGATCGAGCGTGCTGAATTGCCAGTGCAAAGGAAGAGCACGTTGTAAGTATTTTTCATAACGTCTTGTTTTATTGGCAGCAGTTGGGTCCGCAGCCACAATCGGGCTTTTGTGCGCGCACGAAGGCGCTGATGAACTTTCCTTCAATCTGGGAAGCGATTGCGTCGATATCCACACCTTCGGTGTTGAGAAATGCGCGCGCGTCCTCGATGTTGTAAACGCGCGTAGGTTCAATTTCGATCGAATCGAAGCCGGCTTGTTGGAGTTTGGCAACGTAGTCACCGTCGCGCAGCGCGCCGGCGATGCAGCCTACCCATAAGAGAACACTCTTTCGTACTTCGTCGGGAACCTCGCCGCGGACGACAACATCTGAGATGGCAAATCGGCCGCCGGGCTTGAGCACACGAAATGCTTCACGCAGCGTCAGATCTTTGTCGGCAGAAAGGTTGATTACGCAGTTCGAGATGATGACGTCAACCGAGCAGTCAGGCAAGGGAATGCTCTCCATTTCCCCTTTCAGGAACTCGACATTGGTGATACCGGCTTTCTTTTGATTTTCACGAGCGAGGGCCACCATGTCATCAGTCATATCGAGCCCGTAGGCTTTTCCCGTCGGACCAACTCGTCTCGCAGACAGTAGCACGTCGATGCCGCCGCCCGAACCCAGATCGAGAACGATCTCTCCAGGCTTCAACTCGGCCAGGGCGGTCGGGTTTCCGCATCCCAGCGAGGCTTTTACGGCTGCGTCGGGCAGCAGTGATTTTTGCGAGGAGTCGTATAGATCGCGAGTGATCGGATCGATCTGCGTTCCGCAGCAAGACGGAGCACAGCACGCTCCGAATTCTCCCGACGCCACGCGCCGTGCCGCTTCGCCGTACTTTGTTTTCACTTCATCCTTGATTGTGCTCACGCGCCCTCACATTCGCTTGTGCGAATACGATGAGGTTACTTTCTCTTAGATACATCTGTCAAGGCGAATATGTAATAATAGCTGCGATGCGTGAGGAAACAAAGCGAGACGTCCCGCTGGATCAGCTATTCCGTGCTTTGGCAGACTCAACTCGACTCCGAATTATCAATCTGATGGGAGAGCAGGAGGTTTGTGTCTGCTATTTCACTCAGGTGATCGCGGCGCCGCAGCCAAAAATCTCGCGCCATCTCGCATATCTCCGGCGCACGGGGATTGTGGGGGCACGCCGCGAAGGGAAGTGGATGCACTATCGCTTACTTATGCCCCAAGAGCCTCACGCGGCTTCGATCCTGGAGAGCACGTTGAAAGCGTTCCAACAGGACAAAGATATGCAGCGCGATCTTGCTCGGCTGCGACGGGCTTGCTGTGGTCCTAAGAGCCTGGTGGAAGCGATCGGGGCGCCGGTTCCGGCGCGGGTGACTGCATGAATCGGCATGGTGGAGATGCAGCATGCTGCGTCTCTACCAGTAAACAAAAGCCCCGCCGAGGCGGGGCTTTTTCATTTCGGGAGAAGACTACTGGTTTACTGGAATCTTGATGATCTTCTTCTGGATGGCGTAGGTCACGAGTTGGGCCTTGTTGTGAATGTCGAGCTTGCGCATCAGGTTGAACTTGTGGGCTTCGACGGTCTTTACACTCAAGCCGAGGATGACTGCGATTTCTTTTACGGAATTGCCTTCAGCCAACAGTTTGAGGATCTCGCGCTCGCGCGGAGTCAGCGTTGAGATGCGGGGCCGCATGCGGGTGTCGCGTACGCGCGAGCGGAAGTCTTCGACTAATTTGCCGAGCACCTGCGAGCTCAGGTACTTGCCGCCTTTGTACACGTCGCGCACTGCCGTGAGTAATTGCGGAGCCGGAGTATCCTTCAGCACATATCCGGCGGCTCCTACTTCGAGGCACTGCACGAGATAGTCTTCATCCTCATACATGGTGAGGAAAAGGATCTTCGTCTCCGGACGATTCTTGCGGATCTGACGCGCAGCCTCGAAGGAAGAGAGTCCGGGCATGCCAATGTCCATTAGCACTATGTCTGGACGCAGTTCGCGGGCTTTCTCGACCGATTCGCCGGCGTCAGAGGCCTCGCCTACAACCTCGAAATCCGATTCGGTTTCCAGCAACCGCCGCACGCCTTGGCGGAAGAGTGTGTGATCGTCAGTTAGCAAGCATCTGATTTTTGGCATTCGATTCCCTGTTGAAACTTATTTCGCTCACGCCGTCTGCGACATGGCTTCCTGATACAGCCGCGCCGGGACCATGATTTCCAGTCGGGTCCCCTTACCTTTCTCGGAATGGACACGCACCTCTCCATCCAGAGAAGCTATTCTCTCTTTGATTCCCGCCAGCCCAAACGAGTGGCTTCGCGGAGTGTTTACCTTCTCGGGCATTCCTATGCCGTCATCTTCTATCGTCAGATAGACGGAGTTCTCGTGGCGGCTCATTTGCACCGAGGCGGACTTTGCCTGCGCGTGCTTGGCGACGTTATGCAGTGATTCCTGCACTACGCGATAAATAGCCGCTTCGATTTCCGGGGCGAGGCGGCCGACGTCTTCATTGATCGCGACGCGAACCTTGATTCCTGTGGCTTTGGCTACGTCTTTCGCTTCTTTGCGGATCGCAGCGACAAGTCCGAGCTCTTGCAGCATAAGCGGGGACAGGCGGGCAATAATGCGGCGTATGCCCTCAATGGTTCGATCGACGACCGAAACGGTTTCACGGATTTTGCCTTTCGCGGTCCGGCCGGTAAGCTGCGCTTCCAGCATGCCGAGATAGAGACGGATCACCATCAGCGATTGGCCGGTTTCGTCATGAAGTTCGCGGCTTATGCGCTTGCGCTCGTCCTCCTGGGCTGCCAGCAGGTGAGCGGAGAGTTCGGCGATCCTCGCCTCGCGAGCGCGAAGTTCCTCGGTCATCTGGGCACGCTCGATGGCCATTACCGTGCGGTCGCCGATGGCACGCATGAGATCGCGTTCATTCGGTAGCCATTCATAGGGTCGGGCAAAACCAAGCACCATAGCTCCGATAACATTCTTGCCCGACTTGAGAGGTACTCCCCAAAGCGACTTGGCGCGCTCCTTGATGCCGTCGTGAAGGATGCGGGGATCGCTGCCAACGTCGAGGATCATGTCTGGCTCGCCGGTTGCAACCAGGCTGCCGCAGAATCCCTGGCCGAGTTCAAATTCGGTATCGTCCGGCACCAGGCCTTCTACACCGAGAGAACATTCCAATTTGAACCCGTCTCCCTCAGCTTTGCGCAACAGAATTGCCGCCATTGAGGCGCCGAAGTTGGCACTGGTAATCTCGAGCACCTTTTCGAACATCGCGCCAATGTCGCCCGAGGCGAGTTCAGCGTCGAGTACGCGGAGAAGAGTCGCGAATTCGCGCGTTTTGGTATCGAAGTAAGCGCCAGAAACAGTCACGAAGGTGGCTGACTTCAAAACATCCAGGGTGGCTATAACTTCTTTCAATCTCGCCCCGAACAGGCCGCTTAGATATGGCTCGCAGAGCTCCTGATAAATCTCAAGAGATCGAGCGACGGCTCGGGTGTCCACCTGGAGCTTGGCGAGGCGCATGCCGAAGTAGTCAACATTCTCGAAGAAGCCAGGAAGGTCGTTGTGAGAGAAGAAGGAGTGGGCAGTGTTAAGGCTCAGCCGCTCCAGCGCTCCCAACTCACGCCGTCCAAAGCCAAACTCCGCCGCAACGTGCTCGCGCCACTTTTCCGTTACATCGGTGTAGTAGGGATTGAGCGTACTCAGGATTTCAACAAGCAGCTCGCGCGAGCTGTCCTTGAGTGATAGGACTGAGGACAAAATCAGACTCCGGGAGACGGCGGCAAGCGGTTTCGACCCGAGTTAACTCCCACTCGCCAGGTTAACTACAATTCTAACGAACTTTCTAAGGTTTTGTCATTAGAAGGACCAAATCTTATTAACCTTTTGATTATACGTAGAATATCTGAGGCAGGTAGCAGGCCTTTGCTGGCAATGCTGTAGCGGGAAGTATTGCTTGCATCGCATCCCGACCCAATGCAAAATGACACCCACCCCCAGACAAAAATTTACATGCGCCACTGCTGCTTTTGGCGCTTGGTTTCCGTCTTCTTGAAATACAGTTCTGAATCAGGTGCTCGCAATGAAAAGCCCATCTAAGTTCTTCCTCATCAGTGCGGTTCTATCCGCTTGCTTTGTTTGTTCCTCGGTTGCACAAGAACCGATACAGGGAGGTTCACAGCGTCCGCGTCGCCAAGGCGGGCAGGGTGGTGGGGATTTCCGCCGTGGCGCTTTTGGAGAAGTCACCGAAATAAGCGGCTCTGCATTGAAGATTAAGCTCCCAAACGGTTCGGTTGGTACTGTCAACACCACCGCCAGCACTCGCTTCCGCAAGGATGAGCAGGAGGCCAAGCTCTCCGATTTCAAAGTCGGCGATCACATCTTCGTACGTGGCGAATCCACAGGCGAGAATACGTGGACAGCTACGGCAATAGGTTCCGCGCCGTCGCAAGCGCAAATGCAGGAGCGTATGAAAGAGGCGATGGGCAAAACTATGGTGATAGGGGAAGTGAAGTCGATCGAGGCTCCTAAGCTCACCATCAGCCGCACAGATGGAGTGGTGCAGACCATCGAGGCCGACGAAAACACGTCGTTTCGTCGTGGACGCGATGAAAGCATCACTCTGCCCGACATAAAAGCAGGGGATACGGTCTTTGCTCGCGGTGAACTCAAGAATGGCGTGTTCGTGCCTGCCAGTGTCAATGTGATGGATCCCGAAATGGTTCGGCTCATGAAAGAGCGTGGTGGAATGATGGTCTTTGGGGGAGGACCTGGTCGGGGATCGGGCGAAGGCGGGACTTCGGAGCACTCGAGCTCGGGCCAGCAACAAGCTCCACCCCAGGTTCCGAAGTAATTATCGATGAGAATACGTTGCTTCTACGTGCCGCGGCTAAGAAATGCGGTCTGCTTGATCGCTCTTCTTTGCGGGCCAGCCATTTGTTTGCCTCAGACTCAACCAGTCCCTGGCGAGACTTCTGCCAGAATTGACGTCCCTGTTACAGCTTCCCCGAATCAGACGCCGCTTCAATTTGTCGTGCATGGCACTGTTAAGTCGGGGAAAACGCCGCTTCCCGGAGCTGCAGTGAGTGCCTCCAACACCCTAACGGGGAAGAAGGTCTCAGCCGCAAGTGATATCGATGGCTCCTTCACGCTGACATTGCCCTCGCGCGGCCGGTATGTCATCAAGGTTGAACAAGCTGCGTTCGCTGCGACCACGAAGGAAGTGGTGATTACGCCAGAAACGCCACAAGCAACCGTGGATGCTGACCTCATGCTGGCTTCGCGCGCACTAATCCTCGCGGCCCAACAAGCGGCTGGTGCTCAGCAGATTGCAACTGCACTGGCCAACCGAGGCATGCAGAGCTTGTCGGTTACCGAGTCGGAGACGAGCGCAGTTCCCGGATCGGGAGGAAATAACGACAACTCCAGTCAGAATGCGAGTGGCCTTCCGCTGAACGGCGCTGGTTCGGATGCTCCTACTGAGTCTGTGTCGATAACGGGAGCGATGGGCCAGGCACAAAACTTCGGCATGAATCCGGACGAGGTTCAAGACCGCATTCAGGAGTTCCGCGATCGTATGCAGCGCGAAGGCGGTCTCGGGGGTGGCGGAGGCCCAATCATTCTCGGTGGGGAAGGGCAGGGTGGAGGCGGTGGTTTTGGGGGTGGACCAGGAGTTTTTGCGCTTGGTGGGCGAATGGGCAGGTTTAATATCAACCAGCCCCACGGTTCGATTTTCTACAGCACCGACAACTCCATTTTCGATGCAGCTCCTTATGCATTGAACAGTCGCTCCAACGCGCTGGGCGGGCCACAGCAAAAACCGGAGTACGATCAGAATCGTTTCGGCGTCACGCTGGGTTCGCCGCTTCACATTCCCCATGTCGTGAAGGACGACAAGACGTTCGTTTTCCTAAACTGGACTGGGGGACGGAACGAGAATCCGTATGACCAGTTCTCTACGGTTCCAACCTTAGCTGAACGTCAGGGCAACTTCTCGTCGATCGCCACTCAGCTCATAGATCCAAGAACGCATCAGCCGATTCCTGGCAATGTGATCGCGAATATCGATCCGGCTGCGCAGGCGTTGCTGCCGTTCATTCCGCTCCCGAATCTGCCGGGATCGACCAGGAACTTTCACTTCGTTACGGCTCTCACGCAGAACAACGATCAGATCGCAGTGCGAATGGTCCACAACTTCGACGAAGGCGCTACTTTCATGCCCTTCGGAGGAAATGGCGGCGGTGGAGGAGGTGGGGGGCGGAGGCGTGCTCGCAACAACATTAATTTCAATTTGAATTACAGCGACTCGCATAACCAGGTGTCGAACCCGTTTCCCACGCTACTCGGTACGACCGATAATTCAGGGATTAACACGGGCGCCGGGTGGGTGGTCAGCAAAAACCGGCTTACCAATAATCTGCATTTCAATTACAACCGAAGCCACACGAAGCTGAGCAATTTGTATCAAGACCAGCTCAACGTTGCCGGCGTCGCGGGCATTACGGGAACGTTGCAGGATCCGTTCGACTTCGGCGTGCCTGTGCTTTCTTTTACGAACTTTCAAAGTGCGCGTGACACTGGCGCAACGTTGAGCAACAACCAGACCTTCTCGTGGTCCGACAGTGTGATCTGGCGCCACGGCAATCACAACCTGCGGTTCGGCGGTGATTTTCGGCGACTTTACAATGACCTTCGCACTGAGCAGAACGGTCGCGGGAGCTTCACGTTTACGGGCACTGGGTTTTCAACTGGTTTCGACTTTGCCGACTTCTTGCTCGGTCTTCCTCAGCTCACTTCGATCCAGGGCGGAAGCACCACCTACAAATTTCGTCAGAACTCATGGGATCTGTTTATTCAAGACGATTGGAGAGCGACCAGCAGTCTGAGCTTCGATTTCGGATTGCGCTACGAGTACGTCTCCCCATTCAGCGAGGCGAATAACCAGCTCGTGAACCTGGATATCAATTCCACAATCACTGCCGTGAGTCCAGTTCTACCGGGAAGCTTAGGACCGTTCACTGGTGGGTTTCCCACAACGGTAGTCGAGCCAGATCGCAACAATTTCGCTCCGCGTGTCGGATTCGCTTGGAAGGCCGCAAAGAAGACGGTCGTGCGTGGCGGCTATGGCATTAACTACAACACTGGGCAATACAGCACCATCGTGCAGAATCTGGCGTTTCAGCCTCCATTCGCCTTCACTGAAACAAATGTGAGCTCATCGTCCTTGCCGCTTACCCTGCAGAATGGCTTCCCGCCTCCAACTGCCGCGGTGACCAACAACTTCGCAGTCGACAAGAATTACAAACTCGGGTACGTGCAGATTTGGAATCTCGACATTCAGAAAGAGCTCACGCCCTCGTTGCTCCTCAATGTCGGATACAACGGCGCCAAGGGAACCGCTCTCGATATTCAACGCGCGCCGAATCGTTTGCCGGACGGGCAGCTCCGCATTCCCGACGTACAGCCTTTCATTCTCGAGACATCTCAAGGAGATTCGATCCTGCATGCAGGCAGCGTTCGCGTGCGTAAACGACTGCGTCGCGGCATGTCCGCGCAAGGCACGTATGTTTTCTCGAAGTCGCTTGATAATGCCTCCAGCATCGGCGGAGGAGCTGTAGTTGTTGCCCAAAACGATCAGGATCTCGCTGCCGAGCGGGGACTCTCCAGCTTCGACCAGCGTCACCGCTTCACGGGCAACTTTGTTTATGAATTGCCATTCGGCACGGGCAAGAAGTGGCTAAACAATCAGGGAGCAATGAAGGAGTTTTTCGGCGACTGGTCGTGGAGCGGGGACTTCACGATCGCCTCGGGGTTGCCGTTCACACCACGCTTTCTCGGGGCTACGTCGGACATCAACCAAGGTCTAAACGGTACGCTTCGCTTGGATGTAGTCGGAGATCCGACGGCAGGGACCTGTCCCAATGGATTCTCTGTGGGAACGATTAATTGCTGGTTCAATACTGCAGCCTTTGTGCAGCCGCCGACAGGCCAGTTCGGGAATGCGCAGCGAAACAGTATTCGCGGGCCGGGGCAGCTTATCTTCGACATGTCGGTGAGCAAGACGCTGTTGGCTAAGGACACGCGCGCGCTGGAACTGCGGCTCGCCGCCAACAACGTATTCAACCGTCCGCAGTTCACCACGATCGATACCGTTCTGAACTCGCCGACATATGGCCAAGTAGTCAGCGTTGGAGCAATGCGGCGTGTGACGCTCAGCGCGAGGTTCAGGTTCTGATGCGACGGCCGTTTTCATCTCGGATCATTGCGTTGACCTTGACTCTGTTCTTCGCTTCGCCTTCTCTCATCGCGCAAGATGCTCAGCCGCAGACGCCTTCCCCGGGTGATTATCGGATTCGGGTAACCAGCGATCTGGTGCTTACGAATGTTGTGGTTCGCGACAAGCAGGGAAACCTCGTCCGCGGCCTCACTCAGGACGCCTTCAGCATTCTCGAGGATGGCAAGCAGCAGCGTATTTCGAGTTTCGATTTTGAAAACGTCGATGCGTTGGCGACGGCTGGCTCAACAGGGGCCACGGTAACTGGCACGGCTGCTTCGATGAAGATCATCGGTACTAAAGAGTTGGTGAACAAGGAAGAGCTCAAGAATCATCGGCTCATTGTTCTCTTCTTCGACTTCAGCGCGATGGAGCCCGACGATATCGATCGCGCGGTATCGGCTGCGCAGAAGTACGTCGACAAGCAGATGGCTCCAGCAGACCTGGTTGCTGTCATCTCTCTAGCTTCTTCGATGCGAGTCGATCAGGACTTTACCAACGACAAGACGCGATTGGCCGCCGTCCTGCGAAGCTATACGTCGGGCGAAGGTCAGGGTTTCCAGAGCGGCGATACCGGCACTGCGGAAGGCACGCCCGATACCGGTGGCTCTTTTGTGGCGGACGATTCCGAGTACAACCAATTCAATACTGACCGGAAGCTGCAGGCGATTCAATCTGTCGCCAAGGCGCTTTCGAAGATCGATCAGAAGAAGTCAATCATTTACTTCAGCAATGGCGTGAGCCGCTCGGGAATTGAGAATCAAGTTCAATTGCGAGCTGCCACGAACGCTGCGGTCGAGGCGAACGTCGCGTTGTACACGCTGGATGTTCGGGGTCTCCAGGCATTTGCCGCTGGTGGCGAGGCCCAAAATGCCAGTTTGCGAGGACGCGCTGCTTATTCGGGCCAGTCGGTCCTCGACCAATTCAGCAGCAACGCGGACAGCCAGGAGACGCTCACGACTCTAGCCGGAGACACCGGCGGCAAAGCCTTCCTCGATTCCAACGACTTGAGCGGCGTATTCACTGCCGTGCAGCGGGATACTTCTGCCTACTACGTCATCGGCTACCGGAGCACGAATCCTGAGATGAACGGGAAGTTCCGCCACGTGAAAGTGGTTTTGAATCGTCCCGATCTGAAACTCGAGTACCGCAAAGGCTACTTTGGTCCCAAAGACTACGCACACTTCGACAAGGAAGACCGCGAGCAGCAGATGCTGGATGAAATTGCGTCCGAACTTCCTGAAGTCGATGTTGCCGTCTACATGGCAGCCGCCTATTTCCGGATCGACGATGCGCACTATTACATTCCAGTCTCGATTGTGATTCCCGGTTCGCAGATTCCGTTTGTGACAGAGAAAGATAAGGACCGGGCGACGATCGATATCATCGGAGTCGTGCAGGATGAGCTAAAACACCCGATTGGCAATGCGCGGGAGACGGTGAAACTGGCGGTCGACGAGTCGCGACAGGTGCGCCAAAAGAACGTTCAATATAACACTGGCTTCGTTTTGCCCCCGGGAAAGTTCCACATCAAGTTTGTTGTCCGCGAGAATCAGACCGGCAAGCTTGGATCGTTTGAGACCGACGTTACCGTCCCCGATTTGCGCAAAGTCCCGCTCAAGATGAGTTCGATTGTTTTAGCGAATCAGCGAACGCCTGCAACGCAAAAGAAAAACAATCCGAATCCACTGATCCGCGATGGGCAGGAGTTGGTGCCGAACATCACGCATGTCTTCACTCCTGATCAGCATCTCTATATGCAATATGAGGTGTACGATCCGGCCAAGGAGAAACGCGACCAGAGTACAAGCACGCAAGGACAACCGGAGAAGCTGCCGAAGAACGCGGTGCACGTACTCACGAACGTAGAGTTTCTTCAGGGCAATGCCGTGGCTTATTCGACGCCGCTGGTGGAGTCGCGGGAAATCAACGCCCCGGAACGGAAGGCTGCGGTATTCCAGTTGGATGTTCCGTTGTCACAACTCCGTCCCGGACTTTATATGTGTCAAGTGAACGTAATCGACGACGCGGGTGGAAGCTTCTCGTTTCCTAGGCTCGCGATTTTGGTAAAGCAGCCGGCGAATGTGACGGCTGCGAATGTGGCCCAGCCCTGAATCGCAGTCCCTTTGTGCCATGGAGGAATGCTAAGCGACGTCGCCGCTCTCGGCTTTTGCAATCTCTTCCTGCGCTGATTTCTTCACTTCGAATCGGCATTCCCGAGGATCTTTGTCGGTGCGCAGCCCCTGATATATCGGAGCGCGCATCTTGATGCCACCTTCGCCTGTTTCGTGGGTCCATTCTGTGAACTTGATCTCAGCTACTAATGCTGGTTTCACAAAGTGGACGCTGCGCGGGCTGTCGATCTTGCCGTAAAAAGGATTTTGCTTTGTCTCAAGCTTGCGCAGTTTTTCCCACATTTGCGCGTGCGATGCCTGGGTAAAGCCGCTGCCGGCCTGACCGACAGGAATCAAACGTCCTTTGTCGTCATACAAGCCAAGCACGAGCGATCCAAAGTTCTCGCGGCTGCCGCGTGGATCGGTGTAGCCGCCGATGACGCACTCTTGTCGTTGCGTGATCTTGATTTTGAGCCACTCGCGGCTCCGCTTCTGGATGTAGCAGCTCTTGCGTCGTTTCGCGACGATGCCCTCAAGACCCTGTTGCCGCGCGGCCTCAAGCAACGTTCTGCCGTCGCCCGGGAAATGCTCTGAAACCTTCACTCGTTCATTCGGCTGGACGACTCGCGCTAGCAGCTTCTTGCGATCCTCCAGATCGACCTTCATGAGCGAATAGCCGTCCAGGTAGAGCACGTCGAAGGCGTAATAGAGGATGAAGACGCTGCGATCCGGCGAGCGACGTTTCCCATTTCCGGAAAGGCCGCTGCGTTGCTGCATTAGGCTGAACGAGGCGCGTCCACTTTCGTCGGCCGCGACAATTTCACCGTCAACAATGCAATTGCGGCACCGCAGTTGATCGGCGATCGACTGCAGCTCGGGAAAGTCTTTCGTCTGATCGTTTTGATTTCGCGAGACCATCCGCACTGATCGCTTGCCGTCCTCACCAAAGAAGACCACCGAGCGATAGCCGTCCCACTTGATCTCGTAAAGCCAGTCGGGGTCGTCGAATGCTGCGTCAACGAGGGTTGCGAGCATGGGATGGATCTGGCGCGGCATTGGCTGTTTCACCGCGCCTTTCACTTCATCTAGAGCGGAGTCTTTTTTTTTAGAACTCCTACCGGTGGCCGCGTTCTTAGGGGCCTTTGCGTTCTTCGCTTCTTTCGCTGAAACGGATTTAGTGCTGGACGAGGTTCGCACGCGGCCGCCTGAAGATTTCGCCGTGGAAAGTTGCTCCGCCAACGGTTCAGGCGCGGTCTGCCGGTCGTGCTTAGCGATCGAGTCAGCCAACCAGGCATTTTTCCCGCTGGCCCGTCCTTTGGAGGCAGGACGACTGTGCCACTCTGCTGAGCCTGTGTCGCCTGCAATCTCCGGCATTGAGCGGCCGGTCAGCACGGAGTAATCAAGCTTGTCGATGTCGTAGCCGGGTTTTACCGCGTCATCTTTCTTTTTGATCAGTAGCCACTCGTTGCCCTTTGACCCCGGACGCCGGGAGCGCATCTTTGCAAGCACAAAGTCCCCCTTGAGCTTTTCGCCGTGCAGACGAAACTTCAGGTCGCCGTTGGCGAGCATCGTCAATGCCTCTTTTTCACGGTCCGCGCGATTCTTGGTGTGATCCGAGTAGTCTTCTTTTAGCGGCTCCCAAGTTCCGGTGTCCCAAACCATTACGCTTCCGGCTCCGTAGTTATTGGGAGGAATGATGCCTTCGAAGTGGAAATAGGAAACGGGATGATCTTCCACCTGCATGGCTAGCCTCTTATCCGCAGGATCGAGCGAAGGGCCTTTTGGGACAGCCCAGGACTTGAGCACACCTTCCATTTCCAGGCGAAAGTCGTAGTGCAGATGGGATGCTCGATGCTTTTGAACTACGAATCGGAAGCCCTTTTTGGGATCGAGCTTTGGCGGCGGCTCTGGGGTGTGTTCGAAGCTGCGTTTGCGTTTGTATTCTTCAAGGGCCATATCACCGTCTCGGTTTCACGTATCAACCACGGTTTAGACGGTACTACTATGCCGAAACCTCTTGGAATTTTTCCACTTGGCGTGTCCGCCACAGCTTGAATCCAAACAAGGCAATCAGTAGAAAACAGATGCCGCCTGCAATATCAAGGGCAACATCCCAAGGTGTGCCTGTGCGCGACAGATCGAAGCTTTGGTGCCATTCATCGAGTATCGCAGTCAGAAGAGTCATGCTGATGGCCAACCCTGCGCATCGCCATCGCAGCCCACGTCTCGCCAGATTTCGAGATGCTTGTTCCACCGCCTCTCCGGGATCCGTCAGGCCCGGTTCGTCCAAGAGAGTGTGAAACCACGATCGAAACAGCAGAACGCAGAGCAAGCCATACCCGGTCAGGTGTCCAGCTTTGCGAAGGAAATGGTGCAATGCAGTGAAGCTCTCCGCCGAGATTTGGACATGCAGAATCTGCAGGACCCGCCAGAGCCAGCCTCCTGTCACCGCCGAAGACAAGCGGAAAGACTCAAACGCGATCACCCCAAGCCAAAAGAGTGTAGGAAGCCAATAGCGCAAATTTCTGGCGAATGATCTCAACGGCGCGCTACTCCAGCCTGTAGTTTGGAGCTTCGCGCGTAATGATCACGTCGTGCACATGGCTCTCACGCAGACCCGCGCCGCTAATGCGCACGAAGCGCGCTTTCTGTTGCAATTCAGGAATCGTGGAGCATCCCACGTATCCCATGCCGGAGCGCAATCCACCGACGAGTTGCAGCACCATGTTAGATAGCGGGCCCCGATATGGAACGCGTCCCTCGATTCCTTCCGGCACAAGTTTGGCCAGGCGATTTTGATTTCCGTTTTCCATCAGCTCGGCCGCTGGAGTATCGTCGTCGTTGCTCTGGAAGTAACGCTCGCTCGATCCCTGCGCCATGGCCGCCAGCGATCCCATGCCGCGATATGCCTTGAACGAACGGCCCTGATACAAGATCGTCTCGCCGGGACTCTCATCCACTCCGGCAAAGAGCGAACCGATCATCACTGAACCCGCACCTGCCGCAATCGCCTTGGTGACGTCTCCCGAGTATTTGATGCCGCCATCGGCGATGACCGGAACGTCACCCGCGCCTTCGACAGCGTCAAAGATCGCGGTGAGCTGTGGAACGCCCACCCCGGTGACGACGCGCGTCGTGCAAATCGAGCCGGGGCCGATGCCGCACTTGACGGCGTCAACGCCCGCCTGAATCCCAGTGGCTCCGATGGCTGCCCCGACTCGCAGGCGCCCCTGAGAATCCTTCGCGGCGTTCGGGTATTTCAGTTTCTTTTGAATGTCTTTTACCGTGATCAGCCCCTTCAGAGTCTGCTTGTCGTCGACGACCAGCAGCTTCTCCACCCGGTGCTTGTGCAGGATTTGTTCAGCCTCTTCGAGCGTGGTACCGACGGGGACGGTGATGAGATTGTCTTTGGTCATCACCTTTGCAACCGGAACGTCAGTGCGCGTCTCAAAGCGGAGATCGCGGTTAGTCAGAATGCCGACCAGCTTTCCGTTTTTCGTAACCGGCACGCCGGAGATCTTGAACTTTCGCATTACTTCGAGCGCATCTGAAATCTTCGCATCGGGAGAGATCGTTACCGGATCGACGATCATGCCGCTCTCAGAGCGCTTTACCTTATCAACTTCTCCTGCCTGTTGTTCGATCGTGAGGTTGCGATGGATGATGCCGATGCCACCTTGCTGCGCCATCGCGATTGCGAGGCGCGATTCTGTGACGGTGTCCATCGCCGAGCTGATGATGGGAATGTTCAGATTAATATTGCGCGAGAGCCGTGTCTGGGTGTTGGCCAGCGCCGGAACTACATCGGAATGAGCAGGCAACAGCAGAACATCATCGAAGGTAAGAGCCTCAGGAACAGGAAAATGAATCATTCAGATCTCACTTGCTTTCCATTGTAAGGCAAGGAATCGGGTGATCTAAGTCAGAACCGTCCGCGGTAGCGGATGGGTCTTGGCTGACGTCACCCACCCGCTACCGCGGACGGTTCTGACTTCACTCGATCACGCGATTGCCAAAGGAAAAATTTTCGTTTCGGATACACCAAGTGAATAGCCAGAGCCACGACCGCCAATACGAGGAAGATGAACCAGCTTCCTTCGGGACCGACGGTTCCACCGGTAATCCAGGCTGGACCAGATAGGCGGACGCTCAGCAGATGCTCGGGTTGAACGAGTCCGCTATCTGGAACTCCGTAAAGGAAACTCTCCGAGTAGTCCCACATGAAATGAAATCCAATCGCCCAGAGCAAGCTTCCGGTGCGCCAGAGCGAAAATGCGAGCATCATTCCGAAAACAAACACTGCTGCTATTCCGACCTTCGATTCGCCGGGATTCTGCACGTGCACTAATGCAAACAGGATCGACATCAGCAGCGCCGCCGGCCAAAATCCAATTCCTTCGGCCAGGGTATGTAACGCGCATCCTCGGAACGCATTCTCTTCGAAGAGCGCGACAATCAGGAATCCGAGCAGATTCAACAGTGCGGCGACGAGAAGTTGCGAGCCTCCCACTGAGCGAGGTCCGAAGGTGAGGTGATGAGTCGCGCGTAGGCCCAGAAGCATCAAACTCAGTGATGTGAATCCCGTCAGAGTTCCTGAGAAGAGATGGGGCAGCGCGACGGCGTCCTTTAGCCCGTAGGAAAGCAAGGTGCGACGCTCCAGCTTCGACATGATGAGGGTGGCCAGCAGAGTGCATGCAAGCAGCAGCGCGTCCGATATGTCTCCAACGCTCGATTCCAGGCGATGGCGTAACGGCCTGATGACGCCAAAAACCAGCGGGATCAGCACGAGTCTGAGCAAGACCAGGAAGAGCACGAAGCGCCAACCGGCGCGCAAGCCCCGATCATTAAAAAACAGCGAACTAGGTCTTAAAGCTCGGGATTCGGGCGGACTCGACGGGTTGGAATCGTTTGAACTAAGCGACTGATTTTCAGGGTCTTGCAAGCCTTGCTCCGTGCGACTCTGGTGCTGCTTGAATGATGTTTGTAGCTATTCTCTTGAACCGGCGGGTGGTTTGTAAATCGCTCACATCAGGCGTATCATCAGACTTTGTGGTGTTCACCCCGACCCGGCTTGTAAGCTGAGGACGTAGAAGTCCGGCGACGGGGCCCCTGAGGGGGTGGCTAGGCTTCCTTCATCCACGTGGTTGTGGTGGAGAAATCGTTTGGCGAAGCAAACCAGTGGGCGATAGCCCACTTTTTATTTCCGGCAAACTTCTTGTGATTTGCAGGTTGAAGACAGCCAATGCCATTCGACGAAGCGCATGTGCGTGCGATTGCGGAGCGAATCGCAGCTTCGTCGGGACTCGAAGTTGTTGATTTGGAGTTTCACGGCGGAGGCAAGGGACGCGTACTCCGGCTCTTCATCGAGAAAAGCGCCGAGGGAAGGCGTGCTCTCGAGCAGCAATTGGCCGTGGCAGCTCAAGCTGGAGAAAAGGCGCCTTCGCCGGCGAATTGGGACCGATTAGCGGGCGTTACTCACGAAGACTGCGCGAATTACAGTCGCGAATTGGGCACGGTTCTTGATGTAGAGGATGCCGTTCCGGGTGGCGAGTATATGTTGGAAGTCTCATCGCCTGGGCTCGACCGAAAGTTGGTTAAGCTGGCTGATTTCCAGCGATTTTCGGGCAGCAGAGTCAAGATTATGACGCGCGAGCCTGTGGCAGGGAACCGGCACTTTGAAGGCAGGTTTCGAACACTGGACGACGGCCGCATTGCCCTAAACCCGGAGTCGGGTAAGAAAAAGGGCAAGCACAACAAGAAGAAGTCTGCGGCCGAAGGCGATACCACGGAGGGCGCGATTGAACTGGAGATGAGCAACATTGAACGCGCTCGGCTGGTGCCGGAGATTTAGAGATTTAGGAATAACGGGAACTAAGGGCAATCATGGCAAGTCCGCTGTATGAAAATATCGAGGCGCTGAGCCGGGAAAAGGGAATCGATCCGCAGATTGTAGTGAACGCGGTGGAAGACGCCATTGCTGTCGCCACACGCAAGCACTACAAGATCCAGGAAAACATGCGCGGCGAACTCAATAGAGAGACGGGCGCAATCCAGGCTTATAGCTACAGGGCGGTGGTAGAGACGCCCGAACAAGTAGAAGATCCGAATGCACAGATCGCGCTTGACGACGCGCGGCGTATCGATCCCAACGTCGAAGTCGGCGGCGAGATTCGCCAATACAAATCCACGGATGGTGTGCTCGGACGCATTTCTGCTCAGCTTGCTAAGCAGGTGATCTTTCAGAAGGTTCGCGAGGCTGAGCGCGACACGGTCTACAACGAATACATCGGACGTGTGGGCGAAATTCTTAACGCTACGGTGAAGCGTATCGAAGGTCCGGATGTGATCTTCGATATCGGCAAGACCGAGGCGCGGATGGGGCGAAAAGAACAGTCGAGGCTTGAGTCTTTCGCTGTCGGTGAGCGTGTTCGTGCGGTGTTAGTGCGAGTTGAGAAGGCATCGAAGGGACCGCAGGTGGTGGTGTCGCGTGCGGCGCCAGAGCTCGTGCAGAACCTATTCCAGACTGAAGTTCCGGAGATCTACGACAACACCGTGGTGATCCGCGCCATCGCGCGCGAAGCCGGCGAGCGCACGAAGATTGCCGTAATGTCGCGCGATAAGGATGTGGATTCGGTCGGCGCCTGTGTCGGTATGAAGGGCATGCGGGTGCAGTCCATCATTCGCGAGCTGCGCGGCGAAAAGATCGACATCATTGAGTATCACGAAGATCCGGTCACGTTCGCGGAGAAGGCGTTGCAGCCTGCGAAAGTGAGTCGCGTGACCGTAGTCGACGCGACGGAGAAGCATCTTGAAGTGATCGTGGATGACACCCAGCTCTCGCTCGCGATCGGCAAAAAGGGGCAGAACGTACGGCTTGCGGCGAAGTTGCTCGGCTGGAAGATCGACATCAAGAGTGAAGAAGAGAAGCGCCAGGAAGTTGAGCAACAGATGCAGGCGCTTACTTCTGGTACGACCACCCCGCTGGAGAAGGTTCCGGAGCTCGGCGAGCAAGTGATCGAGAAGCTTGTGGCCGCTGGAATTACTACGGTCGAAGCTCTTGCCGACATGACGCCGGAGCAGCTCGAGGAGCTGCCTGGTATCGGTCCTAAGACGATTGAGAAGATCAGCATCGCAGTGAATAACTACTTCTCAGCGCTCGAAGGCGGTGAGGTTCAGAGCGCGGAAGCTGGCGTGGCGGAAGTCGCTGTGGAGGCTTTGCCCGACGTAGACGAGGATGCGAATGTTGAACTGCCGAATGTGCACGCTGAAAATTCGGAGTACCAAGAAGCGGTTGAAACCGGCCAGGCTCTTGAAGCGGCCGAGATTGCCGGCGTAGAGAACGCTCCGACCGCAGATGTAGCGGAAGTGCATGTGCATGGCGAGCAGGCGGTTCCTGAAGCGGAAGAAGTTGCTGCTCCAGAAGAACCGCAGCCCGAAGAGGCGAGTAAGCCGGAGCATAACGAGTAGCGGATAGTTCGCCGCAGGGACGAATTAAGAACACCCGGCGGAGGGCGGCAGGAACCACGTAAGCAAAACGGAAGTATTGATCAATTTGATCTCGTGAGGGTTGTGATGATCGTGTAACGGGAGAGCGGAGAAACACAGGGCGGATGAGCAAAGTTCGAATCAACGATCTGGCAAGGGAACTAGAAGTCAAGAGCAAGGCAATTCTCGACGTCCTTCCCAAAGTCGGAGTGACGGAAAAAAAGACGCACTCGAGTTCGATCGAAGTCGATGAGGCGGAGCGTGTGCGCAAGCATTTTGCCGGGCAAAGCGGAGGGGCATCTGCCAGGGATGGTGGATCGCGTTCAGCCGAGCCTGCAATCAAGACCAAGATCGATCTCTCCCACATCTCAAAGCCTGGCGACGTTGCGAGCTTGCTGCGCCGTAAGACCGAAGCTGCGGCAGCACCGCCTCCGCCGAAGCCGGTTGCGGTTCCTCCTGCAGCTGTTCCGAAGTCTCCAGCTCCAACTGCAACTGCCGTGCCTCCGGCCGAAAAGATTGCGGCTGCACCGCCGGCTGCCACGCCCGAAGCGCCTGCTCGCCGTGTGATTAAGCCGGTAGTCGGTCCGCGTCCGTCATTCACGGTTCCAACGCCCACGCCGAAAGCGCCGGAATCCGCCGCGCCAGAATCCGAAACCGCAACTCCTCCGCGAGCTACTGCTCCGACTGAAGCGCCAACCGCTCCTGTTAGTGCAGCGCCTGTCAGCGCTCCTCCCGTTCGAGAAGAAAGGCCACCTACGCCAGTTCAGGTCACACCACCTTCAGCTCCGGCAGCGCCGGGTTCAATCGCGAGTGCTTCGCAGCAGCAGCAACGCACGCTGGCGCCGTCTCAGCCTGTAAGGCGCATAATCACGCCCCAGACTGGACCGCGTCCGGTGTACACCGCGCCGCCCCAAGCTGCGCGTCCGGCTGCACCCATGGGCGCTCAGGGAGCGCCGCAACCCGGGCAGCGTCCCGGTGGAGGAATGCCGGTACGTGGTCAGCCGATTTTCCAGCGTCGTCCCGGAATGGGAGCGCCGCAGCCTGGGCAACGTCCGCCGATGGCTCCGGGAGCACGCCGTCCCATGCATCCGACGCGGCAATCGCCGGCCGGCCGGCCTATGGGAATGGGCGCCCCCGGCTTGGCTCCGCCGCCACCTCCAGGTACACGTCCTCCAGGTCGTCCGGGCGCGCCTAAGCGTCCCGGGCAGCGCTATGTTCCACGTGGGGTGAAGGAAGGCCCGATGAAGGGCTTTACCCCGCCGCCGCGGTTTACGCCGCAGATGTCGAATGAGCCTTTGCCGATCACGCGGTCGATCACGATTACTGAGGGCATCAGCGTAAAGGAGCTGGCCGAGAAGCTCGACGTTCGCGCTAAGGAGATCATCGCGCGTCTGCTGCACCGTGGTGTCTTCGCCACCGTGAATCAGACGCTCGACGCGGAACTGGCCAAGGACATGGCTCGCCTGTTTGGCGCTGACACCGAGGTGATCAGCTTCGAAGAGCAGATGTCGAAGGACAGCGAAGCCGGCGTTGCCGCATCGGATGGTCTCGATGCTGCTGCGGTTGTGCGTCCTCCTGTGGTCACGATCATGGGACACGTTGATCACGGCAAGACGTCGCTGCTGGATTCGATTCGTGAAACCAACGTTGCCGGAGGCGAAGCTGGTGGAATCACCCAGCATATCGGCGCGTACAAGGTTCGCATCACCAAGGAAGATTCACCCGCGTTTGGCCGTGAGATCGTTTTTCTTGATACCCCTGGTCACGAGGCATTTACTCGTATGCGTGCTCGCGGAGCCAAGGTCACGGACATCGTTGTCATCGTCGTCGCAGCCGACGACGGGGTGATGCCGCAAACTCTCGAAGCTATCGATCACGCAACCGCCGCCAAGGTTCCACTGATTTTTGCTGTGAACAAGATCGATAAGCCCGGCGCCCTCCCCGATCGCGTGAAGAAACAACTTGCCGATCGTGGCTTTGTTCCGGAAGAGTGGGGCGGCAAATACGTGTTCGTGGACGTCTCCGCCAAGCAGAAGACCAATTTGAATCTGCTGATGGAGATGATCTGCCTGGTTGCCGATCTGCAGGAACTCAAAGCTTCTCCCGATCGCCCTGCGACCGGCGCCGTGCTTGAAGCCAAGCTCGATCGTGGCCGTGGCGCGGTTGCCACAGTGCTGATCCAGAATGGTACGTTGCACGCCGGAGATACCTTCATCGTCGGCAATATCTTCGGCAAAGTTCGCGCCATGTTCGACGATCGCGGTAATGCCGTGGAGGAAGCCAAACCGGCAACTCCGGTGGAGATCCTTGGCCTCGAGGGCATTCCCGAAGCGGGAGACACTTTCACTGCAGTGGCCGACCGCGAGAAGGCAAAAAACATTGCCACCTATCGCGAGCAGAAGGCGCGTGAAGCGCAATTGGCAAAATCATCGCGTGTCACGCTCGAGGGCCTGGCTGAACAAATCAAGACGGCTGGAGTCAAAGAACTGCCGATCATTCTCAAGGGCGACGTGCAGGGCTCAGTCGAAGTGTTGGCGGATTCGTTGCAGAAGCTTTCGAATGAGCAGGTGAAAGTGCGGGTGCTGCGTTCCGGCGTCGGCGCAATCACCGAGAGCGATGTACTGCTCGCCTCGGCGTCCAACGCGATCATCATCGGCTTCAATGTCCGTCCGGAGCGTAAAGCGCAGGAACTCGCCGACCAGGAAAATGTTGAGATCCGGCTTCATTCGATTATTTACGAACTGCAGGATGAAATCCGCAAAGCCATGGTCGGACTCCTCGAGCCGGTATTCAAGGAGACTTATCAAGGCCGCGCCGAGGTCCGCGACACCTTCCGCGTTCCCAAAGTTGGAACTATCGCAG
>QIBC01000196.1 GCA_003225215.1 Acidobacteriota bacterium
GGAGGTCAGGGGAGTTTTCAATTCATGAGTGACGGCATGAAGAAAGCTGTCCTGCTTCTCATTGCGCCGGATTTCCCGCACCAGGAAAATCGTATTCAGCACCAGTCCGGCAATGATGATGCTGAAGAATATGACGCCGAGGATTAACGTCCCTAGTTCGCGCCAGTTCAGAACGATCCAACTGACGTTCAGGGTCACCGCGGCGGCGATTACACACGAACTTAGCGTGATAAAAAAAGCGATCGCTTTGCGGCGGCTGGTGACGCGCATGCAGCTTAGAGTCCTGCATTTGAGTGTAGCGCAGAATTCGTGCAGTTCCGCGGGCTGCCAAAACGTAAGAAACCTCGCTGTTGTCAGAGCACGAGCGACTTCTACCCAAACGAAAAAGTTCCGGTCGCATTGCGACCGGAACTCTGAAAAAACCCGAGGGAGGGAAGGCTTAAGCTGAAACCAACTCCGGCTTTCCGGAAGCCAGCTTCTCTTCTTGCTCGCGGAGTTTCTTTGGCATATCGACAACCTTGACGTCCTTCGCCAAGCCGAGACCTTTGAGAATGCAGATGCCGTAGTAGTTCAAATCGATCTCGTACCACGCGAGCCCGTGGCGCGCCGAAACCGGATGAGCATGATGGTTGTTATGCCAGCCTTCGCCGAAGGTCACCATGGCTACCCACCAGTTGTTGGTCGAGTCGTCCTTAGTGATGAATCGGCGGCTACCCCACATGTGGGTTGCGGAATTCACCAGCCAGGTGGCGTGCAGTCCGACGGTCACGCGGAAGAAGATGCACCACATCACGTAGGTCCACCCTCCGACAGCGAGCAGGGTCAGCCCGAGCGCGGTTAGCGGAATCCAGTGCCACTTCGAGAGCCAAGCGTGATACTTATCTCGCCGAAGGTCGGGAGTATACCGTTCGAGTTCCGGGTTGCCATGGTGCAGGACCTCACCGCTGATGATCCATCCCATGTGCGCCCACCAACCGCCATCGCGCGGGCTGTGAGGATCGCCTTCCCGGTCGCTGGTCTGATGATGGATGCGGTGCGTGCCGACCCAGAAGATCGGTCCACCCTCGAGAGCGAGTGTGGCACAGGTGGTGAGGAAATATTCAACCCATTTTGGAACTTTGTATCCGCGATGGGTCAGGAGCCGGTGATATCCCATGCCGATTCCACAGCTCAGAGAGAAATACCAGAGAATGGCCGTAACCAGCAGCGCCTTCCAGCTGAACATGAACAGCGCGGCGACTGCCCCAATATGGAAAACCGCCATTACGAAAGCGGTGTACCAGTTGATCTTGCCTCGTTTCGCTGTGTAAACCTGCGAGGCGGCCGGCTTCGTAAGAGTGTCGGGTGTAATGATTGCGCTCATAGTCTCCGTTTGCTGAGTGGACAACACCTTTCACCATAACAACCGGGCAATAAGAGCTGTGTAATAGTTATGTAATACCGCTCGTCCCTGATTACTGAGGTAACATCAAACGGCTGTGACGCGCTCCAATTGCCCAGGGAGCAGCGCGAAATACGCCAAAAAATGCCCAAATCTGCGCTGATCGCGGGCGGCACTGGACTCGTTGGATCGCATTGTCTCCAGTTCCTGCTCGCCTCGCCAGAGTACGCAAGCGTCACAGCTTTGGTGCGCAGAGGCACTGGAATCACCCATCCGAAGCTGCGGGAGCAGATCGTCGACTTTGACAGGCTCCCAGATTTATCTCGCTGCGATGACGCATATTGCGCACTGGGAACGACGATCAAGCAGGCAGGATCGCAAGCGGCATTCCGCCGTGTTGATCTCGAATATCCACTTCGCCTTTCCGAGCGCGTCCTTGCGGCAGGCGCAAAGCAATTCCTTCTGGTCTCGTCAGTGGGCGCCAATTCCAGCTCAAGCAATTTTTATCTGCGTACCAAAGGCGAACTTGAAGATGCATTGCGACAAGTGTCATTCACCGCTCTACACATCTTTCGTCCAAGCTTCCTCGTCGGTGAGCGCAAGGAGCAGCGTACCGGCGAACGAATCGGCATGCTTCTCGCCGAGGCTCTCAAGCTGACAATGATTGGAGGACTTCGGAAATATCGTTCGATTCGCGCGGAGACAGTCGCCAGAGCAATGGTGAAAGTCGCCTCGCATGGGAGCGCTGGAGTTCACATTTACGAGTACGACGACATTCAGAGACTGGCAGAGGAATAACGGAAATGGTGGGCAGTGCAGGACTCGAACCTGCGACCTCCTGCTTGTAAGGCAGGCGCTCTAACCAGCTGAGCTAACCGCCCGTCATGAAACAAATGATGGACTCTTTCTGACGGTAGCATACCGGTTTCAGGAGGAGCAAACTCGCCCCGAGAAAGGACCGCCGTGCGCCCCCGCGCGGGTTTCGGTGCGTACTACGAAAAAATGAGGCACATCAATTAACTTTCGATCTCGCAACACTTCCAATCTTCGTGTCAGAGACCAACACCCGCGCGAGGGCGCGCGGCGGTGCTTCATCAGCGAAGGATTCCCAACTTCTCCATCGGCCAGTAGACAAAAACCGCTTTGCCGTAGATGTAGTTCTCAGCGACTGGCCCGAAGTCGCGGCTGTCGTTCGAGAGTGAACGATGATCGCCGAGAACGAAGTACGAGTTAGACGGCACGGTCATTTCGGCGAGTGAGCGATAGTCGAAGTATTCGCCGGGCACGTAAGCTTCCTTGAGCGGACGGCCATTCACGTAAACCTGGCCTTCCACGATACGCACGCGGTCACCTGACACGCCAATCACGCGCTTGATGTAACTCTTCGACGGATCAAAGGGATAGTGAAACACGACGATGTCGCCGCGCTCGATGGGCTCGAGCCTATACACGAACTTGTTGATGAAGATGCGTTCCTGGTCTTGCAGACCAGGCAGCATGCTGGTGCCTTCCACCCGGACCGGCTGATAAAGAAAAACGATGAACAGCGCTGAGAAAGCCAACGCCAGGAGCAGGTCGCGGCTCCAGCTCCAGAGAACTCGTTGGCGTTTGGGTGGCGTCGTCGTTTTCTCTGGGATCGGCTCTATTGTCATCGTTCAAGACCCAAGGTCCGGACGTGGGCCATCCACGTCGGCGTCTCTCATTATAAGAGATGGAATCAATATCCCTTTGATTTATCGACTTCTCCGAGTAAAGGGTCTCCCGAGATGTATCGCCGCAGGTTTTCGATGATGCGGATGTAATGTCGATTCCAAAGCTTCTCCGTAAGCGCAGCGCTGTGGGGGGTGATCAGCAAATTCTTCAAGTCCCATAAGGGAGACCGGCGAGGCAGGGGCTCGGTCTGGAAGACGTCCAGGGCAGCTGCGCGGATTTTGCGCGACCGAAGTGCGCGCTCAAGAGCCGCTTCATCGACCAGTTCCCCCCGGCTAATATTAAGGAAGCAGGCGTCGCTTCGCATCTTCGAAAAGGCTTCATCATTGAACAAAGATAGGGTCTTTCCGGTGAGAGGAGCCGCCAGCAACACGTATTCGGCTTCTACCAGCAGTTGATCGAGCTGCGCTGGGCCAAACACGCGGTCTGCGCCTTCGCTTCCCTTCTCCGGATGCTCCCTCAAAGCCAATACCCGCATGCCAAGCGCCTTTGCCAAGCGAACAGATTCTCGTCCAATGGCGCCTAAGCCAATCACCCCCAAGGTTGCTCCGGCAAGTTCTCGTGGACGCAACGTACTACTCCACAAATCCTGTTGTCCCCAGTGGCCCTTCGTCTGATATCTGACCGCAAGGTTCAGTCCTTTGGCCAGTGCGAACACCAAGGCAATGGCATGTTCAGCTACGACTGGTCCGTGGATCGAAGTGGAGTTTGTAACGCGCACATGGCTCGCGACCAGTTCGGGAAACATGAGTTGGTGCACCGCCGCCGTGGTCGCATGGATCCAGCGCAGGTTGGGCGCGGCTTTGAATTGTTCAAGGCGAAGCTGCCACGCGATCAGGACTTCGGCATCGGCGATTTCCTCGCTGAGTTTGTCAAGATTCTGAAGTTGAACAAACGAGTGCTGGGGAAACTCGCGCTCGAGGCGCGGCCCAAGCCACTCAGGGGCATTCCAGAGTTCGAAGTGATGGTGAATGGCGAGGAGGACTTTCATGGTAGGTAGAGACGCAGCAGGCTGCGTCTTTGCGATGCGGCATTCTAAGCGATAATGTCTCGCGTTCTCCGGCAGCATGGAGAAGACGCAGCAGGCTGCGTCTCTACGTATCGCCTATTACGCCTTCACCCGCAAATCGTGTCCCGTCATTTCTTTGGGCTGCGAAATGCCGAGCATTCCGAGCACAGTCGGAGAGATGTCCTGGAGGGCTCCTTCAGGTCGAAGCGCAAACTTCTTGTCATCACCGCTGACAACGATGAATGGCACAGGATTCAGCGTATGCGCTGTGTGCGGACCACCGGTGACGGGATCGATCAGCATTTCCGCGTTGCCATGATCCGCTGTCACGATCATTGCCCCACCTTTTTGCTTCACGGCGTTGTAGATGCGCCCTAGACATGCATCCACCGTTTCCACGGCTTTTACTGTGGGCTCAACTTTGCCTGAATGCCCGACCATGTCGGCGTTGGCGAAGTTGACGATGATCACTTGAAAGTTTCCGCGTTCGATCGCATCGACTACTGCATCCGCGATTCCTTCCGCGCTCATCTCCGGCTTTAAGTCATACGTCGGAACCTTTTGCGAAGGTACCAAAACCCGCTCCTCGCCGCCGAACGGCTGCTCGACTCCACCGTTAAAGAAATAGGTTACGTGGGCGTACTTCTCCGTCTCGGCGACGCGCAGATTATGCAGACCTTCTCCGGCCATCACATTGGCGAGGATGTTCGTCAGCGAGTCCGGCGGCACTACGAATGGCAGCTCGAACTGTTTGTCGTAGCGGGTCATGCAGAGGTAGGTCAAGTTTTTTGGAGTCTCGCTGGCAGGAATCACTTTCTCCAGCGATTCGGCATCTGGTAGGTCTCGACCGTCCTGCTTGGTGATGCCGCTGTTTCGTGCCAGGACGCGAGTGATCTGGCGCGCACGATCTGCGCGGAAGTTGAAGTTAATGCAACTCTCCTCGTCTCGAATAGCGGCCAGTGGTTCACCGCGATTGTCTACGCATACGAACGGCACCACGAACTCATCGGTCACATCACGGTTGTACGATTCCTTCATACCGCGAACCGGATCGGTATAGGCACCGCCTTCGCCCTTGGCTTTCACTATCGCATCGAAGGCTTTCCGCTCGCGCTCCCAGCGCTTGTCACGATCCATGGCGTAGTAGCGGCCGCTGACGCTCGCAACTTGGCCAGTCCCAAGCTCACGCATCTTCTGCTGAAGCTGCTCAATGTATCCGGCGCCGCTGGTGGGAAGAGTGTCGCGCCCATCCATGAAGGCATGCACGAACACGCGATCGACTCCGTTCTGCTTGGCCATGCGCAGCAGCGCATAAAGATGGTTCTGGTGTGAATGAACTCCGCCATCTGAGAGCAATCCGAACAGATGCAACCGCCGACTGCCGGTGCGCGCGTTCTTCATCGCGGACAACAGATCTGGATTCGACAAGAACTCGCCGTTTTCGATCATCACGTCGATCTTCGTGATGTCCATGTAGACGACTCGTCCGGCGCCAATGTTCAGATGACCAACTTCGCTGTTTCCCATCTGTCCCGTCGGAAGGCCAACATAGCGGCCACTGGTGTGCACGAGCGTGCTGGGGAAGTCGCGCAGCAGGACATCATAGTTTGGCTTGCGCGCTAATGCGATGGCGTTAGCTTTGGTTTCGGCGCGGTATCCCCAACCATCGAGGATGATGAGAACCAGCGGAGTATTTTTCATCATTCAGATGGTCATTGCCCGGCAGGAGAATCCGCGGAAGGCATCGACGACGACTTGTCGTAGCCCTTGTCGCGCAGCTTGCGCATGGCTCGGTCAGCGACCATGCGTCCCCATTCCTGTCCGGCATCGATCGCCTCGGCGGAAAGTTTAGGAAGCACCTTGATGGTCTTCTGTCCGACCGGAGACTGGTAGAACGTAGTGAGATCGTGAATCTCATCGCGGGTATAGTACTTGTCGTAGATGGGAACCACGAGGTCGATCAATTCGTCAGAATGAACTTCCTTGATAAACGTATCCCAAAACTCATCCGGAACCTGGGGAAAGCCGGCGCGTAGTGGCGAAATAATCTGGCGCAGCGCATCTGCCGAGATGTTCGCCGCACCCGTAAGTTCGATAAGGTGGCGAATCTCAACCCTTTTTGCGGCCTGATCCTTATCCGCCTGAGTCGGAGCTGAGGGCGAGCTGGATGCGCCTCTGGGCGCAGTCTGCGCGCTCGCAGCACACCACATCAGTAACAAGAGGCCCACGATATACGTTTTCATACGACGACCTACTTTGCCTTCGAATTTGTGCCCGGCTTCTGCGATGCGTTCTGCTCCACGATGGTATGCGCCCTGTCCTGCATACGCTGCATCATTGTGGACATCCATTGCCTCATCACGGGATTGGCAGCCTGCATCGCTTCCTTCGACATCTCCGGCATTTCGTTCAGCATCTTCTGCCCCGTCGGAGTCTGGTAGAACGCAAGGATGTTGGAGACATCCGTCTTGCTGAGATGTTTCTGGTAGACGGGAATCATCGAATCCAACACCTCCTTCATGGGATAGTCGCGGAAGATTTCCTCGGCCATCGCATCCAGCTGCTCTTTGGGAATCTCGACGTTCTGTTGCTTCATCAGCTCGGGCAAGTTGGCTTTCATCTGCTCGGCCACCGATGCCATCGTGACTTGCATCATGTGATCCAGCTTGAGCACAGCAAACAGATGCTCCACGTCTTGACGCGACGCCTGCTCAGAATTCACAACGCCGGTTTGAGCAACCGCATCACTTGAAAGGAACGGGAACGACATCACCAGCGCCGACTGTCCGAGCGCGCCAGCAAGGCACAGCAGGCGCAGCAAACACCGCGAGAAAAACTGTTTCATTTTGAAAAATCCCTTCCTGGCTAAGCTGCTTTTCCGATCGCTCCGTGGTAGTTCAGAGCCTCAACTCCGAGGAATCCAGCGGCGCGTCCGAGTTCTTCCTCGATGCGCAGCAACTGGTTGTACTTAGCAACGCGATCCGTGCGTGACGCTGAACCGGTCTTAATCTGGCCTGTGCCGGTGCCCACCGCAAGGTCGGCGATGAACGTGTCTTCCGTCTCTCCGGAGCGATGACTGATGATAGCCGTGTAACCGTTGCGACGCGCTAATTCGATGGCCTCAAGCGTTTCGGTCACAGTCCCGATCTGATTCACCTTGATGAGAATGCTATTCGCGCAGCCCTCTTCGATTCCGCGACGGAGCCGCTCGGTGTTGGTTACAAAAAGATCGTCTCCCACAAGCTGGATCGTGTTTCCGATTTCATTCGTGAGCAACTTCCAGCCCTCCCAATCGTCCTCCGCAAGTGCATCTTCGATCGAGACGATTGGATACTTTTTCACCCAATCCGACCAGAAGCGCACCATTTGCTGCGAATCCCGTGTGCTTTTGTCCGATTTCTTGAACACATACTTACCATCGCTGTACAGCTCG
>QIBC01000402.1 GCA_003225215.1 Acidobacteriota bacterium
GATGCATACTTCCTCAGCCCAGAAGCGCGCTGATTCGCCGTAAGGCTTGCCACGCAAACTGCGCGCGATCGGAGCTGTCATTCAACGAAGCCTGCTCTTCGTCATCTTCTTCCTTGAGGCCAAAAAACTCGCGCTCCTGACGGGTCATGCTTCGACCCATTGCTTCTCTGAACCTGACTTCGAAATCCGGGGTATTCCACGGCTTAGAGTTTCCTTTGGGGGGCATAACCATCTCCGTGTTCATGCCATAGCATTTGCAACTCGAATGCCAGCTTCGACCGAACATGGATCGACTGTGCCTTGTCGACGTAAGTCACTGATTTTGAAGCGCATCAGTTGATTTGCGGTTCTCCTTCTGCGCATGAAGCCTGTCAGTCCATCAAGGTCGCTAACCGAACGGTTAACGCCGGCTCGCCTTCGGGTTAGTGGTAGAGATGGATTGCACGATGGAAACTGTGCTACACAAATCCAAGGCCTAGACATCTGTGGACACTCCCTCAGCCCCCAAATTGGTCGCTCTTGCCGGAGAACTGGCCCAGTCCATAATCCCGTTGCGGGATATGGAGCTGACCATCGGTCGTGGGCTATCGAACCACGTCTGCATTTCCGATCCGATTCTGTCGCGGCAACACTGCGTGATCACCAGCGATAACGGACAGTTCGTAATTCGCGATTTGGGAAGCCGGCATGGAACGATTGTGAATGGGGTTCCCATCAGCCAGCAGGTGCTGCACCACGGCGATAAGATTTCGCTGGGCAGCTCGGTCTTCGCGTTCCTGTTGCACGAAGAGGAGGAGGAACCCCAGCCCCAATCGAGCCGGGCGGAGTTGGACGATAACCCCGAAGTACACGGAGCGCAGACTATGCTTCGGCAGGAGGACGCGTTGTATCTCCAACCCGAAACCATCACCAAGGATTTTGTTCAAGGAGGGCGGATTGCACGCGACCTGAACACTCTGCTGGTGATCGCGAAGAACATCAGCAAGCTTCGCGATCGCGAATCGCTGGCCTGGCAACTCCTGGGAATGATCTTCGATGTTGTTCCGGCCGATCGCGGCGCTATCCTCGCCTTTGGCGACGATCCAGGGCAGATTAATTGGTCGGCCGGATGGGATCGGCGTCGCGGGCCTGGATTTCCGGTCAAGGTGAGTCGCACCGTTGTTGCTAGAGTCGTCCGGGAACGCAGCGGTTTGATGATCAGTGAAGTTCCAGAGAACGCCGAACTGCGGAAGAGTTCCAGCTTTACCGATCTTCCGATCCACGCTCTTATGTGCGTGCCGCTTACGGTTGCCGGCAAAATCGGAGCGGTGATCTACCTGGACACTCAGGACGCCAGAGTTAGTTTCGACGAGAATCATTTGCAAATCCTCACTGCTATCGCAAGCCTTACTGGACTGGCACTTGAAAACATCAACTACGTGGAGGGCCTGAAGCTTGAGAACCACGAACTGCGTAGCCAGATCGCCGTCGAGCACAACATGGTCGGGACCAGTCCAAAGATTCGGGAAGTATTCGAGTTTATCCGGCGCGTGGCTCCCACTGATTCCACCGTGCTCATAGAGGGTGAGAGCGGAACCGGCAAAGAGTTAGTTGCGCACGCTTTGCACTCTAATAGTCCGCGCGCCAATGGACCGTTCGTTGCAATCAACTGCGCTGCGATTGCCGAAACCCTGCTTGAAAGCGAGCTTTTCGGTTATGAAAAGGGCGCCTTTACCGGAGCAACCGCTCAGAAGAAGGGCAAAATAGAGATTGCTAACGGCGGAACACTGTTTCTTGACGAGATTGGTGAGCTGGCTGCTCCACTGCAGGCAAAGTTGCTGCGCGTATTGCAGCAGCGCGAGTTCGAGAGGGTCGGCGGAATGCGTCCTATCAAAATCGATTTGAAGCTTGTTGCAGCTACGAATCAAGACTTAGAAGAGTGCGTGGAGACTGGGAAGTTTCGCAAGGATCTCTTCTACCGTCTCAATGTCGTATCAATCACCGTACCGCCGCTCCGCGAAAGACGCGAGGACATCGCCGATCTCGCGGAATACTTCATCATAAAAGCCGCGAAAAAATGCAACGTCCGATCTAAAGGCCTGAGTGAGGGCGCCCGGCTCTGTCTTACCGGCTATGATTGGCCGGGAAATGTTCGTGAACTGGAAAACGCCATCGAACGCGCGCTCGTTTTAGGCTGTTCCAATGCGATTCTGGCAGAAGATTTGCCTGAGGCAATTGCGGAAGCCGCCACTCCCGGAGTCCCCGCTACAAAA
>QIBC01000197.1 GCA_003225215.1 Acidobacteriota bacterium
GCTGCCGCCTACATTGGGCTTTACGATCACCGGAAAGCGAAAACCCTCGGCAGCGGCGGGCGCCTCCTGCGGATGATTGATGACACGCGCGCGCGGATACGGCAATCCAAGCGAGTGCAGCAGAGAGAGCTGCGAAGCCTTTGAAATCTCATAGCGAAAACCGCGCGCTCCGTTAATGACGCGTGTTCCGAGTCGCTCCAGGTGCTCAAGGTAGCTGACGGTGTAGTAAATTCCGTGTCCATGGCCGCGCGTATAGGCCGACGGACTCATGCGGTTAAAGACGAGCGAGTATTTCCGGTTGCCGTTGGGCTCAATGTCGAAATGATGACGGGTTGCGTCGACGCGCTCGTAGCGAGTTCCTCGCCGGTCGAGCTCGGCAAATAGCCGCTCGAACCAGTGTGGATGCTCGTGATAAATCGCGATAGGTTGTTTCAGTGCTGCCATAAAGTCCTTGAGAACGAACCTCTTACTCCGACTTGCTTAGAGCTTAGAGCTTTCGGTACTCCATTCCTATCCCAGGCAAGAGCTCGTGGATTTTTGCTTCTCCTACCCCGAAAATTCCACAGGGTTACCCCGATTTTTCCACGGGGTTACGCCGACTCTTCCACGGCGTTACCCCGAATTTTACTCAGGGTTACCCCAGCCCTGCTGCATTCAGTCTGCGTGGGTCCGCCAATAGAGTCCGCTTCAATTCTAGACAAACACCCGGGCGAGGGCGCCGGGATCCACGTTGGCGGTTCCACCGCGCGAGTTGAAGTCGAGTTGGCCTGTCTTTGCTCGGCATGAATGAGGTGCTACCACAGAAGCTCAGATTGTCAAGCGCCCATCTTGCCTAAGCCCTCAGTCTCCAGTCGGGATAATGCCCGCGTTCTCGAACATCAAGATCACGGTCCGTTGCGGCGCCCGCGTCCGGTGAACTACGCCTTTCGGTACAACGAATCCCTGGCGCGGAGCGAGTTCAACGGCGCCGTCTTCAAGATCGATGAGCAGCTTGCCTTCGACTACATAGAAAAACTCGTCGTCATTGTCGTGCTTGTGCCAGTGATACTCGCCTTCGATGACTCCAATTCGTACCACCGAAGCGTTCACCTGGCAGAGCGTCTGGTTGTACCACTTATGCGGAGCTGCGTCGGAAAGCGCTTTTTCGTCGATCAACTCCAGAGGCTTATGCAGAACATTCAATCGAGTGTCGTAGGGAAATTGCGTTTGGGCAGCCATGTTGCAATCCTTCCGCTCAGATGTTATTCGAACTCGGGCGATTGTATTTTGCCGAATCGCTTTTCATCCCGCTTAAATAAAGCCGACCTCTGACTGCGCTTCTGCTAGAGAAAGCCTGGCCCAAATTGCCGCAACTGCACTGCTCCGATATACTTAAGGTTTGCTCATCGCAAACATTTTTAGCTAGGAGTGCATTGCTCGATGCCGAAGCGCACATTTCAACCCAACCGCCGGAGGCGGAGTAAGACCCACGGGTTTCGGACCCGTATGAAGACCAAGTCAGGTCAGGCGGTTTTGTCCCGCCGTCGCGCAAAGGGCCGCAAACGGGTTTCTGTAAAGCCCGGATTCCGCGAATAAGTCGCGCGTTCTAGCCGCGTTTTCCTCTCAACATCATCCTCCAAACCATTGTGAAGGTGAGCGGGCAAGGGCCCTCTGGAGGATGTAAGTCCGATGTCGATTCCCCGTGAGCATCGATTACGCAAGCATGCCGAGTTCGAGGTGGTGTACCGGTGCGGGCAACGTCATTTTTCGCAGGCGCTCACGGCTTTTTATTTGTTGCGCCCTGAGCCTGCAGAGGATGGCGCACTGGAATGCAGCCGTGACCCAAGGGTGGGAATTACGGTTGGTCGCGTGATGGGAAAAGCTGCTGTCCGCAATCGTATTAAACGCAGAGTGCGAGCCGCAGTCACGGAGAATCTCGGACGCCTCACACGTCCGCTGGACGTTGTGATTAACCCGAAGAAAGCGGCGCTGGAGATTGACTTTCAGCAGCTCTGTGCCGAGGTCGCCCGCGCATTCGAAGTAGCGGAACAAAAAGCGGCGTTTGATGCCGGCAAGAATGCCCGGCCCCAGCGAGAGCGGCGATCAGCCCAACCAGGGCGGCTGGCCGCGAGAAAGCCTTAAGCAATTGATTACCGTCTTTACCGAGATCGCGAATCGTGAGAGCACAGTGGAAGCCCTCCTCCGCTTTTACAAGCTATGGATCTCGCCTGTGTTTGGGGACTCGTGCCGTTTTAGTCCGAGTTGCTCGGAATATGCTGCTCAGGCCGTAATCGAACGCGGGTGGTGGCGCGGCGGCATGCTGGCGATTCGAAGAGTTCTGCGCTGCCATCCTTTTGGCGCGAGTGGATACGATCCGGTGCCGCATGGTTCGCATCACGAGCAGCTTCGACCTTAGAACTTTGCAAAATATTGGCAGGTAACGTTGAACGATTTCCAAGCACCCAATCAGGATCCAGGCTCAGAGCGACGGCTGCTACTGACTTTTGCTCTTACCTTCGTCGTTATTTTCATTACTCAGCAGGTCATCTCGAAGTACTACAAGCCCCCTGCTCCTCCGCAACCGAGACAGGAACAAGTCCAGCGATCTTCTGAGCCCGCCGCCGCTGCGCCAGAGTCGACGCCTGTTGCCTCCAAGGTGACGCCTGCAGGTACAGGCGCAGCAAAACAAGCCGAGGGTGAAAGTCCTGCCGTCATCGAGAACGATCTTTATCGCATTACTTTCAGCAATCGCGGCGGCCTCGCGAAATCCTGGGTGCTGAAGAAATACAAGAACGATCAGGGACAACCGCTGGAGCTGGTGAACCCCATTGCCGCTCCACAGTATGGATATCCACTCTCGCTGTTTACCTATGACGAATCGCTACACAAAAAGCTGAACGACGCGCTGTATGTCGCAACGGAGGACCATTCCGGAGAGAACAGGACACTTACCTTCGAGTACTCGGATGGCGACCTTGCGGTAAAAAAGAAGTTCGCCTTCAGCCATAGCTACGAAGTTCGTATCGAGACCTCCGTCACTCAGAAGGGTTCGTATGTGACCGCGTATCCGGCATGGCCGGCGGGGTTCGGGGACCAGACGGAGGCGCCTTCATACGCCGCAGCGCGTATCGATATCGATCGTGAGGACAAAGTCGAGCGCATCGCGCTGAAGAAGGTCAGCGGCTCGGCAACTATCAATGGGCCCTTTAACTGGGGCTCTGTTGTCGATCAGTACTTCGCTGCGGCCTTTCTTCCCGACGATCCGGATCATGTCTCCGCTGTCACACTCCACAAAGAAATCCATATCCTAAAGAATCCTGAGAAGCGCGACTCGAATGAGCAGGAGCCCGTTCCTGTTTTGGGAATTGCGGTAGGAACTCCGGGTAGCCCTACGAGCGAGCGCATCTTCGTAGGACCGAAAGCATTGGATGTGATCTCCGACATCCGTGCCTATTCCACTCCCGCCAGCATTTCGCCGCAGCCCAATGGACCGACACTCGAGAAGCTGGTGGACTTCGGCACCTTCTCGTTTTTCGCCAAACCGCTCTTTCTGTGGCTGCGGTGGACCTACGAACACTGGACCGGAAATTACGGCTGGGCGATCCTGGTTGTGACTCTGATCATCAATGTAGCCCTATTGCCGCTGCGGATCTCGACCATCAAGTCGGCAATGCGGATGCAGAAGCTGCAGCCGCAGGTGACGGCAATCAATGACAAGTACAAGCGCTACAAGCTAACCGATCCTCGGCAAGCGGACAAAAATCGTGAGCTACAGGAACTTTACAAGCGCGAGGGCGTAAACCCGCTGGGCGGATGCCTACCCAACTTGTTGCAACTACCTTTTCTGTGGGCTTTTTACACAATGCTGGCCAGTGCCATCGAACTGCGGCACGCAGGCTGGCTGTGGATCCACGATCTGTCGAGTCCTTCGCACGTGCTCACGATATTATTCGTGGTGTCGATGTTCCTCATGCAGCAAATCACGCCGCAGGCAGGAATGGATCCGGCACAGCAGAAGATGATGCAGTTCACCATGCCTCTGCTGCTGGGTGTCTTCACGTGGAAGTTGTCGGCAGGATTGAGCCTGTACTGGGCCGCAGGCAACATCGTCGGCATCGTGCAGCAACTTGCTTTCAACAAGACAAAGTTTGGGCAGGAGATGCGCGCGCATCTGCAGAAAAGAGCGCTGAAGAAGCGGTGAAGACTTTCTCTTCTGCCGCGCGGCCTCTTTGACCCTTGTCAGAGACGCAGCATTGTGCAGGACTATCCAAACAACCTCCAGCGAAGAAAGAGCCCGTCGTTCGAGAGCAGTGCCGCGTTCTTTGCGGCGCGTCTTGAAAATAGCCCGGAGTGAAACTCCGGGCATGGGAATGGCGGCGGTTCGAGTCCCGCGTCATTTGCGGGACGACTGAATCGATTTCGACGGGAAAGACAATTTCAACCGTCCGGCTAAAAGCCGGACTGGGCGATGGAACAAACATCCACCCGGGGTTGCACCACCGGGCTATTCTCAACCGTGCCGCAAAAAGCGCGGCACTTCCCTTGGATGGCAAAATTAGGCCGTTGAGTTCACCCACGCAGCATGGTGGAGACGCAGCGTGCTGCGTCTCTACTACATTAGTTCCTCGATAAAGCCTCGTGTCACCTCAGGCGGCAATCGCAGATCGCGATGAACCAGCGCGCCATCGTTCAGTACCGGCTCGGCGGCGTGCAAAGATGGAAGATCGGTGCGCTCGAAGAATTTCCCGATTGGGATTTCTTCGCCCCAAAGCACTGATCGCTCCATGGCTGCCGTCCAATCCGTCGCGTCATAGCCGGCGTCGTCTTCGAGCTTCTTCACCCGTGGACGGAACCACTGATACGTGTTGTCGTGATTGTAAGTAACGCACGGGCTGAAGACGTCGATAAACGAGAAGCCCTTGTGCTCAATGCCGTGCTTGATCAACTCAGTGAGGTGCTTCTGTTCCCCGCTGAAGCCACGGGCAATGAACGTCGCGCCGGCAGCCAGGGCCATCGTAATCGGGTTGATTGGAGCTTCGATATTGCCGAAGGGCATGCTCTTGGTTTTCATGCCCACGCGGCTGGTAGGCGAAGTCTGGCCGGTGGTGAGACCATAAATCTGATTGTCCATCACGATGTAGAGCAGGTCCACATTCCGCCGCATGGTATGAACGAAGTGATTGCCGCCAATGCCGAAGCCATCGCCATCGCCGCCGGTCACAATCACAGTCAGTTCATGGTTTGCCTGCTTCACACCCGTGGCCACAGCCAAAGCGCGTCCATGCAGTGTGTGCATGCCGTAAGTGTTGATGTAGCCGGGAAGGTTCGACGAGCAACCGATGCCGCTGATGGTCACAATGTTGTGAGTCGGAATCTGCAGCTCGACCAGCGCCTTCTGCAGCGCGGCGAGCACCCCAAAATCGCCGCATCCCGGACACCAATCCGGATCCACCTTGCCTTTCATGTCGGCCATCGTCAGAGTTTTTGGCGTTAATGTCGCGGTTGCCATCGTCTTCTCCTAAACCATGATTTCGTGCGCCGGAACTGAGAGCGTGCTCTTGCCCGCGAGCTGTTCTTTTACCGACTCCACGATGTGATGGGGCATGAACGGCTCGCCATCGTACTTGCGGATGTGCCCGTCAGGCACAAAGCTGGTTTCACTGCGGAGATAGCGAGCAAACTGCCCGCTGTAGTTGTTCTCCACGATGATGGTGTGCCGCGCATCTTTGAGAATGTCGAGGATGGCCTCGCCGTGCAGGGGCACCAGCCAGCGAATCTGCAACTGATTGGCCGAGATCCCCTGCTCGTTCAGCATTTCGCATGCCTCTCCGATCACGCCGTAAGTCGATCCCCATCCGATCAGCGTGACTTCGGCATCGCGAGGACCGATCAAGTGCGGCGGAGGAACCGCAGCCTCAATGCCGGTCTGCTTGCGCATGCGCTTCTCCATCATGGCGCGGCGCTTGGTGGGATTGGTGAACTCGTCGCTGATCAGCACGCCGTCTTCATCGTGCTCGTCCGTTGCAGCCGTGTGGGCATGCCCGGGCACTCCCGGAATGGCACGCGGGGAAACTCCGCTTTCTGTAATCTGATAACGCTTGTAGCCGTTTGCTCCGTTCGATCCATTCGCTCCGTTGCCGTTGATAATCAACTCGCCGCGATCAATCGGCGGATTGAAGTCCAGATCCCGAGGATCAACGCTAAGTCTGCCTTCGGACAGCAGGAGATCGCAGAGCACGATTCCCGGGCACTGGAAGCGGTCGGCGACGTTGAAGACTTCGGGAATGATCTTGAAGCAGTCTCCAATGTCGAGCGGAGCGCCGATCACTCGCGGATAATCACCGAAAGCTGCGCCGAGCATCTGCCACAGATCGCCCTGCTCGGTCTTTGTGGGAACGCCGGTCGACGGTCCTGCGCGCTGGCAGTCAATCACCACCACCGGAGTCTCCATCATCGCGGACATACCGAGCCCTTCGCTCATCAGCGCGAATCCGCCGCCTGAGGTTGCGCACATAGCGCGAACGCCCGCGTGCGCAGCGCCGATCGCCATGTTGACCACGCCAATCTCGTCCTCGACCTGACGAACCATGACGCCAGCCTTGCGCGCGTGTGAAGCCATCCAGTGCAGAACACCGGTAGATGGACTCATGGGATACGCGCAGTAGAACTTCACGCCGGCGGCCACGCCGCCCATCGCTAACGCCATGTTTCCGCTGAGCACTGCATACTGGTTGTGAGTCATCGGGACCGGCGGATCGAACGGCTTGAAATTCTGGGAGGCGTAGTCGTAGCCGGTGCGGGCGAGCGCGACGTTCTCCGCCACTACAGCATCGCCCTTCTTCTTGAATTGCTCGTTAAGCATTGTCTCCAGCGTCTGGAAGCCGATGCCCATCATGTTGAGCGCTGCGCCCACCGCCAGCGTGTTCTGCGCCACTTTGTTGCGGCTAATGTCTGCCAGTTTCGAAACGGGAAGGGGACAGAGTTGCACTCCGTCTGTTGCCGATCCAGGCTTGATCGTCTCGCTGTTGTAAATGCACGCGGCGCCTGCGCGAAGCAGGCCGAAGTGACGATCCACCGTGTCCTGGTTCAATGGAATCAGCAGGTCGATACGATCGCCCATGTTGGTGACCTTGTCGGGACCTGTGCGGATGGTTAGAAACGTGTGTCCGCCGCGAATGATGGACTGGTAAGCGTTGTAGGCGTTCAGGTGCAGGCCGCGACGACTGAAGATTTTCGCGAAGATGTCGCCCGGCGTCGCCACACCCTGACCAGCAGCGCCTCCGATACCGATGGCGAAGGTTTGGCTCATTGTGGGTTCCCCGTTTTTGGCGGCCCAAGCATACACCCAAATGGCAACTTCAAGTCAGTGCGCGGAGGCGAATCAGGAAAGCAGTCCGGCCACAATCAACCCGGCTTCAACGAGCAACACAAACAGGATACGGTGCATTCAGCTTCGGCATTCCCCAGGTGGAGCAGGTGAAGCGATACATCCATGACAAGGCCGAGCACCACAAAATACCTCCGAAG
>QIBC01000031.1 GCA_003225215.1 Acidobacteriota bacterium
AAGAATGGACAACTTATCTGGGTGGGAACTGACGACGGCAATATCCAGATCACGCGCGACGGCGGCAAGAACTGGACAAACGTCGCAGGCAATTCGCCCGAAATCGGAAAAGGTTCATGGATTACCTGGGTGGAAGCCAGCCGCTACGACGAAGCCACCGCGTACGCCGCGGTCGATCGTCACATGTATGGCGACATGGCTGCGCACGTTTTCAAGACCACGGACTATGGCAAGACCTGGAAGTCAATCGTCGCGAGTGACAGCGGCGTTCGCGGCTGGGCGCACGTCGTTAAGGAAGATCTGGTCAGCCCGAACCTGCTCTTCGTTGGAACCGAGTTTGGACTCTTCGTCAGCAACGACGGTGGGGAACGCTGGGCGCAATACAAAGGCAGCAACTTCCCCGCAGTGGCAGTCGACGATCTCGTAATCCAGCCGCGCACCAATGATCTCGTATTGGCGACGCATGGTCGTGGCATCTGGATTATTGACGACATCTCGCCGCTGCGCTCCCTCACTTCGGAGATCATGCAGGAGGAGGCCGGCTTCCTTCCGATGCCAAAAAGCACTCAGTGGCTGGAGACATTTGCCGGATGGCCAGAAGGGGCCAACTCCTTCAACGGCCCCAGCCGTCCCGATGTGGCGACGATCCCCTACTATCAGCGCACACGGCACATTTTCGGGGATTTGAAGATTGAGGTTTTCGACTCGCAGGGCAAGCTGGTCGATACGGTTTCCAGTAGCAAGCATCGCGGCGTAAACCGAGCAGAGTGGTCGATGCACTTAAAGCCTCCGAAGGTGCCGCCGGCAGCCAGCGCATCATTCGGCGCGGCATTTGGACCACGCGTTCTGCCCGGCACTTACACGGTGAAAATGACCAAGGGCGATAAGACGTACGAGTCGAAGATCGACGTTGCGCTCGATCCACGAGTAAAGTTCAGCGTGGAAGATCGCAAGCAGCAATTTGATCTGGCCACTAAGTTGTCTGCAATGCTCAATCACATGAGCTGGGCTGTGGATTCGATCATTGGGGTGCGCGACGCTGCCAATCGAAATGCAGGCCAGATCAAGGGGAATGATGTGCTGAAGCAGCGGCTGACCAAGCTGGCCACCGACTCCGACGCAATCCGGAGCAAGATCGTCGCCACTAAAGAAGGCGGCGCCATCACCGGTGAGGAGCGGTTGCGCGAATTTCTGGCCGGGCTCTATAGCGACGTAAACGGTTATGAAGGCAAGCCGACCGATTCGCAGGTGGCGCGCACGGATGTGCTGGGGCGCGAACTCGAAGACGTAATCGGGGAGTTCCAGAAGCTGGTCACGCCGCAGTTGGCTTCGGTCAATCAGCAGTTGACCGCGAAAAAGCTGCAGCCAATCAGGCTGATCCCTGAACAGGAGTGGCAGAAGGCCCAGGACGCGGCCGAGGGCGGAGCTTCCGCCTCTCCGAGTGCGATGGGCATGCGGGAGATGGATTGAGGTTTCGGTAGAGACGCAGCATGCTGCGTCTCTACGATGCTGCATGGTCGTGTAATGGTGTCCTGCCACCGGGCCAACACATGGTGGAGGCGCAGCATGCTGCGTCTCTACCACATCATATGAGCAACGAAAATCCAAAGACTGCCACTAAGATCCGGATCATCGAAGACGAGGAGGCCACCGGCGACACCGCTGCCGCTTACGACTCCTGGCGAGCCGGATCTGGACGGCAGCAGGTGCCTGGGATTATCAAATGCTTTGGAGCACGACCTGACTTCCTGCGCCAAGTCGTAGAGTTCTCAAACACACTCCACTTCTCTGAGGGACATCTCTCGCGCCGTTACAAAGAGATGCTTGCTACTTATGTTTCTTCCCTCAACCGCTGTCCATATTGAATTGACAGTCACGCCTACTTCCTGCGGGTTCAGGGAGCATCAGATGAGACGGTCCGCGCCATTGCCGAAGGAAGACTTGAAGACGCCAATCTGTCCCCTGCTGAACGTGCACTTCTCGACTATGGCAAGTTGATTACCGAGGCTGCCAGCCGCTCCACGCACCAAGACGTGCAGAAGCTTCGGCAGGCAGGTTGGACCAACAATCAAATATCCGAGGCTGTTTACGTAGTCGCAATGTTTGCCTTCTTCAATCGCGTGGCCGACGCCTTTGGTGTACCCTCCCAAAACTATCTCCAGACGGGCAGGCTGACTCCGTAATGCTCGGGTAGAGACGCAGCATGCTGCGTCTCCACCACCGGCGGTTTTGTGCCATTTCGGCACAATTTCACGATTTGCATTCAGACCAGCTTCTCAGCTAGCTTATGCGCATGCGGTACTCTCCTGCCGCGGTGCTGTCGGCCCTGCACCGCCCATTGTTTCCGGTTATCCTTCTACTGCTTTGCCCGACGATTCTGCCCGCTCAGTTCATGGGCTCCCCCCAACAGCAAGCTGCTGCACGCTATGTGCTTACCGGGACTGTCGTGAGCTCCGCCACTGGCGCCGGCATTCCTTACGCGTTGGTGCAAGTGGATCAGAACGCTAAATTGACAGACCAGAATGGGAATTTCAGGTTCGATAACCTGATCTCCACCACCATGAACCTGCAGGTGCATAAGCCGGGGTTCTTTCCGGAAAATGAGATCAACGAGACGCATACGCCAAACATGGTGACGTTATCCTCGTCGCCTACGAATGTAGTCGTGCGCCTCATTCCCGAGGCAGTGATCAGCGGCCACGTCGAGAATCCCGAGGGCCAACCCCTCGATGGTCTGCCCATTCGTTTGCGTTATGGGCAAATTGTTAATGGGCGGCGAGTTTGGCAGCAGCAGGGGAATCGTCCCACCGACGAAGACGGCAACTTTCACATCGCAAATCTCAAGCCGGGCACATACTTCGTCGAAGTTGGTCCAAACGCGCGGGCGAGGCCACTTACCCAGCAGGATAAGTTCGAGGTCATTCCAGCCCTGTATTATCCCGGAGTTCGTGAGCTAAGCGCGGCCACTGCCCTCCGCATCTTGCCTGGCCAGCGTATCAATCTGGAATTCGCTACGAAGAGAGTGCCCGCATATCGCGTCTCCGGGGCGGTTGCCGGCATCACCGGGAACAATGGCGGTCTCACCCTTCTCGACCAGGACGGTGAAAGCACGAACGTTCCTATGCGCCTCGATCCCAGAACGGGACACTTCGATGCATTTCCGATTCCGGCGGGAACCTATCGTCTGCGCTTCAACGGGCGCGACTCCGATGGAACGGAGCTGTACGCGGACGTTCCGATTAACGTAAATGGAGATTTACCCGAACTCCGCATTCCTGTGGTACGCACCATGGCTATTCCCGTCGAGTATCAAACCGAATACAGCAAATCTGAAAATCCGCTATCCGCGGGAATAGCTGGAGGCCTTGGGAACGGATCATTCGGAAGTCGAAGAACGCGGCCGGGGCAATTCTATTTGATCTCGCGTAAACCTCCATATCGACAATTCTGGGCCTCAAGCCAAACCGCGGGAGGAATGGAAGCCTTTCGTGGACTTGAGGCCGGCACATACGACATCGAAGTCGAATCCAATGGCGCGGGCTACGTCTCGTCGGTAACGTGGGGCGGCAAAGACCTTCTTCGTGAATCGCTGGTTCTGTCGGAAGGCCTCGATCCTCAGCCCATTCAAGTCATCATGCGCGATGATGGCGCGTCATTGAGCGGCTCGGTACAAATCGGGAATGGGGCGCAGTTCGCGCAGGTATTGATGATCGATGAGGACGGCGGCGGAATTCCTCCGCGTCCACTTTACGTGAGTAGCTCCGGCTCGTTCCAAATACAAGGTGTGGCGCCAGGACGATACGACATTCTGGCTTTTGACCGGCTTGACGGAATCGAATACCGCAATCGCGAAGTATTGACCGAATACTTGTCCCATGCCGCGCATGTAACGTTAAGCCCGGACCAGCAGACGAAAGTGACCCTCGATTTGATTCGCACAAAAGAATGAACTGCAAAGTCTTACTCACCTCCTTGCTGATTGTGGCTACGCTGCCGGCTCTTTCGCAGCAGCGCGCGCAGAGCAGTGTTCGAAAATTCAACGTAAGCGGAAGGGTGGTGAATGCCCTGACTGGAGAAGTCTTGCGCGACGCTGCTGTCCGGCTCGTTCCAACGACGGATCGCGGTCGCGCAATAAACGCTGACGCAGGCTCAGATGGCTCCTTTGAATTTCGCGGGCTTGAGCCAGGCAAATACAGCCTGGTTGCGCAAGCGCGGAACTTTCCCCAGCAGGCGTTTGAGGAGCACGAGAACTTCAACACCGGCATCGTAGTTGGGCCGGACAAGATCAGTACGGGAATCGTCTTTCGCCTGCGCCCAGAGGCTTCCATTTCGGGAAGGATCCTCGACGAACACAACGAACCCGTCCGCGATTCCCAGGTGATGTTGTTCCAGCGAAGCACCGATACCGGCAAACGCCTGGTCGAGCGGCGGTCACAGACGATGAGCGATGAACAGGGAGAGTACAGCTTCCATCACTTGCGACCGGGAATGTACTACGTCGTCGTCGCTGCGCAGCCATGGTACCGACGTTACTTGCAGGTAAATATGCGAAGACGGGGTCCGTCTGCTCCCGCGGCCGAGCTTGATCCAGCGCTAGATACTGCCTATGCGATTACGTACTATCCGGGGACGAGCGATGCTGAGAACGCAGGCGCTCTGATTGTTCATCCGGGCGACCGTCTTTCTGCCGACTTTGATCTCACGCCGGTACCCTCACTTCACGTAACGCTTCTCAACACGGGGAATGAGGTGGGGCGTCCGGTACAGCCCAATTTGCGGGCTCGCGTATTCGGCGATTCCTCGGTGTTTGTTCAGCCCACTATGAGTTGGCAACAGAATGAAATGGAAATGTCGGGCATCGCTCCGGGAGATTACTCGCTGAACCTGAGGCAACGCGACAGCAGAGAAAACAGGACGTCGGGCCAAGACATCAGCCTGCGTGGCGACACTGAACTCGATGCGAGTGCGGCCGCAACTGTGGAACAGCTGCATGGGCACATTAAGTACGACGGCGCAAATACTCCGTCGAATGCCTTTGTTCAATTTCGCGACGTCAACGCGCGAGGCGGGATGGGAGCGCGTCCGGATGAACATGGAGAATTCAAACTCCAACTGCCGCACGCGGGGCGTTACGTCGTCTCTCTCGCCAACGCACCGGGATACTCGATCCGCACGATCTCGGCTACTGGAGCGCGCGTAAGCGGACGCTCGCTCGATTTGACCGGCACCGAGCCGGTAGAGCTGACCATCGAAGCTTCTGAAGGGGTAGCGCAAATTGAAGGCACTGTCATGAATGGTGACAAGCCTGCGTCCGGCACGATGGTGGTACTGGCACCGCAGGAGATTGCCGACAATGCACCACTATTCCGTCGCGACCAGAGCGACAGCGACGGCACTTTCACGCTGAGCGATGTTGTCCCGGGCCGTTACACGGCCATAGCTCTTCAGAACGGATGGGAGATGGAATGGGCTTCGCCCGAGGCACTCCGACCCTATCTGGCGAAGGGAACCCCAGTGGTTGTAAAGGGCAAAGAGAGACTGGAGATCAAGATAGCGGCGCAATGAGTTCTCAGAACCAGCCGCTTCTGTAAGCTACCCACCAACTGATGAACGCTGCGGGGATTGTGGCGATTAAGCCCCACAGCAAAGGCAGCGACACGTCGGCAATCAGACTCAGCACGATGAATGTGGTCCAGAAGATTCTTTTTTGCACGCTACTTCGCCTCCCCATCTTGCCGCACTACGAGCACCCCGGCTCCGCGAATTCCGTCTCGCTTTAGTGTCTGCAAAGCTTGATTCGCCTGGTCTAAAGGAAAGAGGTGGACCTGCGTGTGAATCGGAATCTCGGCCGCCGCTCGGAGAAAATCGTACCCGTCCTGGCGTGTGTTGTTGGCTATGCTGCGAATTTTGCGCTCCCAGTAAAGGAGATCATACGAGAACGACGGAATAGGACTCATGTAGATTCCGCCCAGTACCAGGGTTCCACCGCGCTTTAAATTCTTTAGCGCCGCGGGCACCAGTTCTCCGGCTGGCGCGAACACAATCGCGGCATTGAGCGGCACAGGTGGATCGTCGTAAGCACCGCCTACCCACTCGGCACCTAGTTCGGCCGCGAGTTTCCGGTGTTTCTCTTCCCGGGTTGAGACCATGACTCGCATGTCCGAGTGGCGTGCAACTTGGATGCAAACGTGGCCGGCAGCGCCAAAGCCATAGATGCCCAATGTGTCTCCGGACTGAAGTTCTGCGAGGCGAAGCGCGCGAAATCCGATAATTCCGGCGCAGAGCAACGGCGCCGCCGACAAGGCGCTGAAGCTGTCGGGAATCGGGTAGACAAACTGCTCAGGCGCCACAACATATTCAGCGTAACCACCATTGACGGTCCAGCCGGTGTACAAAGCGTTAGGACACAAATTCTCTTTTCCGCGGGTGCAGAACTCGCAACCTCCGCAAGTGCGATGCAGCCACGGAATCCCAACGCGAGAGCCCAGCGAAAATTTGTGCGCTGCGGAGCCGGAGCGAACAACGCGTCCGACAATCTGGTGTCCTGGTATCACCTTCGACAGCTTCGGCTGAAGCTCACCCTCGATAACGTGCAGGTCTGTGCGGCATATTCCGCAGGCACTCACCTCCACCAGAACCTCATCGGTAGCGGGCTCAGGAACCCCTACTTCGGAGAGCACGAGGGGACTTGTATCGATGGCAGCGGGTTGAGACAGAACCATTGCTTTCATTGTTCCGGCCATTCGCTTACATTAAGACATCCTTTACATCTACTCACGAGGACTGGATGATCGTCGTCAGCGACTATCCTGAAATTACCGTCGACAACTCGCCACTCCGCATGTTTCTCGCGGTGCCCAAGATCGAAAACAACAAGAAGTTTCCCGGAATTGTTTTTTACTCCGATATTTTCCAACTTACAGGACCTATGCTACGCGCGTGTGTGCGACTGGCCGGATACGGATTCGTGGTCGCGGCACCTGAGATTTATCACCGCATCGAACGGCCGGGTACTGCCTTTGCGTTTGACGATGCCGGGCGTGTCCGTGGCATGGAGAACGCCGCTAAGACGGAGGTCGCGGAGTTTGACCACGACTGCCGTGCGGTTCTTGACTATTTGGCGCAGCACCCTATAGTGTCTCCGGCCAAACTGGGGGCCGCAGGATTTTGCATCGGCGGGCATCTTTCATTTCGAGCCGCGCTCCAGCCTGATGTGCGCGCAACGGTTTGCTTTTACGGTACGGGAATCCACGATGGCAGACTTGGAAAAGATGCCGACGCCGGATCGTTGCAGAGTGCCGGAGAAATCAAGGGCGAGCTGCTGATGATCTTTGGTGAATCCGATCCCCATGTCCCGAAAGAAGGGCGCGAAAAAATCCGAACGGCACTTCAACAGGCCGGCGTGAAGTATCGCGTGAAAACTTATCCGGCCGAACACGCGTTCATGCGCGACGAAGGAGCGCGGTACGACCCCGAATGCGCGGACCTGGCCTTTGCCGACATGATGCATTTGTTCCGCAGCACGTTTGGCGAGAGCTCGGGCATAGCCGCATAGACGCATCACGGATTTCGATGCATCCAAGATAACGTCACAGCACCTCTCGGGCTTCTTACATTCATTCTCATGAGCAAACGAACTCAACTTATCTTCCTCGTCTTTATAGTGCTTGCCGGCATCCGGATTCTTCTCATCTACCGCGAGCGTCACGCGCCGGTGCCCACGCAAAACGTTAAGCAGTCAAATTCCACGCTGAACGCCGATGACTATGTTGTGCCTACGCAGGTGCACTCCACCGATCTGAAGTCGGCGAAGGAAGACCTGGCCGGAAAGACGGTCTGGGTGAAGGCGGGAAACTACCTCAACTACTTCCCCTATTCCGCCGGACATGTCGATTTCAAACATTCTGCTGGAGTGCTTCCACCTCTGATGAAGCTTCAAATCAGCGACGTGATCCAGAGTGTGGCTCCGGATGCCAAGACTGAGGAAATCAGTCCGGGAGTGCGAATTCGAGAGCAGCAAGTGTTAGCGATCTTCAAACCGGAGGGTAAAGCCAAAACCTACGCCGTCTCGCTGGGCAGTAGTCGAGGCGGGGACTACACGCTCTTCATCAACGAGACGTTTTTCTTTGACGATCCTCACCAGCTATACAGGCACTGGCCGGCAGATGTGTGGGCTGCGATCGACCGGCACGAGGCGATCAAGGGCATGAGTGAACGGCAGGTGACGTTCGCCCTGGGCGCAGGTGTAAATCAAGGCAGGGATGTTGGCTCCACCCGCACGTTGAAGTTCGACAACAACGGTCGTCCGGTGATGGTTACGTTCGAGAACAATCGTGCTACCCAAGTGGTCCCAGCATCTTGAGGGGATGGCGCACCGAAATTTGAATTAGGGTAATCTCATCCTCCGAAGGAGCCACCCTAATGATGCTGGATTGGAACGAATATCAGAAAGAGCTGTTGACCACGATTGGCAAGCTTGCGCAGATCAGCCCGGAAACCGTTACGGGCTACCAGACTTTACATACCGCCGGAAAGAAAACGAATCTCCTCGGAGCCAAGGTCCGCGAATTGATCGCCTTGGCCGTCGCGGTCACAACGCATTGCGACGGATGCATTACCGTGCACACGAGTAACGCCATAAAGGCTGGTGCGACGAAGGAAGAGATTGCCGAAGCGCTTGGCGTAGCAGTTGCGATGAACGCCGGAGCCGCGCTGGTTTACAGCGCGCGTGTCATGGACGCCTACGCTGCGAAGACGCAAAGCGAAACTGTTGGGGCAAGATAGTTCGCCAGGCCCGAGGAATCCGCCGTTGAAGGCGGATCCCTCGCCAGCCGTCCATCTTCATCCTGCCGATAGAAACGCACCCCAGCGCAAAGACAGCCAGAAATCACGTGACAAACTGTTGCATGCTCTCCTCTCAGTGGGGGAGGACAATTGAGAGAAGAACGTCGTCTGGTACATGTCTTGCGCGGTCATTCCAGCTCTGAATTGTGCTGCAAGGACGCGTTCCACCGCCGTTCATACACTTGGTACACAGCACAGAAAGCCCGCGACGGCGAGCTATCCCTCTGATTTCCGGATGTTAAACTTTAAGGAACGGCATGGCGGAATACCTGGTCAATACCGCCGACGAGCGCGGACATGTCTCTGAGCACGTCGAGCACGGGGCCTCGGTCGCCGAGGTTCGCGACCGCTTTGCGCAGCAGGGGCTACTTGTCACTTCGATCAAGGCCAGGGGCGTGCTTGGAAGTGGCGGTCCTGGGCGCAAAAAGAAGCTCAAGCTCGAGCAATTTGTCATTTTTAATCAGCAATTTCTGACGCTCATTCATGCCGGGCTGCCCATTCTGCAGGGCCTCGACCTGCTTAGCAAGCGCCAGAAAAATCGTTATCTACAATCAATTCTCGAGAATGTGCGGCAGCGCGTTCGCACAGGCGAACTGCTTTCAGAAGCGTTTCGGCACGCAGCACCGAACGCTGTCTCAAAGGTGTACACGACGACGCTGCTCGCCGGCGAAAAGAGCGGAAATCTGGAAGAGGTGCTGACCCGATTCATCGCTTTTCAGCGAGTCGCGCTGGCATTTCGCAAGAAGTTGCTTGCGTCGCTCGTGTACCCAGCGCTCCTCGTCATCATGGTCATGGTGATGTTCACATTTCTCCTGAGCTACGTTGTTCCGCAGTTTCAGGGTCTCTATTCCCAATTGGGGAGCGGAACGGCAAGTCTGCCGTCGATAACTCTCTTTGTACTCGGCATTGGCGAAACTGTGAAGCACTGGTTTTGGGCTATCGTTCTTGGACTGGCCTCAGCCATTTTTTTACTAGTACGGTGGGGCAAGACCGAAGGCGGTTCCGTAACGATCGACCGCTTCCGGCTCTCCCTGCCATTGGCAGGGGGCATCTGGTTGAAATACCAGGTAGCAATTTTCTCGCGCACTCTGTCGACCTTGCTGAGCGGGGGACTTCCTCTGGTTCAGGCGCTCGAGACCGCAGGTTCCTCCATCGAGAGCAAGCTGTTATCAAACGCCGTCCTCCAGTCCGTGCAAAAGGTGCGCGAAGGACGTTCACTTTCCCGAAGCCTCGAAGAAACGGGGATATTCCCTGAACTGGCATTCCAGATGATCGAAGTCGGCGAATCCACCGGAGCCTTACCGGCCATGCTTACTTCGATCGCCGAGTTTCTCGAAGAAGATGTACAGACAGCTTTGAGCGCGGCCTTGTCCTTGATCGAACCCGTAATCCTCATCGTGATGGGGGTCGTGGTTGCCACCGTATTGATCGCTCTTTATCTTCCGATCTTCTCGCTGGGAGCGCAGGTCGGAGGGGGATCCTAGGTTTTCATATGGCAGATACAGTACTTTTTGTTGGCGGCGCCTCGGACGCAAACGCTGAAGCGCGCGCGAGAGAATTAGCGCAACGCTACCGCCGCGAGTTCGTGGACCTGAAGAACTATCACATTCAGCACGAACTCTTTCGTACCGTCCCTGTGGACTTGATGTTCCGCTACAACTTTGTCCCGCTGGAGGAGCGGGGAGACGAACTCACGATTGCGATCTCAGATCCGAGCCAGCTGATGATGATCGACGAGATTGGTTTGCTGCTGAACAAGCGGGTGCAGACCAAAGTCGCGACGCTGGTGCAGATCGAAGAGATTCTCAAAAAGACAGAACAATCGCAACGTGTGCTCGATGAGGCTACTGAGGGTTTCACCTTCGACGTCGTGCGTGAGGACGAGGCCGGGGACGAGACCATCTCGATCGAACGCCTTACGTCGGAAGAGGACATCAGTCCGATCATCCGCCTCGTCGACACCACCATCTTCACCGCGCTGGAGCGTCGTGCCAGCGACATTCACATCGAGACCCAGGACGATTCGGTACTCGTGAAATACCGCATCGACGGTGTCCTGCAGCAGGCGATGCAGCCGATCTCCAAGGAGCACCACTCGACCATCATCTCGCGCATTAAGGTCATGAGCGAGCTTGATATTGCCGAACGCCGCGTCCCGCAAGACGGCCGCTTCCGAGTGAAATACAAAGGGCGATTGATCGATTTCCGTGTCTCGATCATGCCCACGGTGCACGGCGAGAACGCTGTGCTGCGTGTGCTCGACAAGGAATCGATGAGCGAGAAGTTCCGCAAGCTCACGCTCGATGTGGTCGGATTCGACGAGGACGACCTCCGTCACTTCCGCCGCTACATCAAAGAGCCCTACGGTATGGTGCTGGTCACGGGCCCAACCGGCTCCGGCAAAACGACGACCCTGTACGCCGCGCTCAACGAAATCAAGAGCGAAGAAGACAAGATCATCACGATTGAAGATCCAGTCGAGTACCAGATCCGCGGGATTACTCAGATTCCGGTAAACGAGAAAAAAGGGCTTACCTTCGCCCGCGGATTGCGTTCAATCTTGCGCCACGATCCCGACAAGATCCTGGTCGGAGAGATCCGTGACACGGAAACTGCGCAGATCGCGATTCAATCGGCTCTAACCGGACACCTTGTGTTCACAACGGTGCACGCCAACAACGTTGTTGACGTCATCGGGCGGTTTCTCAATATGGGAGTTGAGGCCTACAACTTCGTCTCTGCTTTGAACTGCATTCTGGCGCAACGGTTAGTGCGCGTAATCTGCGATTCGTGCAAGAAGCCCGTTCGCTATTCGCCCGAAGAGCTCGAGGCGAGCGGTTTGGATGTGAAGGAGTGGGGCAACTTCAAATTCTATGAAGGCGAAGGCTGTATAGAATGCGCGGGGACCGGATACAAAGGTCGCACGGCGATTCACGAACTACTGGATTTGACGGACCGCATTCGCGAATTAATCCTGGAGAAGAAGCCGACCTCTGAGGTGCGCAAGGCTGCTCGCGAGGAAGGGATGCGTTTTCTGCGGGAAGCAGCGTTAGCAAAGATTCGCACCAATGTAACTACGTTGAAAGAGATCAATAAGGTAACCTTCATCGAGACGTCCCGATAAGATGGCAACTCCAAAACAAGCAAAACCGCGCCTGGCCTGCGAAATCACCACGCAGAGCCTGATCGCGGCCCGCGCCAAGTCCGATGGAAGCGCAATTGACGTACACACTGTCCGCCGCCTGGACAGAGATGCTGTTCGTCCTTCCTTGAGCGCCGGGAATATAACCAACACCTCCGCTTTGGGCGAAAGCATTGCAGGCGCACTTTCCACTGTGGGTGGGCGCAAGCGCGATGTGGTCGCTGTTATTCCCGATGCCGCGGTGCGCGTGCTATTGCTGGACTTCGATATCCTTCCGGAGAAAACTGCGGAGGCCGAACCTATCGTTCGATTCCGGCTGCGCAAATCGGTGCCATTCGATGCAGACCAGGCGGCGCTCTCCTTTCAAAGGTATCGGAAACCGGACGCTGTAAAAGTACTGGCCGTGGTTACGCCGCGCGAAGTCCTTCTGGAATATGAGTCTGCGTTTCAGAGCGCCGGATACGAGCCTGGATATGTGCTCCCTTCTACATTGGCTGCGCTGAATGGAGTGGAAGCAGATCGCCCAACGCTGCTGGTGAAGGCAGATGGAAATTTCATTTCGGTGGCAATCGCCGACAAGAATGAAGTCATCTTCTACCGCATGCTCGATGTCGTTCCCGGCCGAACCGGGACAACCATTGCTGACGAAGTGTATCCGTCAATTGTCTTTTTCGAGGACAACTACTCGGCAAAGATCGAGCGCATCCTGCTCTCGTCCGCCTCAGACATGCAGGAACTGAAGCGCGCTCTCGAGGAGCAAACCGGAGTGCGGCCAGAGACACTTGACCCCGGAGCTTATGCCAGTGAGAGCCTCTCCGGCGAGGGCCTTCCCAGTTCGGCACTTGCGGGGGTGGCAGGAGTACTGACTCACTAATGAGAATTGCTATCAATCTCGCCTCGCGGCCCTATCAGGACGAGCGCCGCTTCTACCGGAACTGGGGTTCGGCTCTCGCCGCCATGATCCTGCTTACAGCGTTCATGATATTCATCTCGGTCCGTCACCACACGAACTCGCAACGGCAATGGGCGCAGGCACGAGAGGCGGAAGGCAAGTTAACTGAGCTCAAGAAAGAAGAGACGCAAGCTCGGCAGATTCTGGCTCAGCCGGAAAACCGCGGCACGCGAGATCGATCGTATTTCCTGAATACAGCCATCGTGCGTAAGTCTTTCTCCTGGACAGGGCTCATGGAAGACATGGAAAGAGTAATGCCGGCAGGTCTTCGGGTTGTCTCCATAGCACCCGGCATCGACCGCAATCATTTTGTCCTGAAGTTGCAAGTCGAAGGGCAGAGGCGTGAAACGGCGGTAGAGCTGTTACGGAACATGGAAAAATCGCCACACTTTCGCTCACCTAAGCTCAGCGTCGAAACCCATGCTGAATCCAAGAATGGCGAAGCCGGTGTGAAGTCCAACATCTTCACCGCCTACGTTCCTGCCGAACCGCTCGAGGGAGGGGGCAACTAGATGGCCGACCTCTCTCGCGCCCGCAAGCGCATCCTTTACTCCATTGTTGCCTTGGGCGTGGTTGATGTTGCAGCCCTCATCTATCTTGCGATGCCGTTGCGGGCCGGCTCGGCGCAGCCTGAGCAGGTCCGCATGGAGGCGGAAGAGGAGTACCGCCGCCTAAGCCATACAACGGTCCCTTTGCGCGGCATCGATCAAAAGCTAGCCCAGGCGCAAAAGGATGATGCCACTTTCATCGAGAGGAGGCTCCCTTCCCGCTACTCTGACGTGGTCGCGGAATTAGGCAAGCTGGCGAGTGCCAACCAGATCAGCATCGGCGCGGTCAATTACGCGAGTACCCCCGGCGACCTGCCGGACATGCTCAATCTGGAAATGCACGCGGGGCTCGCCGGGCAATACGTAAACCTGGTGAAATTCCTGAACGCAGTGGAACGTGACAAGATGTTCTTTATCATCGATAGTATCGGGTTAACCGGGCAGGGTGGAAAGACCGGGCAACCAAGCGGTTATGTTCATCTCGATGTGAAGTTGGACACGTTCTTGAGATCGCAAAGCTGAAAATGAAGATTGGCACCGAAGACAAGAAGAAGCTTTACGCCATGGCAGCGCTGCTCGCTATTGCAGTGCTACTGCTGTTGCGGGCATTCATGTCTTCTGGTGCCCCGGTGAGCACGGTGGCAGCATCCGCTACACCCAATGCGCTCCCAACTGCACCTGGAGCTCGAAGTGGAGGCAAAGCAGCTCCTCCGCTTGATCCAACACTACGCGCCGATTTGCTCAAGAACAGCGAAGGAGCTCTTTACAAGGGCAGTGGACGCAATATCTTTGAAGAACAGCTTCCGATCGAGCCGCCCAAACACCCGGTAATCGTTGAACAGACCACGCCTCCCCCGCCTCCGCCTCCGCCTCCACCCCCGCCGATTCCGCTGAAGTTCTATGGTTTCGCGAACAAGCCGGGACAAGCAAAGGCTATCTTTCTGGCCAACGGCGACGATATCTTTATTGGGCACGAAGGCGAAATCGTGAACCGCAGGTACAAGATCCTACGCATTCATCCGACTACTGTTGAGATCGAGGACGTACTGAACAATAACCGGCAGAGCATTCCGCTCACGCAAGGTTGAAGCCATGCGGTTGAAAAAGTCGCTTCACAGAAATAACCAGAACGGATACGTTTTACTCGCGATTCTCTTTGCTTTGACCGTCTTGATCGTGGGTCTGGCGGTTGCCGCTCCGCGCGCTGCGGTGGCCCTGCAACGTACAAAGGAAGATGAGCTTATCCGCCGCGGCCAGCAATATGCGCTGGCTATTCGCCGCTTTTATAAGAAATTCGGACGCTATCCTTCCAACATCGATCAACTGGAAAACACAAATAACATTCGCTTCCTCAGACGGCGTTATCTCGATCCACTTACCGGCAAGGACGATTGGGCTCCGATCCAATTCGGGCAGGCGCGACCTGCTACCGGCTTCTTTGGACAAAAAGTCACGAACACATCAGGGCTTAGCCCATCGGGACCGGGACTTGGCCCTTCGACCATTGGAACAGGACTCGGCGGGTCGAACAGCGGCTCTGCTGCTGGGGCAACAGGAACAGGCTCTAGTTCCTCCAGCGCCGGGGGGAACGAAGCCGCCCCTTCCCCTGGAAGCGCTCCAGGAGCTCCTTCTGGGCTGGCGGGCTCGGCCACGAATCCGCTCTCAAGCGATCAACTAAGCGGGCGCACCTTCGGTGGCGGCGCAATCGTGGGTATCTCGGTTCCATCTGAGAAGGAATCGATTAAAGAATTCCAACAGAAGAATCATTACAAAGACTGGCAGTTTGTCTACGATCCCACGATGGATCCCACCCTGCGCGGAGGCGTGGGCGCTGGCGCCGCAACTGGACTTCCCGGAGGAGCGCCCGGCATCTTGCCCGGTCAGGGAACAGGAGGACTCAACTCCGGACCTCCAGGAACGATCAACGGTCCTTCCAATAACCCTCCTCCCAATCCAATGTCAGGACCGCCGGCCAATCCTCGATAGCCCGAAAACGAAAAGGCCTCGCTTTCGCGAGGCCAAGAGCACCTTGAGAGGAGAAGTTACACACTAAACGAGGAACCGCATCCGCACGTGCTCTTCACGTTCGGGTTCTCGAACTTAAAACCGGCTGCCTCGAGCGTTTCGACGTAATCGACGACGCATCCCTGGAGGTACATCAGCGACGTAGCATCAACGAACACTTTGAGTTCGTCGAAGTTGAAAACTTTGTCCATCATGCCCGCGGCATTTTCGAAGTTCATGGAATAGCTGAACCCAGAACAGCCGCCACCGACAACACCGATTCGAAGACCCGCAGGCATCGGATCCTGCTGCGCCATGATTTCTTTTACCTTGGCCACCGCCGTCGGCGTTAGAGCGACCGGAACCGCCTTGGGCGTAGTTTCAATATTGGGTTGTACCGTAGTTGCCATTCTCTTCTCCTCGATGAAGCCTCATTATATCAGCCGTTTAGCGATGATTAGAAGCACTATCTGTTAGATGGTCTGATGGCACAGGGGATGCAGATTCTGAGTGAACTCACGGCTTGTTAGGCACGCCGGGCGAGGGCACCAGGACGCTCCGTGTTTTAATACTGGCCGCAGCGCCGGGCACCCTCGCCCGGCGAATGCTGGACCGGCAAAAACTTCTGCGTAGCTCGCAAAAGTCGTTCCAAGCCCTACGCGGTCACATACTTCCCCGCGTCAATTACGCGTGTGGCGATCTGCTGCCGTAATGCGATTGTGTTGGTTGGATCGTGCTTCAAGAGCCTACGCAAAATAGTCGTTTGTATTCGCAGGTTGTCGCCCTCTGACGCCGCCGCAACAACTTTGCGCGCGGCGACCTCGATTCGCGCCATGGCTTCCGATAAATACACCTGAGTCATCGCAATCGGCAAAGCTGACCCGGATTCACCTCGAGACTGCATCAGCTTCAGTGTGCGCAGCAAAACGGAATCCATCGCGAAGACCTCGATGATGATATCCGCCAGAGCGGCCATCACTTCTTGCTGCTCCGCGAGATCCATCATGTAACGCTGCGAAGCAACGCCCGCGGCAAAGAGCGCAACCTTCTTAGCATTGCCGACTAACGCGCGTTCCGCGGTGAGTTCTGCTTCCGTTTCTTCGCTCATCGAAGGTCCGGACAACACTTCATCCATGAGCTTCTTGATGGCGGGCATAAGGGCGAGCTGTCCGCTCATCGCGCGCTTCATGAGCCATCCGGTGATGATCATCCGGTTGATTTCGTTGGTGCCTTCGAAGATGCGGTTCACGCGTGAGTCGCGGTAGGCGCGCTCCGCCGGATACTCTTCGACGAAGCCATAGCCGCCGTAAATCTGCACAACGTGATCGACGACCTGGTCGAGCATCTCCGATCCCCAAACTTTGAGAATCGAGCACTCCACCGCGTATTCTTCAATGCCTTTGCGGATCTGCGTCGAAGCATCGGGGCTGTGCTTGTCGATATCCCGTAACGCCTCATCGATCATTCCGACAGTGCGATAAGCCAGCGACTCGCCTACGTAGATTCCCGTGGCGATGTCTGCCAGCTTTTCGCGAATGAGACCGAAATCGACGAGCGTCTTTCCGAAAGCCTTGCGCTGTTTGGCATAGTTCAGCGCGCTTAACAGCGATGTCCTCGCACCGCCCACGCAGCCAGCTCCTAGTTTGAAGCGGCCAATATTCAGAATGTTGAAGGCGATGACGTGACCCTTGCCGATTTCGCCGAGCAGGTTCTCTGCCGGCACTTTGCAATCATTCAGGATGAGCGGGCAGGTTGAGGAGCCGCGAATTCCCAGCTTCTTCTCTTCTGCTCCAACCGAAAAGCCAGTGAAGGTTCGCTCCACGATGAATGCCGAAAACTTCTCGCCGGCAACTTTCGCGAAGACGACGTAAAGATCGGCGAACGACGCATTCGTGATCCACATCTTCTCGCCGTTCAGCACGTAATGTTTGCCATCGGCAGACAGATCAGCGCGAGTGCGACAGTTCAGGGCGTCCGATCCGGAGGAGGATTCCGAAAGTGCATACGCTCCAACCCACTCGCCGGAGGCCAGCTTCGGCAGGTACTTTTTCTTCTGCTCCGGAGTGCCGAAGTAAACGATCGGCAGCGTGCCAATTCCAACGTGCGCACCCCAGGTAACGCTGAAGCTTCCCGATTTGGCAATGTAATCGGCGATGATGGCGGAAGTGACTTTGTCCATCTCCATCCCGCCGTACTCTTCAGGAATGTCTACCGACGTGAGACCGAGTTCGCTGGCCTTCTTGATGAGATCGCGTGTGACAGCAAATTCCTTATGCTCGATCTTCTCGAGATTCGGAACGATCTCTTTCAGTGCAAACTCTTCCGTAGTTTGAGCGATCTGGCGATGTTCGTCAGTGAAGTCTTCAGGTGTGAAAACTTCCTCAGGTTGACGATCTTCTATCAGGAAACTGCCACCGGCGATTTTCGTTTTAGGAACTGTTGCAGTTGCCATTAGGACTCCTTCATCACCACAGAGGACACAGAGATCACAGAGGAATTCATTGCCAGTTTTGTCCTTCGACGAATCGGCGAATTCCATCCCTCAGGTGGCGGACGTGAAAATTGATTAACAAACCAACCGACTTTCCACTGAGTTTTAGATATGAGAGGACTTGAGCTTCATGCACACCAATGATTCTCTCGACGCACTTCAGCTCCACGATTACCAGGTTATCGACAATGATGTCGATCTTGTAGCCCGCGTCAAGTCTCACGCTGTCATAGATCACCGGAAGCGGGACTTGACGTTGAACGGAATAGCCCAACTTAACCAGCTCGTGGCAAAGACAAACTTCATAGGCACTCTCAAGAAGTCCTGGGCCGAGGGCAGTATGTACTCTCATCGCAGCGCCGATTATTGCTTCTGTAATGGCATTAACCGGTTTTTCCTCTGTGCGACTCTGTGCCCTCTGTGGTTGAACGCTCATTGAATATTCTCGAAAATGCCCGCGGCCCCCATGCCGCCGCCTACGCACATCGTCACCAGCCCGTACTTCCCATTTCGGCGCTTCAATTCGCGGATTACACTGGCTGTCAGTTTCGCTCCCGTGCAGCCCAGTGGATGTCCGAGGGCAATAGCTCCCCCATTCGGGTTCACCTTCGCCGGGTTCAGTTCACCTGCTTTGATCACAGATAACGATTGCGCGGCGAAAGCCTCATTCAGCTCCATAACATCTATTTGATCGAGCTTGAGCCCTGCGATTTTCAAAGCCTTGGGAATCGCATACACCGGACCGATACCCATTTCTTCCGGCTTGTATCCGGCAGTAGCAAATGCTACGTATCGCGCCAGTGGCTTGATCCCCAGTGCCTGCGCCCGCTCAGCCGACATTACGACTGCCGCAGCAGCACCGTCCGACATCTGCGAAGAATTGCCGGCAGTAACTGTTCCCTTTGCATGGAAGGCAGGCTTCAACGCCGAGAGCGCTTCCATGGATGTGTCGGCGCGGGGACCGTCGTCCATCTTGAACTCGATATCAATCCGTTTCGGCTTACTGCCATTTGGAGTAGTAAAGCTCACCGGCACCGGAACGAGTTCGTCGTTGAACTTGCCCGCCGCAATTGCGGCCACGGCTTTCTGGTGACTGGCCAGCGAGAATTCATCTGCCTGCTCGCGGGTAATTCCGAAGCGTTGTGCCAGGCGCTCGGCTGTGAGCCCCATGGAAAGATACGCGTCGGGATAGTTCTCAATGAGCCAGGGATTGGCGCTTACTTTGTTTCCCCCCATGGGAATCATGGTCATCGATTCCACTCCGCCCGCCAGAATCACGTCCGCCCCGCCCGACATGATTCGCTCTGCGGCCATGGCGATCGACTGCAATCCCGAAGAACAAAAGCGATTGATCGTCAGCGCCGAACATTCAACCGGCAGTCCCGCGCGAAGCGAGGCAATACGCGCCACATTCATTCCCTGCTCCGCCTCTGGCATTGCACAGCCAAAAATCACGTCTTCAATTTCTTTGACATCAAGCTGAGGAACTCGCGCAAGCGCGCCTTTAATAGCAACCGCGGCCATATCGTCTGGTCGCGTTGCCCTCAAACCACCTTTGTACGCCCGACCAACCGGCGTGCGCACCGCACTGGCTA
>QIBC01000032.1 GCA_003225215.1 Acidobacteriota bacterium
ACAACGGGTTTGGGACAAAACTTGATGGCCTGGGTCATGCCCTGGAAGCTGCGAATCGCAAGATCAACCTCGTCCCAGTCGCCTTCCTGTACTGCCATCAGCAGCAGCATGATGTTCGCGCCAACGGAGAAATGCGGCGCGTCGTTGCTGATGACGAATGCGTCGAACTGATTCAATGCCGCGCTGCCGGGTTTCAGCGTTTGGGTTACAAACTGAACGATGTCGCCGCCCAGCGAATTCATCTTGGAGTGGAACTCAATCGCAGCAACGCCGTCACCTAGATCAACCAGCGACGTTGAGGCGTTCTTCTTCACGACTCCGTTGGACTTTTTCGCAACCATTACCGACCAGACGCCTTCCGGCACCTCGAGCGGACGATAGTCTGAAGTCTTGAGATCGAAGTAGCTGCGCCCCGAGGATGAAGTCTTATCGTCGGCATACCACGACGTTTTCCCGCTCGCGAGGAGCTTCTCGACGTTGGCTGCGATTGGACGCCCTTCCTTTTTCATGCGCTCTACCGTCGGCGCGACTCCGGCAGCGTCCCACATCTCAAACGGGCCCATCTCCCAGTTGAAGCCGGTACGCATGGCACGATCGATTTCGACGACGGTGTCGGAGATCTCGGGAATGCGATTGGCCGCATAGGTCCACAATTCGGAAAGCGACGTCCAGTAGAACTGGGCAGCCTTGTCGCGGGGATCGGCACTCAGGATCATCTTCAGCCGCTCGGTGGACGACTCCACGTTCTTAGCCATCTCCAGCAATTGGAACTTGGGCTTTCCGCGCAGGTGATAGTCGAGTGCTCTCCAATCGAGCGCAAGCCGCTCTTCCTCGCCTGATGGCGATTTCGTTTTCTTATAGAAACCTTGCTTGGCTTTATCGCCGAGCCATTTGCGCTCAAGCATGTGCTGATAGAACGGGGGTAGTCTCAGCTCAGAGCGCTCATCCTGAACGTTCTTCGTCATGTTGCCGACGACGTGACCAAGAATGTCGAGCCCAACCATGTCGATGGTGCGGAAGGTAGCCGACTTCGGCCAGCCAAGCGATGCGCCGGTGAGCGCATCTACCTCCTCGATTGAGAGTCCCATCTCCTGCATGATGCGCATCACGTTCAGAACTGAGAACGTCCCAATGCGGTTGGCGATAAAGTTGGGTGTGTCCTTCGCGTGAACAATGGCTTTGCCGAGTCGCTGATCGCAGAAGTGCGCGATCGCCTGCATTGCTGCCGGATCAGAATCGGGAGTGGGGATGATCTCCAGCAGTCGCATGTAGCGTGGAGGATTAAAGAAGTGTGTGCCGAACCAGTTGCGCCGGAAAGCCTCACTGAAACCTTCGACAATGCTGCCGACCGGCAAGCCACTGG
>QIBC01000405.1 GCA_003225215.1 Acidobacteriota bacterium
AAGCCCAGGCGTTTAGAAATAGGTGCTAACTGAAACAGAATGGCGAAGAGTAAATCGAAGTCTGGAGTGAGATAAAGTACGCAGCCGACCCGACGTTCGGCTTCTAACGCCGCGCGCACTTTCTCATATTGCTTGGCGCTCTTGAGTGATCGCTCGTATTCCAGCGCAAACTCACGCACTTCGCTGCCGATCCAGACCTTCACAAGTGCGTCATAGTCTTTCTGGTACGGAGCACCCGAAGTCATGTTGGTGGAGCAAATTTCGACTTGGGATTGCCAACTGACGAGCAGCGCGTTGCGCGCCAGGGACAACCGAATCGCGTTTAACTCAAGGGCGTGAAACACCTGTGTGCGATCGGGCATCTGCCGCGTCCGCGAATGTAAGGCAATTGCGAATTCGCCTTGGCTTTCGAGCTCAACCAGGCCATCTTGGGTAATCGTGTAAACCGAAGATCCCTGCCAGAAGACGGCTTCCAATTTCTCGATGTGGCGTGTTTTGAGGAGACGCTGCATCCGCCAGTTGAACGTGCCGCGGCTGGATACGCGCGCATCATATTGCAATAGTTCAAACAATTGTTGATGGCTAACGAAGCGGGAGTTCCGAACATGGCGGAGCAGCGGAATATCTCCATCTGCGGTGATTAAGAAGCTTCCTCTGGAGTAACGCATGGCACAGAATTCAAACTGAAAGTGATTTGCCCAGCCGCACTAATCCCGCCGGTTCGTTGTTGACGAACGGTACATTTAGCTGCCAAAAACCGGCGCTGGTCTGGACCCAATCTCCCGGCTTCATCAACAACATGACTTCCTGCATATTGCGCAACTGGCTGGCAGCGACAACCTGGGCCAGTGCTGACTTCCATACATTCGAATTGAAATCAATACGGCCATGGACTCCACTTGAAACCACGACCAAGTAACAATCCGGAACGGCAGATTTGGGGCCTTTGTTTTGAAAAAGCAAGCGGTTTCCACCAAACGCGTAAGTCACATCAGCGCAGAGGAATGTTTTGCCGATTGCGCTCTCCGGCAAACTCGGAGTGAAGTGAACGACACCATTGATGCGAAGCAAGCCCGGTGTAATCCAGTGCCGCCGCACCTTTGAGCCGCAGCGCACTCCCGTGGAGTTGTAGTGAGCCGCATAAGCGGAAAAGCAGTACGCGCCTTCGGGGTTACGGACGAAGCGTGACCACCAGTTACTGCCGAAATTGAGGATCTTCACCAGCATCTCCAACCCGCTCCATGAGCTTTTTATTGATCGCTTTCAGGCGCGCAATTCGTTCCGGTACAGGAGAGTGGTGTACCTGGCTGATCGCCTCAACAATCTCTGATCCCAGTTTCTCGTCGCGATCACGGAGATACCTCCAGAGGTCGGCAAAGCGAGCCAGCTCCGTGAGAAGATCACGCTCCTCGGGCGGCTTCGATGCAACCAGTTCCTCCCATTCCCGGCGATCTTCGATCGGAGCCATGTCACCGGTCCTCCGAAAACGGTTGAAGAGCTGCGTCATCTTTTGCAGCAACTCTTGCGGAGAATGGTCTGACATACACTTGAGTCCTTTCTCTGAAGCTGCATATCAGCTCGTGACATTTGCTTCTTTCGCTTGCGCGGGCGGCATGCGCCGCTGTGTCCTGTTTAGTTCTCTCTGCAGCTGTTTTTCTCTTTCATGAGAGGCATTCAACTGTTGTTGCAGCGTGCTGATCTGGGCAATTAAATCCGCGTGTGATTCACGAACTGGCAATTTCATCTCTCGCGCCGGCTCGCGCCGGCCCACCCGATTGCCGTTGCTAGAGACCGCTGCACACGAACCCAGTGGCTCGTTCGTATTGGAAGCAGCAGGCGGGTGTATCGTGCTCGCTTGCGCACCGTCGGGATCAAGCGACTGCGAGCCCAGGTTTGCCTCAGCCGAAGGGTTCCTCGCATTAACTAACTCGTTATAGCGGCGGATAGTCTCTTCAGTTTGCCTCTTCGCATCGACCCAGGCATTGTGATATTGGGCCAGAAAATTGGCCGTGATGACTTCGCGCCGATTGCGTTCATTGTGCTGATGAAGAATGATGAGAAACGACAGAATAAGGAAGCTGAACGTGACTAGAACGGTCCATGAATCAATGCTCTTGACAGTTTCATCGACAGCAACTTTACGCGCCGCCTCCAGCTGACAACCGTATTCCGTGTTCTGAGGATTGATCTGTCTCAGCGCGAACTCAGCAAAGCTGTCGGGGGCTTTGTTTCTCCGGCTGGCGGCGGGATCATATGAAGATGGTTGGCCCCAGATTGGCGACCCCAACATGGCCAGCAGCAAACAAATACCTGAGCGAAATGCGGAGTTCACAGTTCAACCCACTCGGCTCTTGCCGAAGATGCGATTCATTCGGCGCGCGAAGTCTGCGTTCTTGAAACGCAAATTGACTCCCTCAGCGTGTGAACTGTCCAAATCCAATCTCCCGATATCGCTCTTCCAGTACTCCTTTCTTTTCCACGGTCATCGTGCGCCGTTCACCCGTGACTCTGGCCGAGGCATTTAGGAAATATCTGGCAGTTTCTTCATCGCGCGTACGCAGCAGCATGATCGTATTTGGAGCGGAGGAAACGTCATCTCCAAAGCTGCGACTCACGCTTCGCAACTGCGGAATCGATTGCAGAGAGAAGAGCAATGCAATGTTGCTGCCGCGTGCTGTCTGCAAGATTTGGGAAAAGTTTGGATACGCAAACGGCGCAAACTCATCCAGGATCACACTAATCATGGGCCGGCCTTGGCGCCGGCACTCCTGCTGGTTCTGATAGCGCTGGCCAACTATGAGTTGCAGGTTTTGCAGCAGGAGCCGCCCGAGCGCAGTCACTGCCTTTGCATTCTTATTGCTATTCAAGGAGACAAACAGAATCAATTCCTGATCAATGACGTCGTCCAGCGTCAGCAGATCATCATAGGCATTGGTGATAATCGAGAGGTCATCTTCTGTGAAGGTCATCAGTTCATTGAGCAAGCCTTGGATTTTCTGTAAGCGTTCCCGATCATTCAGCGACTGAAGTAAATTTCGAACTGACATCTCGAAATTCTGGTGCCGCTGACCGGATATATTCGGCTCAATTTCGATGTGACATTTAGCTTTGGCGATTTGCTCCTTCATCACCTGCTCGTCTCGAGCCATGACCAGCACATCCTGGATGTTATAAATCTTTCCCGTGTATTCCAGCACGCGGCT
>QIBC01000033.1 GCA_003225215.1 Acidobacteriota bacterium
GTGAACGTAGGCGACGAGATTCACGTAAAGGTGTTGAAGTTCGACAAGGACAAGCAGCGGGTTTCGCTGGGATTCAAGCAGCTCACACCCGACCCGTGGCTCGATGCGGCCGAACGGTATCCGATCGGAGCCCACGTCAAAGGACGAGTTCTGAGTGTCACCGACTATGGAGCTTTTGTTGAACTGGAGCAAGGTATTGAAGGCCTTGTCCATGTCAGCGAAATGACGTGGTCGAAACGGATGAAGCATCCGTCGAAGATCGTAAAGCCGGGCGACGAAGTTGAGACCGTCGTGCTGAACGTGAACCCGACGGAGCGTCGCATCTCTCTCGGTCTCAAGCAGCTCGAGCAGAATCCGTGGGAGCAATTGCACGAGAAGTATCCCGTCGGCAGCGTCGTCGAAGGCAAGGTTCGCAATCTGACTGACTTCGGAGCCTTCATCGAAATTGAAGACGGCATCGACGGCCTGGTACACGTCAGCAACCTGAGCTGGACCAAGCGCGTGAAACATCCCTCGGAAGTGCTGAAGAAAGGCGAGAAGGTTAGGGCGCAGGTGTTGGCGATTGAGCCTGAACATCGCCGTCTTTCTCTCGGCATCAAGCAAATGCAACCGGATGTATGGGAGACGTTCTTCGCCCAACACCGTCTGGGCGACGTGGTCCATGGGAAGGTACTGCGCACAGCGCAATTCGGGGCCTTCGTCGAGATTTCCGAGGGCGTGGAAGGTCTTTGCCACAACTCCGAGGCGACAGACTCGCACGGTACTCCGCTCAAGCTCGAACCAGGGCAGGAATACGACTTCAAGATCATCAAGATGAATCCAGAAGAGAAAAAGGTCGGGTTGAGCCTCCGTGCAGTCGGCGAAGAGGCGAGCCGCGCCGACGTTGAGGCGTACAAGCAGCCGGTTTCGAGCTCGACCACTACGCTAGGCGAGATCATGAACTGGAAACGCGCCAGCAACGACCAGGACTAAGCAACTCTCCCCTCCCAATACAACAAGGCCGCCAGCAATGGCGGCCTTATTTTTTCCGAGAGGACCGGCGCGCTCGCGCGGGTTTCTCGCAGTGTCACGAGACGATGTCGAAGCAGATATTTCTTTCGAGTACCTGTGAATCCTGGTAGTCGAAGACAAACACCCGCCCGAGGGCGGCCGCAGGTCCTTTAGGTTACGACGTTGCTGCCCATGTCGCTTCTAACAGGTTCCTGTAGAGACGCAGCATGCACTTAAGGGCTAGCCAGAATGTGGGCAGCACCGGCGTGCCGCTCCAGCCGTTTTCGCACCAGATCGGCTAAAGCTAGGATGAAAGCAGGCAAATCGTTCAACGACTCGGTGCGCGAAGTCTTAATGCCGATCTGGGAACCGTAATCCCGAAATCCGATATCGATGTCATACAGCACTTCAACGTGATCGCACACAAATCCCACTGGCTGAATCAGTGCACTTGAATATCCTTCTTCTTTCAGACGGCGCAAGGTATCTTCGACCGTTGGACCAGTCCACGGACCACCAGACATTCCCTGGCTTTGAAACGCAAATATCCATTGCGAATCAGGTAGTCCCGCTTCGAGCGCCACGAGTGCCGCCGTTTCCTTCGCCTGCTGCTCGTATGGATCTCCATCCGAAATTGTCCGGGCAGGAACGCTGTGGGCGGTGAAGACCACGATGGTGCCTCTTCCAACCTTCGCGAGCGCCGCCTGCAGGCGCTCTGCAAATGCGTCAATGAGCCGAGGATGGTCATGCCATGAATCGATGAAATCAATAGCCATGCCTGCGGCTTCCTTGAACGCTGCATTGCGGTAGAGTCCTACGCTGGTGCGCGAATTCTGCGGGGCCAGGCAGAGCGTGACAACGTGGTCTACGCCATCGGCCCGCATGGTCTTTACGGTGTCTGCAATGTATGGCCTCCAATTGCGCATGCCCACATACACCGGCATCGACAACACTTCAGAAAGCATTGCAGCCTGACGCCTGGTGATCTCGGTCAAGGGAGAATGCCCGATAAGGCTGTAGCGGTGCGCAACTTCTTCGATGACCGAATCGGGAATTGGCCGCCCGCCAGTGACGTTGCGCAGGTACTCCGGAATCTCGGAAACACTGTCTGGGGTTCCGTGCGCCAACAATAGAACGGCGGTTTTCATTTTCAGAATGCCACGCTGGACGCCGGCGCATGGGTGCGCTTTGCGCTGTAAGCATGGACTTCCTCTACTAAGGCAATCACATTCTCGACCGGCGTCTCCGGCAGAATTCCATGTCCGAGATTAAAGATATGCCCTGGACGTCCAGAAGCGCGGTCGAGTACATCTCGAGCCTGTCTTCGCACCTCGGCCTCTGATGCAAACAACGATGCCGGATCGAGATTCCCCTGGACAGCGAAGTTATCGCCGAGCATCTCGAAGGCGTCATTGATCGGAATGCGCCAGTCGATGCCAACAACTTCGGCCCGCGATTGTTTGATCGAAGGCAGCAGCGTGGCAGTATCCGTTCCGAAATAGATTATTGGCGCACCAGTCGTTTTCAACTCAGCCACCAGGGCTTTCGTATGTGGCAATACGAAGCGACCATAGTCCCCCGGGGATAGACACCCCACCCAGCTATCGAAAACCTGCAGGGCATCAGCTCCGGCATTCACTTGTTCGGTAGCATATTGTGCGAGCACACGCGAGATGCGTCGCATGAGCTCATCCCAAGCCTCGGGATCGCTATACATCAAACGTTTGGTCTCGACGAAATGGCGCGAGCCTCGACCTTCGATCATGTAGCTCGCCAGTGTGAACGGAGCGCCACAAAAACCGATCACTGGGAGCCGTGTTCCGAAATGTCGCGCCACTAGCCGCACTGATTCGGCTACGTAACTCAATTCGGCGGCCCGATCTGTCTTGAGTTGAGCGATACCGTTGGCGTCGCGTAACGGTGCATGAATCTTTGGGCCCTCATGCTCGGTAAACTCAAACTCCAGGCCCATTACCTCCAGCGGCAATAGCAGATCGGCAAAGATAATCGCCGCGTCCACGCCAAGACGCTCGGCCGCAGTCACGGTTACTTCGGCTGCGAGCTGCGAGTCTTTGCAGATCTCGAGAATGGTATGGTGCTTGCGCACTTTCCGATACTCGGGCATGTATCGTCCCGCCTGGCGCATGAACCAGACAGGAGTTACATCCACCGTCTGCCTGCGACAGGCGCGAACAAAACGTGAATCGGGGGCCGACATAGAAGTTGAGGTTATCACGTGAAAAGCGGCGTCCAGAAACCCGCTGCGCACCGCCGGAGAGGTAAAATGAGGACAGCTACCTCCTATGAAACACAAGTCCGTGCTCAGTCTTTTGACCATGTTCCTGTTCGCGGGATCACTGGCCGCCGACACCGTAATCGAAGAAATCATCGCGCGCGTTAACAGCTCAATCATTACTCGCTCCGATCTGGCCAAGAGCCGGGAGGAACTCCAGCAGGAACTGAAGCAGAACAACGTTTCCCCAACGGACTCTCGTGCCAAAGAGAAGGAAAAAGACGTACTGCGCGACCTTATCGACCAGCAACTCCTGCTCGGCAAGGGCAAGGACCTCGGCATCACTGGCGATACTGAGCTGGTGAAGCGCCTCGACGAGCTGCGCAAGCAGCTCAAGCTGGAAAGCATGGATGATCTCGAAAAGGAGGCGCAGAAGCAGGGTGTTTCCTTTGAGGACTTTAAAGCCGGTATCCGCAACCAGATTGTGACGCAACAGGTGATCAGCCACGAGGTCGCGCCGCGAATTCAAATCACGCAAAAAGAAATTCAGGATTACTACAACGCCCATAAGGCTGATCTGGAGCAGCCAGAGGCGGTCGATCTTTCTGAGATACTCGTCTCGACCGGCAGCGAGAACGTAAATGTTGATCCCAACGCGCCACCGCCGCCAGAGGATCCGGCCAAGATCAATGCGATCGAAGAAAAAGCCAAGCAGATGCTGGCAAGCATCAAGGGCGGCGTGAAATTTGAAGACGTGGCGAAGAAATCTTCTGATGGGCCCACAGCCGATCAGGGTGGAGAACTCGGTCAATTCAAGCGTGGAACCCTGGCCAAAGAATTGGAAGACCTCACCTTCAAGATGAAGCCCGGCGACGTTTCAGACGTGATCCGCACGAAACAGGGTTTCGTGATTCTGAAGGTGAATGAACACACGCAGGCGGGAATCGCACCCTTGAAACAGATAGAAAATCGCATTCAGGAAGCGATTTATTACGAAAAGCTTCAGCCTGCTTTGCGGACATACCTTACGAAGCTTCGCGAAGAGGCGTACATCGATGTGAAGCCGGGATTTACCGACACGGGTGCCAGCCCAAACCAGACCAAGCCGATTTACACTACGGCTTCCGCCACCGATACAAGCCAGGCGAAGAAAGCAAAGAAGAAAAAGAAACTCGGGATTTTGTGAGAGAGCGGCCAATGCGATAGGCGATAGGCAATAACCGAAATCGAAAATCGAGGCGGAAATTTTTGACCTATTGCGTATCGCTTATTGCCTATTGCCCTTTCTGAAGTAGAATCGCCTCGTCCAATACTCATGAAGCAGTTCTTCATCAAAGACGCCGCCAGTCAGGAAAACCAGGTCATCACCTCATCGTTTCTGGTTTCAGCCAAGCAGATCAAGCCGAAGAAGAGCGGAGAGATATATTTGGCGCTTACGCTCTGTGATCGCTCTGGTCAAATCGATGCCAAGATGTGGGATAACGTCAACGATGCCGTCGATAGATTCGAGCAGGACGACTTCGTCAAAGTCCGCGGTCTTATCAACAAATACTCGAGCCGCTATCAGCTCACAATTCACAAGCTGCGGAGGATGGAAGATGCGGAGATCGAGTATTCCGACTACCTCCCGAAAACAAATAAGGACATCGACGAACTTTGGCGCACCCTGGCCGCTTACGTAGCCAGTTTCAGCAACGACTATCTGAAAATGCTGCTTGAGGCCTTTATGGGGGATCCGCAGATCGCAGAGGCGTATCGACAGGCTCCCGCCGCAAAATCATTGCATCATGCCTTCATTGGGGGATTGCTTGAGCATGTTGTTTCTCTGATGAAGTTATGTGACACGGTCGCCTCACTCTATCCACAAATCAATCGCGACCTTCTGCTGGCCGGCGCATTTTTGCACGATATCGGCAAGATCTACGAGCTCAATTATCAGCGCTCATTCTCATACACGACCAAAGGCCAACTTCTCGGGCACATGATTATCGAACTTGAGATGTTGCACGAGAAGATCGCGCTGGTCCCGGGATTTCCGGCGGAACTCAAAGTGCTTATCGAGCACCTCATCATCAGCCACCATGGCAGGTACGAATTCGGCTCGCCCAAGCTCCCGATGTTTCCTGAGGCGCTGATGCTGCACTACCTCGACGACCTCGATTCGAAAATGGAAAGCATGCGCGCTCATTTCGAACGCGATCCTGAGGCCGAATGGAGCGGATATAACAGCTCACTCGGTCGGACACTGCTGAACTCAGAAAAGATCCTGGGCAAGCTAGCGGCACCTGAACAGCCTGGGGAATCAACTGCTGAGCCGGAAGTGAACGAACTGAAGGTTGCGGCGGGGGAACCGTAGGGGTTTTCAGTAATCAGTTCTCAGTAGTCAGTAAAAAACTGACTCTGGTTTACTGAAAACTGATTACTGAAAACTGGCTACCCATGCCTTGCATCATTTGTCCACGCGCGTTGCGCTACGCCACTTCGCGTGCAGCCAGATGAGGATGCCGATCGCGCATATCTCCAGTGGACCCGACTTCAAATAGACAGCAGTGAAACCTTGCACGATGTCGTGGGCAACGTAAGTTCCGTGATACACAGCCCAGCCTACGCCGACGGAGGCGAGGATTGAGCCGAAGTTTGCTTCAGTCCTGGGGCTCATGATCTCTAAGTCTTTTCTTACAGTTGCGCTCATACTACGCCAGTTATTTCCATGCCACGTATAATTTGCTCTTTTCTCGATTGATGCTCCGACCACAACTCAAAGAGTTTCAGAATCTCGCGCGGACCGCCACTCTGGTTCCGGTCGTCAAGACGGTAATGGCCGATCTGCTGACGCCAGTCTCCGCCTTTCTCAGCATCTCTGCCGGGGAGCAGGAGGCGTTCTTGCTTGAATCCGTAGAGGGTGGCGAGCGCATTGGACGCTATACGTTTCTCGGAGTTCGTCCCTACATGGTTCTCGAGAGTCGCCTGGAACAAATTACGATTCGCCGGGGACGAAACATCGAACGCAGCACAGGAAAGCTGTTCGACGTTCTCGCGCAATTGCTGCGTGAACACCGACCGGCGGCCTTGCCCGATCTGCCGCCATTCAATTGTGGGGCCGTTGGATTCGTCGCCTATGACGCCGTGCGCCAGCTCGAGAAGCTACCCGACGAGGCGCGCGACGATCTCAAAGTTCCCGACTCTTTCCTGATGTTCTTCGACCGCGTACTCGCGTTTGATCATCTGCGCAAGCAGATTCACATCATCGCCGTCGCGAACGTACGCGACGAGCAGCCAAAGCAAGCCTATGAACGCGCGCTGAAGGACATTGCCGGCTTGGAGCGCAAACTGTCGCGCGCCGTCTCCCGCCCAAGAGTGCGGCCACGGAAAGAGAGCTACAAACTCAAAGAAACCACGGGTCGCGGCACATTCCTGAAGAGCATTCTGAAAGCCAAGGAATACATTCGCGCCGGCGACGCCTTCCAGATCGTGCTTTCTCAGCGCATGGAACTCGAACCCGGAGTGCCGCCATTCGAGATCTATCGCGCATTGCGCATGATCAATCCGTCTCCATACCTATATTTTCTGCAGACGCGCAATTTTCAAGTGCTGGGATCCTCTCCAGAGATGCTCGTTCGCGTGAGCGGCCAAAAGCTGGAGTACCGTCCCATTGCGGGAACCCGTCCGCGCAGTGCCGATCCCGAGGAAGATCGCCGCTGGGAGCAGGAGCTGCGCGAAGATGAAAAAGAACGTGCGGAACACGTGATGCTAGTCGATCTTGGGCGGAACGATCTGGGACGCGTCAGTGAATATGGCTCTGTGCAAGTGAAGGATTTCATGTTCGTCGAGCGCTACTCACACGTGATGCATCTGGTCTCGGCGATTGAAAGCAAGCTGCGTCCGGAATTGCACGCCATCGATGCCTTTGCCGCCGCCTTCCCCGCCGGCACGCTCAGCGGAGCTCCCAAGGTACGCGCGATGGAAATCATCGAAGAACTCGAGCCGGTCCGGAGGGGCATCTACGGCGGGGCGGTTCTCTATGCAGATTTCGCAGGCAATCTGGATTCCTGCATCGCCATCCGCACCATGTGGGTGCAAGGGCGTCGCGCCTATGTCCAGGCAGGCGCCGGCATTGTGGCCGACTCCGTTCCCGAAACGGAATACCAGGAATGTCTGAACAAAGCGAAAGCCCTTTTACGAGCCGTTGGGATGGCGCGGAATTACGAATGAAGCTTCTAAGCCGCTAAGCTTCTGAGCTGCTAAGCTTGGGAAAAGCATCGTCAAATGAGGCTGGGACGAATTGCTCAGAAGCTTAGCAGCTTAGAAGCTGGTCATGATCTTCGTTCTCGACAATTACGACTCGTTCACCTTCAACCTCGTTCAGTACATTGGGGAGACTGGAGAAGAGGTGCAGGTCCGTCGCAACGATCAAGTGACTCTGGAAGAGATCGAAGAGATGGCTCCGCGCAAGATCGTCTTGTCTCCGGGACCGTGCACTCCCAACGAAGCGGGTATCTCTCTCGATCTCATCCGCCATTTCGCGGAAAAGATACCAATTCTGGGCGTCTGCCTCGGGCATCAGGCAATCGGCGCCGCATTTGGCGGAGTGGTGATTCGCTCGGAGCGAATCATGCACGGCAAAACTAGCATGGTGGAGCACGACGGCCGCACGATCTTCCGCGGAGTCAGTTCACCCATGGTTGCCAATCGTTATCACTCACTCATCGTGGAACAGAAAAGCTTGCCCAAGCAACTCGAGATCTCCGCGCATAGCGAGGAGAACGGCAAGACCGTGATCATGGGACTGCGTCATCGCGAGCTTCCCGTAGAAGGCGTGCAGTTTCATCCAGAAAGCGTCCTTACTCCGGACGGTGCTAAGCTGATCCGAAACTTCCTTCAATAATTCCATCCTCAAATGAATTTGCACGAACTGCCCGCGAGTCGAATGGCAGAGCTGGTAGCTTGCCGCCAGGTCTCGCCTGTGGAACTTGTACAGGCGCACCTTGAGAGGATCGGGCGCCTGAATCCCAAACTGAACGCGTTTATCGAACTGCGAACCGACCTTGCCCGGGCAGAAGCTCGATCGGCGGAGAAAGCCGTACAAGCGGGGGATGCGCTTGGTCGGCTCCATGGAATTCCTGTCAGCATCAAGAGCTCGATTGCTGTTGCCGGCTTGAAATTTGAGTGCGGTAGTCGCACTCGTGCCGGACTGGTTGCTAAGAAGGATGCAGTTCTCGTTCAGCGACTAAGAAGGGCTGGAGCCATCGTTCTCGGCAATACCAACGTCCCCGAGATGCTGATGGCATATCACACGGAGAATCCGCTGTACGGACGCACCAATAGCCCGTGGGATGCTCACCGCACTCCGGGCGGCTCAAGCGGAGGTGAGGCGGCGGCTGTCGCTGCGGGTTTGTGTGCCGCTGGAATCGGAAGCGACGGCGGCGGCTCGATTCGGGTTCCTGCGCATTTCAGCGGCATCTGCGGATTAAAACCAACTCCGGGACGGATTCCTATTACGGGACACTGGCCTGAGAGCGCCGGTCCTTTTGCCCTTCTCGGAGTCGTAGGGCCGATGGCGCGATCGGTGGAAGATCTGGATCTCCTGTTTCGCGTGCTTGCTGGATATGATGCCGGCGATCCCATGGCTGCTCCGATTCCGCTGCACGAGATCTCCGATGCGGAATCGAAGCATCTTACGATCGGTTACTTCGAGGAGCACGCTACCGCGCCTGTAACTGCCGAAACCCGCGCTGCCGTCAGAACGGCTGTGTCAGTCTTGAAAGATGCCGGCTTTCGCGTTGAGCACTTCGAGCCTGACGTTCTCGATGAAGCTCGTGAGCACTGGTGGAAGCTGTTCGTACAACTCGCCGCCGAGATGCTCGCTCCGGAGTTCCGGGGCCGCGAAAGCGAGACCAGCGCAATTCTCGCTTACTCTGATCGGCCGCCCACGAAGGAAGAACTGCTGTCGGCATGGTTCGGACGCGATCAGCTTCGGCTGCGCCTGATGCAGCAGATGGCACAAGTGCCAGTCCTCATCTGCCCTGTGTGCTCAATCCCTGCATTCCGTCACGGCGAACGAGAGTGGGTTGTGAACGGAAAGCAGGTCTCCTACATGGACGCCATGAGCTACACCCAGTGGTTCAATCTGCTCGGCAATCCCGGTGTTGTCGTCCCCGTGGGCACATCTCCAGAGGGGCTGCCTCTGGGCGTTCAAATCGTGGGGCAGCCGAACGCGGAGGAGTTGATCCTGAACGTGGCGCGAGTTCTTGAGCAGGCGCTCGGCCCAGCACGGAAGGCGCCCATGATGACTGAAAGCAGCGTCTCTGCAGCTTGAAAACCCAAACCCTAGCGCAACCACCGCCCTCGTTCGCGAGTTCTAAAGAAGCTATCCAATAAGGAGGCTTTATGCGATCTGGAATTGGAAGCTGTGCCGCGTCGTTTGTTGGCGGCGCCGCGATCGGAGCCGGTTTGATGTACATCCTCGATGCGAATCGTGGACGCGCGCGCCGAGCCAAGTTGCGCGAAAAGGGAATTCGCGCAGTCCACATCGCGCAGCGCGAAGTGAATAAGCAATTGCGGAATGCGGGCAATCACATTTGGGGAAGGATTCACGAGATCCAGTCATCCGTTGTGGATCGATCGTCCGACATTTCCGATGACATACTTCTTGACCGTGTTCGCGCACAACTCGGCCGCGACGTTCGTCACCTGCGCATGCTCGACTTCACAATCGAAGATGGCTGCGTGATCGTGGCAGGCCCTGCATTGCGTGGCGAAGGGGAGAAGATTCGCAACAGACTGCGCAAAACCCGAGGCGTGCGTGATTGCGACGTTCGCGTTGCGGAAGTAAGCCAGCACGAGATGGAGCGCCTTGCCGGCGGACGCCGCTTCGCTCCTCAGCGTGTTGCCATGTAGCCAGAGTCGACAAGCCGAGAGTTCTAGATCCTCGTGAGAGGTCCTGTCTGAGGTGCTAAAGACACAAAATCCGGCCGAGGTTGGGTCGGATCTACGTTTAGGCTTCAGTTCGGCTATTGCTTGTTGCCGCTTTTCTTTTCCCAAGGGCGCACAGGGCGAACAGATTTGGGCTCATCCCGGTCTTCCACGCGGTCGTACATGTAACGGTCGCTCACAGTGCCCAAGCCTTCGTTGTACAGGCTGATGGAGCCAGTGGCCTCCTTCAGCTCCTCGGAGAAGTTGTGGATAGCCTTCAGATGGTCGGCGGTGGCGGGGATTTCCTTCTTTGTGGTCTTCAGGAACTTCTGGTAGCCTTTGTCCACCAAGCGCGCGATCTCGCTGCCTACCAGGTATCCGGGTTTGGCAAAGAGGCGGATGCCGCCGTCTTCGTCGCGCTGGATCGCAGCAGAGACGTTGTACTTCTTGAGGAAGACACGATTTGAAACGCCAGGCGCTTCCAGAACATCGAATTGATGGTCGCGTAACCAGCCGAGTGCCTGGTCGTATGTCACAGCTTCAACTTTGTCTGCCATGGATCTCGCTATGTCTTCCAGCCCCCGCTCGCCTCTGTCCTGCGAGCTATGGAAGCTCAGGTTTCCGGCTGCTGTGCTGTAGATAGCCAAGCCTGCCGGTTTGTTGCCCCGCTCCCTTCGCCATCATTAGACTTTTTAGGAACGGTAAGCGGCTACTTTCGCATACGACTGAGGAACTGAGCAAATTACGTGAGTGCGATTACGTCCCAATTAGCTCTGCAGGTTGGACGCCAAGTGCTTGGAAATACACAACTTGAGCGCGTTGGCAATACGCCGTTGGTCCGCCTTGGCCGGATCGTCCAGAGCATCCCCGGAGTCCAGATCCTGGGCAAAGGTGAATGGGCGAACCCGGGCGGCTCGGTCAAAGACCGTCCGGCGCTGAACATCGTGCGAGAAGCCGAGCGCAACGGGCAGCTCGCCGGCCGTACGCTGCTCGATGCAACTAGCGGGAATACGGGAATCGCCTATGCCATGATTGGCGCTGCGCGCGGATTCCCGGTCAAGCTTTGCATGCCGTCCAACGTGTCGTTGGAACGCAAGCGCATCTTAAAAGCCTACGGTGCGGAGTGTGTCTTCACCGATGCCAATGACGGTTCCGATGGCGCAATTCGCAAGGCCCAAGAACTGGCGGCTACGGATCCCGGCAGGTATTTCTACGCCGACCAATACTCGAACGATGCCAACTGGCGCGCCCACTATCACACGACTGCGAATGAAATTTGGAACCAGACTGAGGGGCGCGTCACGCATTTCATCGCCACATTGGGAACAAGCGGCACGTTTGTCGGATGCGCGCGACGGCTGCGTGAACTGAATCCGAATATCCAGTGCATCTCTCTCCAGCCGGATTCGCCCTTCCACGGGCTCGAAGGCTTGAAGCACATGGCGACGGCGATTGTGCCGAAGATCTACGATCCGTCGCTGGCCGATGAAGATCATGGCATCTCGACCGAAGCTGCATACGCGATGCTGAAGCGGCTGGCGCGTGAGGAAGGACTGCTGGTTGGGATTTCGTCGGGAGCCGCTGTCGTTGGCGCGTTGGAGCTTGCGCAGCGGCTTGGGAATACGGGTTGGATCGCGGAGAACGGCGAGGCGGTGATTGTGACGATCTTGTGCGATTCGGCGGATAAGTATTTGAGTGAACGACTATGGGAGGAATAGCTTCCCGGTGGCGATACGGTAAGAACTTGTCATCCTGAGCCCTTTTTTGGGCGAAGGATCTCCCGAGATATTTCGGATTTAATTGCTGTATCTCGGCCCTTCGGCCTGAGCTCTGGTGTAAGAGCCGGGACAGGATAATCAAGCCTGAGTCATTTCGCGAGATCCTTCGCCCAAAAGAGGGCTCAGGATGACGGTATCGAGACGCGCTTGGCACAAAATGGGGGTTGCACTTCAACCACAACAATCATTGCTTTCGAAACTAATGCTTAGAATCGTCCAATTCGAATACGACGCCATCCGCCAGCACGGAGAAGAAACTTATCCCCATGAATGCTGTGGTGTGCTGCTGGGACGTACAGATGACCATATTCGCACGGTCATCAGGACGGTCCGATGTGGGAACACGCGTTCGGACTCGCCGCACAACCGGTACCACATCGCTCCACAAGAGTTGGTACACATTCAGCGCCAAGCGCGAGAAGCTGGTCTGGAGATCGTGGGTTTCTATCACTCTCATCCCGATCATCCCGCGCGCTGGTCGCAGACCGATTTGGTCGAGGCCCACTGGATTGGCTGCTCGTATGTGATCACCAGCGTGGAACGCGGCCAGGCCAAGATCACAAATTCGTTCTTGCTGGCGGGTGAACTCGAAGAGGACAAGCGTTTCGAAAACGAAGCAGTAAGCGTTGCGGCCGAAGTAGCCACAATCGCAAATGAATCGACGCGATAAGCCGAGTCATCAATTTACTTTCGCGGATTTCGAACAAGTACCGGCTGGAACTATGAAGATCTTCATCCCAACTCCATTACGGCAATACGCAGGCAAGCAGGATGCAGTGGAAGTTCACGCGTCCACGGTTAGTGATGCGCTTACGAAGCTCACCAGCACGCATCCCGATTTGAAACGGCATCTCTACACCGACGACGGCAAGCTGCGCGCTTTCGTGAACTTATATCTGAACGATGAAGATGTCCGTTATTTATCAGAGAAAGAGAATACTCGCGTGAAAGATGGGGACCATCTGTCCATCATCCCGTCAATTGCTGGCGGGATAGATTTACTTCTCTTCGATGGCGCTTGCAACGTCAGAAATTAGGATCACCATGGCAACATCAATGCTCGTATCCAATGCACTCAGCAAAGACGAAATCCTTCGCTACTCGCGGCACCTCATCATGCCCGAGGTCGGCATGGAAGGTCAGCAGAAGCTGAAGGCCGCCAGTGTGCTCTGCATTGGCACCGGAGGCCTGGGCTCGCCGCTCGCGTTGTATCTCGCCGCCGCAGGCGTGGGCACGCTCGGCCTTGTCGACTTCGACGTCGTCGACTTCACGAACCTGCAGCGCCAGATCATCCACTCCACCGCCGATGTAGGACGCTCGAAGCTTGACTCCGCCACCGACAAAATCGAGGCGATGAACCCATTTGTCGAGGTTCGCCGATTTGATACCCGCCTCAGCAGCGACAACGCCATGCGAATCTTCCGCGACTTCGATATCGTCGTCGATGGCACCGATAACTTCCCAACGCGATATCTGGTAAACGATGCTTGCGTGCTCAGCGGTAAGTTGAACGTCTATGGTTCGATTTTTCGCTTCGAAGGCCAGGCGAGCGTCTTCGGGGCCAAGGACGGCCCGTGCTATCGCTGCCTCTATCCGGAGCCGCCCCCGCCCGGGCTCGTGCCTTCATGCGCGGAAGGCGGCGTGCTCGGCATTCTTCCTGGCCTTGTTGGCCTCATCCAGGCAACGGAGACGATCAAGCTGATCCTTGGAGCCGGCGATCCGCTCATTGGACGTCTGCTGCTCGTTGATGCACTGGGCATGAAGTTCCGCGAACTCAAGCTGCGCAAGAATCCGGACTGCCCCATGTGCGGGCCACATCGGACCATTACGGAACTGATTGATTACCAGGAGTTCTGCGGAATTCGTGGCGAAGAAGCTCCAGTAAGCACGACCGCGCCTGAGATTCAGCCGGAAGAACTCAAGCGCCGCCTCGATGCCGGTGAGGACATCTACATCCTCGATGTCCGCGAGCCGCATGAATACCAGATCTGCAATCTCAACGGCCATCTGATTCCGCTCGGCGATTTGCCAAAGCGCATGAACGAGCTAGATTCAAGTCGCGAGATCGTTGCGCACTGCCGTTCCGGCGTCCGCAGCGGCAAGGCCGTCGACTTCCTGCGTCAGGCAGGATTCCGCGAGGTGAAGAACCTTGCGGGCGGAATCCTGGCCTGGGCGGATAAGGTAGATCCAAGAATGCCTAAGTATTGAGGATGCATTTGTCCTTCGGCTCTCGGGTTTGGCCAGCGAATCCAGAATGACCGATAATGCATCGGCGGCCCGAGAGTGTCGGCAAGCTGACCAATACTCCAGTGCGCTGCGCGCTCTTGTCGTCCCAGGAAATCATGTCTGGTTCCGTAGGGCGATCTTGCAACCCTTGGACTGACGAATCCAATTTCCCCAACAGTGAGAACGAAATTCCACACCTTGATGAACTAAAATTTCCTTTCACATGTCTAGCCGAGCAACTTCCCTGGCCGTACGCCGACAGCCGATCGCAGAGAACCGCTTTCCCGGGTTCTCCGGCGAAGCAATCACGTTCCTGCGTGGCCTGGAACGTCACAATAAGCGTGAGTGGTTTCAGCCCCGCAAGAGCATTTATGAAGAGCAGGTGCGCGGTCCCCTTGAAACGCTCGTAAATGCAATCAACAGCGAGCTGGCCGAGTTCGCGCCGCGCTATGTAACCCCGGTGAAGAAGGCAGTGTTTCGCATCTACCGCGACACTCGCTTCTCCAAGGACAAGCGTCCGTACAAGACGCACGTTGCGGCAACGTTCTATCTGCAGAACCTTTGCAAAGCTGCCGGACCGTGTTTCTACTTCCATTTCACTGCGAAGGAACTGCTTGTCTTCGCCGGCGTCTACATGCCGGAGCGCGAAGAGTTGCTCGCTATCCGCAACCTGCTCGCGGAGCGCCATGAGGAGTTTCGCGAGATTCTGCGGCGGAAAACGTTGCGCGGGGCTATGGGAGAGCTTCAGGGCGAGCAGCTTTCGCGCGTGCCCAAGGGGTTTGCGAAGGATCATCCAGCGGAAGACCTGGTCCGCAGGCGACAATGGTTCCTTGAAAGCACTCTCGACGGGGGCGTGATGACTTCAGGACGAATGTTGCCCGAGATCATCAATCGCTTCCGTGCGGCGACGCCGATGCTCGAGCTTCTCAACCAGCCGTTCGTCCAGGAACGCAAGCCGAAGAAGCTGCCCTTTATGGCTTTCTGAGTCCCTTCTTCACGGAGACACGAAGTCACAGAGAAAGCCAAAGCTAACCACAAAGGACACAAAGGAACACGAAGGGAATCAAGTCCGAACCCTTGTGATCCTTCGTGTCCTTTGTGATTTCTCCCGGTCGTTCTTCTCCGTGACTCCGTGTCTCTGTGGTGAGAGGGGCTCAGGATGACAGTATCGGTCCGACCGTTCTTGTGCCGCTAAGCTCCGGCCGTCGCCGTAGCCGGTTTGGTTGCGACTGCACGCGGTTTCGTTTCCTGCTTCGGGTCGCGATAGCGCAGATACGGGATTGTTTCGAATATCCGCACAATCAGCACCGTCAGCCATATGTATCCGGAATGAATGCCCAGAATGGAACTGGTACCCCAGATCGCGCCTAACAGCAATATCCAAATCGTAAGCTGCGTTTTCAATGAGAGGCTTTCGCGCGGAGACTTGCACGTGACTTCGCCGATCTGTGGCAGCGCGAGCCCTTCGCAATTTGGCGGGAGTTGCTGAGCTTGTCCGCGCACGCGCCAGCTCAGCATTTTTGAATAGAGTTCGCGCATTCGCGAATCAAGCTGAGAGACCGAACACGATTCCAGGCTGGTCAGGTTGAAAATGCCTTCAATCCCACTTGCCTCGTCGGACCAGTGGACATAAATGCGCTCTTGCGGCCACCAACTCGGCGTTCCCGGACCGGTTTGGATTGACTGCACCTGTCGTCGAGAAACAGAAAACTTTAGTTCCCGGCCGAGATAAGCGAAGCGCTCTTTAGAAAGCAGGAGCAAGCCGGAGTCGAAGTTGTAGTTGCCCAAGTAAACCCTCGGAGCTGGTCCATGACCGAAGCCGATCATGCATGCGTCGAGTCTGCGCACATCGAAGCCTTCCTTTTCCAACTCCTGCAAACGCAGCGCTTTCTGTTTTGCAAGGCCTCGCAGTTGTAACAACTTGGTTGTCAGGAACGAAGCCAGAGCAGTGAGCAGAATGCCGAGGGCGTATACCCAAGTGCGAAGCGGTCCGGCTACATGCAGTCGCTCCACGATTGACTGAATCAGAGCCGGTGGAAGCACGAGAACCGCAAGCAGAATCACGAAGACATTCTGCATTTTGCGCACCACTTTGTGGGAAGCTTCGGCATGCGCCGTTTGGGTCGCGTAATGTTCTCCCTCTTTGTGCTGTTTGGCGAGGCTCTCGATTTCTCCAGCCGAGAATCTTTCAACAGAGAACTGCCCGACGAGTTCATCTACCCGCGCCTGTGGGATTTGGGCCCGTTCTGCAATCCTTTGCACCCGCTTGAGCGTTGAGGGATGCGTAAGGCTCACTCCGGTGCCTTTTCCCCAACTGAGAGGCATCAGATTCAGGGAACTCAGTTTCAATAGCCCGATAATCATTGCCTCGGGATCGTTCGTGAGCGCCACAGCTCCGGCGTCAGCCTGCCGCTCGAAGCGTCGTGACAGAGCATACACGGCGGCGAACGAGAGCATCACCGCGATCAACGCGTCCACGCCCCAATCGGCGAGCAAACCTAGCCACCGGTAAAGGTTGGAAAGGGTAGTGGGCGGCATCCTGAGCCCAGATGCGAACAACGCCCCATAGATGAGTCCCGCTATTCCCCCGAAAATGGGCACCAGCCAGGTTGGAGAGAACACAGCCGCCAGCATGGCAAATGTCAGTTTGGTAGGGTGGCGAAGCTTGAGGTGAGTCAGTTCATGGCCGGCGATCGCATCGACTTCCCGTTTCGTCATCCGCTCCAGCAGGAAGTCAGTAAATGTAACCGTATTGGCTGTCGAGGCAAAGGCATTCGCCATTTGGATTCGCTGCGCAGGAAGAATCACGACCTGCTGGAGAGTTACTCCAGCCTTCTTCGCGAAGGCGAATACCCGATCGCGCAATTCACCGGCGCTGACGATCTGCGGATAGTTCTTCGTCACCTTGAGCTTCCATCGGCCCAGCAAAACCGCGACAAAATATGAGCCGAAGATCAGCCCACCTGCGAGCCTGGATTCGTCCTTCATCAATCCGATCGCGGCGCTGATGCAGGCGATCGGCAGAATTCTTTGGGCGAGCGTGAGCGAGTGCTCGGTCAGAAACTGTGACCAGGTGTACTGCGCCCGCTTTACGTCAACAAAGACGCGGTGGGAGATCGAGATGCATGCGAAGTAAATGAATGCTGCAGGAATGAAGAACACGGCAAGATCGATCATCGCCACCAGGCGTGGACCTGCTGACAATGCGGCGTTGAGCAGCTCCTCCAGCTCACGCCGTCCGCCCAAATTGGTCAAGTACCAAAGCACCATGCCGCCATTCGTGCACCAACCTAGCGTCTTCATAAACGCGAACCATGCGCCAGTTGGATGTTGCTGAAAGCTTTTGAGAGACAAGGAACGGGCGCGCAACAGGAGCAAAACCGGCAGGAGACAGAACACTAGTGTCCTTAGGGTGGTTCGCAGAATCGCAGCTCTCGACCATCCGAACGAAATGTATAGCTTCGGCGCCTGAATGTTTTGCGCTACAGGTATCGAAAAGAATTTCGACTCGGCGAGTTCGGTCGCGTACAGACGGCTGAGTTCTCCAAGCTTTCTCTCCGGAGCGCCAGTTATCGCGAGATAAGGAACTTTCGGCAGGATTACATGAAGTTCAAGGCCGGTGACGCCGGAAGCTTGCAGTTCCGCCAGCAGGTTGGCAGTATCAAGGCTTCCTTCGAAAGTTAGGCTGCTGCGACGTACTCCAGAACCGCATTTGCCGTTAAGCTGCAGGGCGTATTGTTTCTCGAATTGCTCGAGCCGTTTCTGCCGCTGAGCGGCCGGAAGTCGATTGAAGTACTTGGACGAGGAAGGGTCCATCTGAGGGTGGCGGAAATTACCTGCCGGACACCGGAGCATGTCAGAAAGCGCTTGAGTAATGTTGTCCCACGATCTCGGCTGTGCAGGCAGGGTTAGATCGACTTGGGCGGCGCCGCTCTTGTCATAAGTGAGGTTGAGATACGCGACTGTGTTGGTCTGGGCCTCTACATCGTCATCAGTTGCGTCGTCTTGGAGCCCGGCGACAGGGATCGCCACAGCGAGGATTAGTAACGCAAACAACTGCCTGAATCTCATGCAAGCTCTCCATGCCGCACGGGAACTGTGTAGTTCCCTACAGGTTTGTGCCACTGCAGTGACACGCCCATCGCCAGGTTTCCCGGGGAGTTGTCACACAATATCGATTACCTGGTCCGGCACAAAGTAACTAAGGTCATTGTCCGGTTGAAGAGTACGAGAAAGACGCGGAGAGGTCCGTTCTGGGAATTCGCGACGGTGCGAGGCTAAAAACGCGTGCCGCGCCTGCCACAAGCGAGTAGCAGATTCGGGAATGATCGTGATCACGGGCGGCATTCCTGGGAGCGGCAAAGGCGGCTCTTGGGTACGAGGCGGATTCCCCTCTATGAATCGGCTCCGGGCAGAAGAGCAGAGCCGCCCGCAATTCCGAGCTGAAAAACATAACAGCCGTAACACTGTTACTCCTCACAGTTCAACAGCTTGCACGAAAGATAGAAGATGTGTCTTGCAAGCCAGCCATTTGGGTGGCCTCTGCTTCTAAGAAGAACAAGGATTCTTATGCTCCCTCCAATTCCATCACCGGAAACTTGGATCACCGGTCTGCTGGCGGCCTTCTCGCGGGCCGGCACGGCCATCACGGTCGGCGTGTTCGTCGCTTGCGCGTTCCTCGCCACGCGCTGCAAGGGGCGTTGCTGCGAAGATGAAATCTTTCGCCCGCACGTGATTTAGTCGTTCTTGTAAAGCGCTGCATTCCGGCCAGAACTCCTCTTGTCACTTTGCGATCAGCCTGTCTCGCTGTAGCTTCTGATTCTTATGAGCGACGCAAATGCCCGCCGCGTGCTCGCCCTGGTGCGCGTTGCCGTGGGCGTAATGTTCCTGTTCTTCGCCGAATACAAAATCGTTGGTTCGGAGTTTGTGCACGGGGGCTTTCAGAAATACATCAGCTCCTACGTCGACCAGCATCAAGCGGTCAGTTGGGTGCAGACGATGCTAACCCGCTGGGTTATCCCTCATCCCTTCTTATGGGCACGGATCGTGGCCTGGAGCGAGTTGCTCATCGGCCTCTCACTCGTGCTGGGATGGTTTGTGCGCTTGAGTTCGTTGGGAGGACTTGTCTTCATGCTCGCCATGACTTTCTCGACCTGGTACGCGCCTGGCCATGGAGCTCCTATGTGGCGCTACTTGGGCGCCAACCTCGACCACGTTCCTCTAGCAATGCTTTTCTTGATCTTCCTTGCGTTCAATGCGGGAAAAACGTGGGGAGTGGATGGCGGGCTGAAGTTGCCGGGGCAGTGAAGACCCGGGAAGAGGCGAACACGAAGGTCACGAAGGAAACGTCGAGGTCACGGAGAATCTGTTAGTGACCTTTTCTTTTCCTTTGTGACCTTCGTGTTCGCCTCTCCCGGTCACGTGCTCTCAATTACGGCGGAGACCTCTTCCCACTCTTTCATCAGCAATTCCAGATCGGA
>QIBC01000391.1 GCA_003225215.1 Acidobacteriota bacterium
AATATATTCGTTGGGGAGCCGGAGATTGAGCGCGAGGTTAAGTTGTGTGCTGACGCGTTCGGGCAGATCCTCGCCTTTGAGTTCGCGAACCGTGCGTTCCAGTAGCGTGGTGTACATCTCGAAGCCAATGGCTTCGATCTGGCCACTCTGCTCCCCGCCGAGAAGGTTGCCGGCGCCACGCAGTTCGAGATCAAGAGCCGCGATCTTGAATCCGGCGCCTAGGTCGGAAAACTCCTTCAAAGCAGCCAATCGACGCCGAGCGATCGGAGTAAGCTCCTGCTCCGCCGGAATCAGCAGATACGAATAGGCGCGGCGATTCGAGCGGCCCACACGCCCACGCAGCTGATACAGCTCAGAGAGACCGTGGCGATCGGCCCGATTGATGAGAATCGTGTTGCACAGTGGGATGTCGAGACCGTTCTCGATGATGGTGGTGGCCACCAGCACATCAGCTTTGTGCTGCATGAAGCTCAGCATTACCTTTTCCAGCTCACCCTCAGACATCTGCCCATGCCCGACGATCACACGAGCGCGCGGCACGAGTGCCTGAATCTTTGACGCGATCTCGAAAATGCTCTCCACGCGATTGTGGACGAAATACACCTGACCTTCGCGCTCGAGTTCGTGTTCGATAGCCGTGCGAATCAGCTTTTCGTCAAACGGAGCAACCACTGTTTGGATCGCCATGCGGTCTTTCGGCGGTGTCTCAATCACGCTCATATCGCGCAGCCCAACCAGCGACATGTGCAGCGTACGCGGGATCGGCGTCGCCGACATGGTTAGCACGTCCACCTCTTTCTTGAGCTGCTTGAGCCTTTCTTTATGACGGACTCCGAAGCGTTGTTCTTCATCCACGACGAGAAGGCCCAGATCGGGAAACTTGATGTCCTGCGAGAGAATCCGATGCGTACCTATGAGGATGTCAATCTTTCCCTGCTCAACCTTCTCGACAATTTCCTTCTGTTGCTTCGTCGTGCGGAAGCGGCTGATCATCTCGATCGTGATCGGAAATGCTGCGAAGCGGCGCTTGAAGGTCTCGAAGTGCTGAAAGGCAAGAACTGTAGTTGGCGCCAGCACTGCGACTTGACGGTTATCCTGGACAGCTTTGAAAGCCGCACGCATGGCGACTTCGGTTTTGCCATAGCCAACGTCTCCGCAAAGCAGGCGATCCATCGGCATTGTGGATTCCATGTCCTGCTTGATATCTGCGATCGCGGAGACTTGATCGTCGGTCTCGTTGTAGTCGAAGGCATCTTGATACTTTTGAATAAGATCAAGCCGTGTGAGTGGAACGTACAGCTTCGCTGCCTCAGCGAACTCCAGCAGCATGAACTCACCCGTGGTGTCGCCTTGGGCAAGCTCCTTCAATCCCTGGTACTGCGAAATGCCGTGCTCCACGTGCACAACATAATCGCCGACGACCAGGTCGCGAAAATCCGACAGGAATGCGGAAACCTTCGACTTCTGCCGCAGCGGCTGTGAGACCACCAAATCGGAGTCGTCAAACAGGTCACGCGCGCCGAAGAGCACCAGATTGGCATCGGTAATCTCCATGCCTTCCGGCAACATCGCCTTCACAATTGTGGTCGTGCTCATCTCGCCTGCGAAGAACGAAGTCTCATCGAGGTAGCTCTCGCTCCCGGGTGAGGGGGTTCGGCTGCCGAACCGGAATGGGAGGGAATATTCGGCGAACACATCCGCGAGTCGCTCAACTTCTCCCATATTGGGAGCGGCAAAGAGCACGCGGCGTCCTTCACCCGTTAGTCTCTTTACTTCATCGATCATCGCCGGAATTGAGCCGTGAAAGCGCGTAGTTGGACGAGAGTGGAATGTGAACTCCTCATTCGCGGCCCCGTCGCCGGTCGCAGAATCCGAGATTCCGAGTCGCTCGACCTCGATGCCTGGTGTACTCGATAAGCGTTCGCGCCACTGGTCAGGAGGAAAATAGATTTCTTCCGGTCGCACTAGCGATCCCACTCCACTGCGATCATGACGCTCGTTGACCTTGTTCCACCACTCCTCTTGCTTGGCGAACACCGCCGAGGGCTCGTCGACCACGACCGCGCTGTTGGGCAGAAGATCGAACAGGTGCTGTCCTGAACCGGCAACCGGCGCATAGAACTCCCAGCCGGGAAACACCGTCACGCCCGTTGCGGCAATCGCCTGTTCGACTTCAGACTCACTTCCGCTGAGACGCCTGCCTGATAACCGCGAGTGGATCACTCCGAGGACGCGCTCGTTCACCGGCGTTTCCGTCAGCGGCAGCAGGATGACTTCATCAACCGGTGCAGCGGATCGTTGCGTTCCCGGATCGAACTTGCGAATCGTCTCAACCTCGTCGCCGAAAAACTCGATGCGCAACGGACGATCCGCCTCGGGCGGATAAACATCCAGGATGCCGCCGCGCAGCGCGAACTCCCCCGGCATATCGACGGCGTCGGCAGAGTTATAGCCGACGGTGCGGAGGTGTTCGAGCAGCGGATCGATGTCGATGGTTTCGCCACGGCGCACAATGCGAGCCAGGTCGGCATAATAGTCGGCGGAATTCAAGCGCATCGAGGCCGCCTCGAGCGGCAGAAGCACGATCGACGCGGCGCCAGTCGCGATCTTCCAAAGCACCGACGCACGTTCTTCTTGAATCTCCGGGTGAGGAGAGAGATTTTCGAACGGGAGCACATCGTGCGCAGGCAGTTTGAGAATGCCTTTTGGGCTCACAGCTCCGGTGAGTTCCGCCATTGATTGCAGAGCCGGGAGCATCTCTTCAGCCGCGCGATTGCTCTCGACAATAACGATCAGTGGAGCGCCCGAGGAGCTCGATAGCAGCGGAAGGTGCAGAGCCTTGGCAGGGTTGGTGAGACCAGAAACACCACGCCGCCCCGCACGACTCTTAAGATGGGAGACCGTACGCCGGAAAGCCTGAGACTTCTCAACATCCGCAAGCAACTCGCGGACAAAAGGCAAGACCATGGGGCAGAGTTCATTTTAGCAGCCACCAGCCACGAAGAATCGGGTGATCGGGCCACCGGGTGATCGGGTGAAGTAGAAACAGCGGCTCAGAACCTGCCCTCCGCACACTGTCATTCCGAAGCGCCTGGTTTCGGCGCGAGGAAGCTGCTGTTTGGCGTCGCCTCGAAAAACGGATCCTTCGCCTCGTTTCGGAATGACAGTCAGTGAAGAAAATCGTTCGAGGCTCAGGAAGCATAGGGTTGCCGGTTTCTTACTTCATCCGATGACCCAATCATCCGATCACCCGATTCCTCGGGCCCGATCACCCGATTAGCGAAGCCGCATCAGACGTATACACTGTCTCCCGTGAACCTCGCCTTTTTTGGCGGTACCTTCGATCCTGTCCATCGCGGACACATCGCCGTCGCCGAGAGCGCGACGAAACATTTTGAACTTGACAGAGTATTGTTCGTTCCTGCAGAGCTGCCGCCTCATAAGCAAGATCACGTGCTTA
>QIBC01000034.1 GCA_003225215.1 Acidobacteriota bacterium
AGACCCCCGAAAGCAAGCGAAGTAAATCTTTCCCGCGATCCGTCGGTAGCGAATTGCTGAGCGACGGCTACGTGCAATGTCCGACGCCATCCCCGTGCTGTGCGACGTGAGTGTGCACAGCATCCTTCAAAACCGAAATCGTGCGCCGGCTGTGGCAGACGTTCACAGGAATTGTGATGGTCACCACCCCTGGCAAACATTACTGTCAGGGTTTTCCGGGTTAGCTCTCGTGAATTGCAAGAGCTCTTTTCGGGACTTGCGTTTCGCTGTTTTTCGAAACGCAAACCCCAATCGAGCTCTTGTTAGAACGTCACTCTTGCAGCGAGCCAGATTTGTCGAGCACCGTGATCTGGACCGAAGAAACCGCCGGGCTGCAGACCGCCGGTAATTGCACCGAACGTCGATGTTGGCGAGCCAGTGTTGCACACGCCGGTGTTAGTCGTGTGGGTCGCGTCACCCGGACAATTGTTGGCGGCCGGGTTGGCAAAGTGAGGCGTGTTCGTGAAGTTGATTGCATCCGCTCGGAGTTGCAGGGCGAACCGTTCGGTCAACTTGATCTGACGAGCCAGGCTCAGATTCATGCCGAAATAACCCGGGCCGCGGAACTCGTTACGGTTAGTGTTTCCGAAGTGAGCGTTCGCGTTGCCAGTAATAAGCGGCGCTGCGAAGGAGCTCGGGTCGAAGTACCTGCAACTCAAGTCGCCCAAGGCGCAAATGCCGTCGCGGTTGGGCTTGCCATTCAGAAGACGGAACGGGGCGACAAGGTCGCATGTCTGACTGGAACCGACAGCATTCAAGGCACCGGGGCATGTGACGCTGAACGGCAGACCGCTGAGGTAGTTGATTAGCGGGCTGATCTGCCAGCCGCCGAGGATAGCGTTGCCGATGCCTGTCTGTGCCCACCGTTCTCCCTTGCCGAACGGTAATTGCATGACGCCGTAGATGGAGATGTTGTGGGTGCGGTCGAATCCGGCCACCGCGCGCCCCTTTTCCCAATAAGCAGGGTACGCGAACATGACGCTGCCTAAATCATCGTTGTCGGCGTAGTCGATTGTCTTCGACCACGTCCAGGACACTCCAGCGATCGACCCATCATGGAAGCGCCGTGTGAGTTTGGTCTGCATCGAGTCGTAGAAACTGTTCTTGAAGGGAACAAGCCCTGTGATGCCTCCGGTGATGGTCTTGCCAAGCGCCTGGCTCAACAACCCACCTGCGTTTCCTGTGCCAACGGGTGAAGCATTCATATTCAGTTGCACCAGAGGCCGGATGCCGCGGGCCCCAACATAGCCGGTATTGAGCACGAATCCCTTCCACTCCTGCTCCAGCATAAAGTTGAAGTTGTGGATGTATCCGCGACGGAAGGGCTGCGGGATTGTAGTGGTGCCGACATTGAGAGGTAAGGGGATGACACCGCTGCTGAGATTGGGAAGCGGCGTCAGCACGACACCCGTTGGAAGCGTCTTGGCGCCGCTCGCGACCGAGGCATTCAAACCAGTAAGGCTTGTTACCGCAATGGCATTGGAATTTCCAGTGATGTTGTCCACGAACACGTTTGCGGGATACGCGTTGCGGAAGTCGCGCCAGTTGTTGGAATCGGCATTTATGCCGTAACCAGTACGGACCACCGTCGAAGACGTGAGGCGATAGGCGAAGCCGACACGCGGCAGAAACTGCCCGCTACCAACATCAACACCGTCATCGCGCGGAATATTGCCGTAGCCCCCGATCAGCACGTTCCCAGTCTTCAGATCGAGATAACGCAGACCCTTGCCATTATCGCTGTATCCGAACGGGTAGGCCTCCCAGCGGACTCCCAGAGTCGCTGTCAGGTTAGGCGTCACCTGCCACTGGTCGCGGAGGTACCAGGCCCATTGAGACCATCGCAACGCGTTCGGATTCTGTAATGCAATCGCCTTTCCGCTACGGTCCGAGAGGCCTAACATAAAATCGGCCCACTGGTTGAACCAGGTAGGGGTGCCTCCAAATAGGGAAGTGGAACTGCCATTGAAGTCAAAAGCTCCACGAGGCGTATTGAACGTGCCGACTTGCGGCTGGAAGTGATTCATCTGGGAGTGATTCCACTCGATGCCGCCGCGGAACCCGTGCCTGCCACGCGTCCAACTCAGGTTAGCGCCGGTAACATAGCTGCCATCGCGGAAGACGAACGGGTTGGCAGGTTGCGCATTCCCGAGATTTAGTCCGACAGGAAAGATGAAACCCGGAAGGCCGAAATAAAGGCTTGGATCACCCAGGGTTCCCGCATCGTTCGTGCCGGGGATCTTCAGGTCATTCAGTCCCTTTGCCGAGGTGAGATCAAAGGTTGAACCCAGCCGCAGACGGGTGAAACCGAAGTTCCAGTCCAGCAGCATGTTCGGACTAAACGTGTGCGTTGCGCCCAAACCTACACTTTGAACCAGGCCCGGCGCATTGCCTAGCTGTCCACCGTTCGTGGGGTCTCCGACCGCATCTCCCAGAAGAGGCGGATCAAAAACCAGGGTTTTCGAGAAACTGTAGCGTCCGAAAACGTTTGTCTTATCGCTCACGACATAATTGATTTTTCCGTCGGCGCTATCGCGATTAAAGAGCGCCGTGCTGCTCCCGACGAAGTTGTTCGTGAGGGTAGAGGTCGCGAATTCCTTCGCGATTGAGGGTTGCAACAGCTTGATCATCGCCGTCGCAGCAGGATCAATGCGATTCGGACAGATCACGTTCAAGACGCCGTTGCAGGAGATCTGCTGTTTTCCCGCGCCAGTCGCGTCGCCGCTGGCCGGGTCGTAAATAGTGGGATTCCCAGGCAGATTGCGGAAATCACCGGTTGCCATTGCTGCGGTCGGCAGAGTTCGGGTATCCGGCCCAGCCAACTGCCGCTGCGTGGTGCGCTCGTAATCGACGAAGAAGAACAGCTTATCTTTCTTGATGGGTCCGCCGAAGGTGCCGCCAAACTGGTTCTGGTTGTTTCTGTTCTTATGCGGGAACCTGGTGGTGTTCGTCTGGAAGTAGTCGCGCGCCGCAAAATTCTGGTCAAAATGGAACCAGTGGGCGGTGCCGTGAAATGAGTTCGTGCCCGACTTGACCTGCACGTTCATGGCGGCGCCGCCAGCCTGCCCCTGCTCGGCGTCGAACGAGTTGGTCACGACGTTCACAGTCTCGATCGCGTCCGCGGGCGGGACGTAGGCCACATTTGATGGAAGCCAAGGATAGATGTCCTGGGCACCATCAATGCGCGTGTTGTTCGCCGTCTGCGATTGCCCATTTACGTTGGCGAAGATCGAGCGCTGGGGGTTCCCCGCGAGCGAGTTTGTCTCGGCAGGCAACGCTGCCCCGGGAATAATGCGCAGCAGCGTCTGGAAGTTCCTTCCCTGTGAACCGGCGATCGGAAGGTTTTCGATCTCGCGGTTGGTCAGGTCGGTGTGGACGTCGGCCTTGTCGGTTTGCAGAGTTTGCTGTTCCGCATTTACCTGCACGACAGTTTGTGTCTGGGCCACAGTTAACTGAGCGTCTGCGCGTTTGATGTTGTTGACGGTGACCGCCACGTTGTCTACAGCGACTGTTGCAAAACCGGTGGATGAAATTGACACCTTGTAGTTGCCCTGCTGCAGATCCGAAAAGCGATACACACCGTTTGCATCGGTGGTCGTACTTCGGGTAACACCGGTCTGGGTGTTGAGGGCTTCTACCTTGCAGTTCGGCACCACCGCGCCCGAGGGATCGGTCACGTTGCCCGTCAGCGTGCCATAGAGCACCTGTCCCCATGCAGCGGAGGAGATTACGAGACACAGAAGTCCCAGAATGGCACAGACTGCCAGCTTGTAAGTTGTTGAAGGCGCGTAGTTCTCAGACGCCAGATTTCGTCTCGTCATGGAGATCTCCTCTTTCGTAACTTGATGCCAACTGAATCACTGCCACCCAGTGGCTCTGCCTTGTTCCTATCCCACTGCTTTTCGTTTCGCGAGCAACGGAGCCTGTAAGGCTGCCGCACGCGCCGATGCGCCAAAATGTTTTTGCAGTACCAGCGCAACCGTTCCGCGCAAACGCGCCATGTTTCCTTCCGCGGGCCGAATGCGCGCCGGCTTTCCAAATAACATTCCGCTTTTGACCTCAGCCTCCACGATTGGAGCAAAGCGGGCCCACTGCGTCGTGCATTCACCGACTACTACGATCTCTTCCGGCGCCAGGCCGGCAACCAGCATGCGCATGCCGCGACCAATCCCGCGAGCCATTTGCTCGAGGGCCGAAACCGCGAGAGCATCCCCGGCATTGGCAAGGGAAAGCAAGTCTTGAAAGCTTGGTCCCTCCGAGCCCCTGCCGGAATCGTGGTAGTAGCGCTGGGCCGCGCGGTTCGAGCCGTACACCTCCCAACATCCGCGACCGCCGCAGGTGCACGGCGGCCCCTCGGGATCGAGCGAGACGTGACCGAACTCACCGGCCATCCCGTGGGCGCCGCGCATGAGCTGCCCATTTAAAAAAATTCCCGTACCGATACCTTCAGAGACAGTGACTACCACCATGTCGCGAATCTTTTCGGCGTGACCGAACCAGATCTCGGCGAGAACGCAGGCATTGGCGGCGTTCTCCAGCTCAACGGGAAGGCCGGTAGCCTTCTCGATGGACGTTTTCAAATCGAACTCTCGCCACTTCAGGTTGGGAGCAAAGACCACTCGCTTCGTGGACTCGTCATATCGGCCGGGCAAGCTGATTCCGATTCCCTCGAAGACCAGTTTGGGATGGGCCTGAATCAGCTCATGAATGCGAGCGGAAATCTGTTTCGCTCCGGCAGACGCATCCGCCGGCGTGGAGAACGCGACCTGCGACAAGAAGCGGCCATTCACATCGGCAAGAGCGACGGTCGTCTGTGCGGGCCGGATGTCAGCGACAAGGATGGCCCGCCTTTCATTCAACCGCAGAAAAGTGGGACGCCGGCCACGTGGCAGACGTCCTGTAGGGCCATTGATCACCCATTTTTCTTCGATCAGTTGTTCGGTGATCAGGGAGACGGTGCTGCGTTGTAGCCCGGATACGCGAGCCAGATCGGCTCGAGAGATAGGCTGTCGATGCCGAATCAGATTCAGCACGACGCTGCGATTAATGTCACGCGCCGTCTCGCTGGACGCTACCTGCGTGTTGGTGAAGTCGAGTCGCCGCATGGACGAAATTGTAAAGATTGCGTCAAAAACTAATTAAATTCGCGCCCCGAACTTTATGTATTGTGCGCAAGCCTTGTCAAGACTCCCCGGGGAGCTGATCGTCGACTTTTCATTTACTCAAAATTCCGAGGAGGACCTTGTTCACCTGCAATGCAGACTTTTGTTAAGCATGGATCGACAATTTGGAAATGCGGGCGAAACAAGCTATTTATCGTATCTTTGCGAAGCTCTGTTTAGGGGGCTTCCTGTTCAAGCAGGGCTAGCAGTCGATGGTTGCGCTTGACAGCCATTTTTCACTCGATGTATATATTCCGCGGCCTTTTGTTTGTACCTCAAACTAAATCTAACAATCGCGGGATTTCAATATCCAAGATTGGAGTCACGCACAACTGGAGGAGGAAAGGACCATGTCGTCCCCATCATCGACGTTCCGCAGGGCTATGCCGAGCGTCAATGCAGTTCCGATAATCAAGCCCGCGGCAGCTTTTGCTGCACCTAACGATTTTCAAGATCCAAACGAAGTGAAGAGGAGAAGTGCCGTGCGTATGTACAACAAGAATTACGGTCTCTCCCAGGCATCCCTTTGGGTGGTGATGTTATTTCTGTTCATATCGGCCGCGGCGGCAGGAGCGTTGGCTCAGGAAGATACATCGGCCGACTCGATCACTCCATTCGTCTATAACGTCGAGAACACGGGTGCGAACTACGCGGCGCCTGTCTTCCCAAGTTTCGCTCAGCTCCCAATCATTCGACCTTTACCAGACCCATTTCGGTTCGCCGACGGAACGCGCGACACCTCGTTCGCAAGCTGGGAGCGTCGGCGTAACGAGATCAAGGCTACGATCGAAAAATACGAGATTGGACCCAAGCCTGATTGTTCGGACTGCACCATTACTGCTTCGTACACGCCGCCGCCGGCAGGATCAAACACTGGTTCACTGATAGTGACAGTTACCAGAAATGGGAAATCGCTTACTTTGAACGAACGCGTTTACATTCCACCGCGAGCGGGCAGCGGCCCGTTTCCGGCATTGATCCCCATGTCGCTGGCATTCCCGCCGTTCTTTGTTCCACCAGTTCCCAATCATGGCAGTCTCCCATCCAGCGTTTTTGCCAGCCGCGCGATCGCAACCGTCGACTTCTTTCATAACGACGTAACCGTATATTCGTTTTCTGGAGTGAGGAGCCATACCAACGATCCCTTCTACCAGCTTTACCCTGAACTTTGCGCTGGAACATGCACTGGAACCAGCAATTCGGGGCAATACGCCGCCTGGGCCTGGGGAGTGAGCCGTCTCATCGATGGCATGGAGATCGCTACGCACCAGGCCGTGAATCCGCTACCCATCGATATGAAACACCTGGCAGTGACCGGATGTTCCTATGCTGGGAAGATGGCGCTGTTTGCCGGCGCGTTCGACGAGCGCATTGGCCTTACCATTGCCCAGGAAAACGGCGGTGGTGGCGCACCAGCCTGGCGTGTCACGGATGAGATCGAGGCCGGTGGTGCATCGGAAGATATACAACGCACGGACTATAACTGGTTCGCTGGACAAATGAAGCAGTTCGCCAGTCCCAATGTTTACAAAATGCCAACGGATCATCACGAATTGATGGCCATGGTGGCTCCCAGGGCGCTGCTGGAGACGGGCAATCTGGATTTTTACTGGCTATCCAACCGGTCCAACTATGTGTCGGCACGCGCAACGCAGCAGGTCTATAACACCTTGGGAATAGGAGACAGGTTTGGCTTCTATATCGATAGCGGACACAACCACTGTGCAACACTGCCGGCCGAGGCTCCGGCCATAGCAGCCTATCTCGACAAATTCATGTTCGGTGATGCGACGGCCAATACGCATGTGGAAGTCAACCCATATGCGACGCTCGATTACAGCCGCTGGACTGCATGGTGGGGAACAAACGATCCAAAATTCCCGAACAATTGGAACCCTGGAGACGGAACGGTAGTTCTGTCAATGGCCCGTCCTCTAGGCATCAATTCTGGTGATACCGTTTTGGCAGGCTACGATTTGTGGATGGCCAATGCGCACCCGGCGGCAACAGTATCCCTGGCGGGCGGGAGCGTGGAGACAGACGTCTCCTGTCCGGATGGAAGTTCCTATACCCTGGCAATTCCGCTCCCGGACCAGTCCTATTCGATCGCATCTGGCGACAACTCCTGGTACCCATCGCCCAACCAGAAGAGCCCACTGGTTTATCAGGGCACCGCGATGAACTCTTCGACGGCCGCCTGCAGTGGGGGTGTGGCGAAGAGCTCCTATTTCAGCGCGTTGGGAGAAGGCCCCCGCTTCACTTTTGCGGGACCTGGTTTCCGAACCACCGATACTACGGATCCTCTCAATGTCAGGTTCCACTGTGACGCCGGCAACAACGGTGCTGGCGGAAGCTGGAGCCCGACGGTAACCGTTAACTACAATCCGCAATAGTGTGTCGGGGAAGTCGCGTGGACGGGTTCCGTGTCTCCCGTCCCGCGCTTCCGTTTGGAATCGCACACGCACAACATCGTGGAGACGCAGCATGCTGCAGGGCTTATCCAAATTAGCGAGCGTGCTTCTTGATTTCCTGAGATTTTGAAGGGGCACGGCTTCAGCGAAGCGTAGCGGTGCCGTTAGAACCGGCCTGAAATCCGGCTTCAGCCGCTGAGGTACTCCTTCTAAATTGGAAAAAGGGGCCGGGGCTGAAGCCCGATTCCAGATATGGGCTGATGGCACGGCTCCGCTTGCGCTGAAGCCATACCCCTTCAAAACCATTTCCGCAAAGCTAATTCGGAAAGCCTGCAGCATGCTGCGTCTCTACCTATTCCACTTATTCTTCAAGTAGAGTCTTGTGAATGATCGATATGAATGGAGTCGCGCAGCGTGCCGCATTTTTACTGCTGTATCTTTGTCTCGGATTTTCCCAAGCTCTCACACAAACACACTGGGTTGCTTCGTGGGCTGCCTCGCAGCAGCTGGCTGAACCGCGGAACTCGCTAGGTCCTGACGATCTTAGTGACGCAACGCTACGTCAGGTCGTTCACCTGTCAATTGGCGGCGCGGAAGTGCGAGTACATCTATCGAACCGCTTCGGCAAAATGCCGCTGCGCTTTACCTCGGTTCATATCGCGCGGGCAGCTTCTGCGGCCTCAGAGAAAATCGTCGCCGGAAGCGATAAGACGCTCAGCTTCTCGGGAAATTCCGATGTAACGATTCCTGCAGGTGCGGACTACGTTTCCGACGCAGTACCATTTTCTGTGCCTGCCTTGTCTGAGGTGGCAATTACACTGCACGCCGACGCTTTTCCAGCGGAACAGACCGGGCATCCTGGTTCGCGGGCAACGTCATATCTTGCTCATGGGGACTTGGTCGCCGCGACCGAGATTCCTAATTCAAAAAAGATCGAACACTGGTATTTCATTGCGGGAATCGACGTCCACGCAGTTCCCGGCGTCGCGTCGGTCGTGGCGCTTGGCGACTCGATCACCGACGGCCACGGCGCAACCACAGACGGCAACGATCGCTGGCCCGACGTGCTGGCGAAGCGTCTCGAGAGTTCTCGGCCGAAGAAGAGCATTGCGGTGCTCAACGAGGGTATTGGCGGAAATCGCCTGCTGCACGATGGCACCGGACCCAACGCTCTGGCGCGATTTGACCATGATGTGCTGGCACAAGCCGGCGTCCGGTACTTGATCGTGCTCGAAGGCATTAACGACATCGGCACGCTCACGCGCGATGCCGATGTTCCCGATGCGGAACACGAGGCGCTAGTCCATCGCATGATCGCCGCGTATGAGCAAATCATTACGCGCGCTCGCACTGACGGCATCAAGGTCATTGGAGCGACAATTCTGCCTTTTGTTGGCTCGGGGTACTACCATCCCGGGCAGAAAACCGAGGATGATCGGGAAGCGGTCAATCGATGGATCCGCGTACCGGGCCACTTCGACGCAGTTGTTGACTTCGATAAGGTGACGCGTGACCCAGAACATCCGGATCGCCTGCTTCCGGCATTCGACTCCGGCGATCATCTTCACCCTTCGCCCGCAGGCTATCGCGCCATGGCAGATGCGGTGCCGGTTTCTTTGCTCGACCTAAAGTAGCGTTCGGCGAAAATCAGGAACGTGGGCCAATTTGGGCCGGTTGTGTGCCCAGCGTTGTGCGAGCGGAATGCGATGTCTCCGTCGATGACAGGGGTTTCAATCGGAGGAAATTCCGAGGTCCCGAGACCCTTCTTGCCCAGCAGGCGGTAGACTGGGCCGGCGCCGACTCCGCCGAGGAACATGCCCTTGGCATCGACCCAGCCACCTTCGACTTTGGGCGAGCCGGTGCTGATAAATACCGGACGGGGCGCGCAAAGCGCAATCAGCTCGTGCGCATCGACCGGCAGATCGTTCGGAGTGAGTGGGCCTGCGTATTTCAGGAGGTTGCCGGCCATCCAGTGGTACTCACTCGCAGAGGCGATGTTCTCGACCTGCTCGCCAAACGTCCTGCGCAAGATCTTAGCGCCACCTTCGCCCGATGACCCGATGAAGCCGATGGCAAAGCGCGGATCGTAAGCCATCGTCACCAGTGCAGCCTTCCCATATCGGGAGAGACCTTCGATGGCCACGCGCTTTGCGTCGACAGATTTGTCGGTCTCGAAATAATCGAGCGCGCGACTGGCGCCCCAGGCCCAGGCCTGCAGTGCGCCCCAGTCGCCCAGGCTGCGCGGCTGTCCTTTATTCACCAGGCCGATGATGCCCTGCGTGAGACCCTCTCCGTTATCAGCCTGAATCGTTGTTGGAATCAGGACTGCGTATCCCCATCCTTTGGCGAGCACCTGCTGTTGCCATGTAGGACCATTGGCGGCGGTAAGCGCAGGAAATCGCCGCGCCATTGCCGCCAGAAATTCCGGAGGGAATCCGAATTCCATAATCACCGGCACCGGGCCTGTTGCATTCGCGGGCGTAGTCAGCGTCAATTGGATATCCACGCTGATGTAGGGATATGCCGAATTGTCCACGTGGCCGTTGAGTTTCTTTGTGATTACGGACACATCGCCATTCATCTCTTGCGAAATGTTCGCCGGCTCCCAGTTCACTTTTGGAACATTGCGCGGAACTCGCCCATAGATCTCGCGGTCAAACTCCTCGACAATTTCCGGACGTCGCTTCTTCCACCAGGCTTCTGCCGTTGTGACCCTCGTCCCATTTTTGAGTGTGAGCGGATCGGGCAGCCGATATGGCGCAACCTTGGATTCGTTGGTGTTGGCTGCATTCGGGGCTGCGGGGTTGCCGCTTGGGCCAGGACGGAGGGAGGTTATGTTCAGAAGACTCATCATCCGCTGATGGTCCTGCTCCGAGGTGAGGTGCACCGGCTCAGGCGGGTTGCCGGCCGTTGTCGGGGTGGAAGGATGAATCTCGATATAATCGAGCGCTGCCGGATCGTCGCCGTCGGGCAAACCCTCGATACGAATCTTTTCGCCGGAGTGGAGTACGAGAGTGACGCGTCGCCGTATTGAAGCGTCACCGTCCAACTGTCGGGCTGGGAGGCGGTCGTTTGCGGTCCACTCGTCAACGACATTTCCGTCAGCGACGAGTTTGTACCTGGCTTCGCCGCGAGGCATGTCGAAATACTGCACATCGATGTCGTACGACCCGGCGTGACCATTGAATGTCCACTCGGCGGCACAGGATTGCGCGCGATTTGTGCACTCGACCGCTTTTCCCTTCGATGCCGTCTCGGACGGAGTGACTTCCTGCGGAACATACGCGTTCAATTGCATCGCTTCTGCCTCAACGCGTCCGGGATAGTGACCAACTCTTCCTGCGGAATCGGGAATGCCGGAGACACGCAGGAACCAGTTAGCAACTGCGTCTCGCCAAACGATGGCGTGCCCACTTTGGTACTCCAGGCGATCCAGAACAGCCTCGTAGCGGCCGTCGTCAACGCGTCCTTTAAGCCGTTCCCAGTCGCTAACAAACTGTTGCGCCCGCTCTGCGCCATCGTAATGAGAATCGTAGATGTGCTGGATTACCGTCTTCCCAGAGTGCAACACATAGGTGTAGGGCACGTGATGAAAAAACAGGAGCAGCTCATCTGGCGTGCTCTGCAGCATTTCATACGTCTTTCCTACTTCGGGACTGTACTGTGCGGTGTAGGCTGTACCTGTGGCCACTGTCCTGTCCATGCCCACCCCATCGTGATCCGCGCGATGCCATTGTCCCCAGCCGTTGCGCTCGGAGGATTCAACTCCTGGCCCGTAATGACTCCCCACGATGTTCGTTAGGGTCCCGGCGCCCAGCGGTCCTGTATAGCTCTCATAAACATTCCACGAGGCTAGCTGCATATTCACGATCGTGTTCACGACAAGCGGATCGTTGCCGAAGGTCAGCCGCGTCCATTCTTCCGCAATTTTTCTCGCGCTGAGATCAGGATTCCAAGCGAGCCTGGCGAAGCCGTAGAGGTTCGCCATGGCCAGTGGATGGCCGAGCCAATTGGCCTCCATTCCCACATTGGCAACGCCGACGAAGCCGCCGCTCGGACGGTGGAATGTTCTCCCCGAAACGATTTCCTTCGTAAACGACATCCTATGATTGGCGTGCAGATCGAAATCCAGGACCTGCTTCCACATTGGCGGCAGGAAACACAGGTGCCGCTGCTGCCCTAAGTACTCCTGTGTGATCTGAAGCTCGATGGCCTCGTTCGTCTTTTCGAGTCCGCTGAAGAGTGGGGAAACGGGCTCTCTTACCTGAAAATCAATGGGGCCGTGTTTGATTTGAACAATCACGTTGTCATCAAAGTGGCCGTCGAGCGGGTGGAAGTTGTCGTAAGCGGCCTTCGCGCGATCGTTCTTCAGATCGCGCCAATCGAGGTGATGGTTGTAAACAAATGCGCGATAGAAAACGATTCCGCGATGAGGCTTGAGAGCTCGCGCAATCGCATTCGCAGCGTCGGCCGGAGTGCGGCCGTAGGTCGAGGGTCCGAGGCGTCCTTCGGAATCGGCTTTCACGACGAATCCGCCAAAGTCGGGAATCAGGCGATAGATCTCATCGACCTTGCTGTTCCACCACGCCTGCACTCGCGGATCGACGGGATCGAAAGTATCCAGACCTCCGACAACTTTCGGACTGCTGAAATCCACCGAAACCGAAAGAGTCACTCCCCACGGGCGAAAGACATCGGCGATGCGAGCAAGGTGAGGAAGGAATTCGGGAGTGAGCACTCGCGGATCGGCGTTGACGTTGTTGACTGTGCATCCATTGATGCCGACCGAAGCCAGCAGGCGTGCGTATTCCGAGGCGCGCGTGAGATCGCCGCGCACGCTTCCGTTTTCAAAGAGAATGGAAGGACCGGCGTAGCCCCGCTCGATGCGGCCATCAAGATTGTCCCATTGGTCGATCCAGCGCAAGGGAGCGTAGGGCTGCTGAACTTCGTCTACATAGTCGATGCTCTCTCCGAAGGCGATCTTGCGAAGGAGCGCGAAGGCGCCATACAGGACGCCTCGTTCGGTCGAGCCTGCAACCAGGATTGAGTCGGCTCCGCGTATTTGCCGCTTCGCCAGCCAAAAACCGTCGGTCTGGATCTGAGGCCGTTGAAGATCGGGCGCAACAGTTTCAATGGCAGCAGTCGTTCCCAAAATGATTGCGGGTTCTGATTCGAGATTTGTCGCGGTGCGGGAAGTCCGACCCAGCAGCCCTTCTGTACCACGGATCAATTCCTGCTGTGCGTTATGAATTACAGCGGAATCGCCGAGAGCTACTACCGTAACGGGAAGAGACTGATACTGCTGCGCAACGCGCTGCTCTAGTCGGGCGTATCGAAGCCAGGCATCCTCGCCAGTCTCGGCACATACCAACGTTGGCAGCGCGAGTAAACCAACGACCAATAGGAACCGTTTCACCAAGGTCCTTTCGCCGGGAGGAGCGAACACGAAGGTCACGAAGGACAAAGCGGAGGTCACGAAGCCGGAAAAAACTCGTGACCTCTGATTTCAAAGTTCGTGACCTTCGTGCTCGCCCCCGTCTCTACGATTCAGTCTCTCACTTGCCCGCATCATGCGGAACGGTGACGTTTACCCACGAGCTGGTCTTCGATCCCGCCGAATCTGTCACGGTCACAGTAATGACATACACGCGATCCTCGCCCAAGTTCCCTGATCGCTCGGCGCGGACCGCCACGTGATGCGCATCTTGAATCAGCCAATCGGTGGCGGTGTTGCCGTCACCAGCTCCGTTCGAGGGCTGATTGCTGGTGACACTCACGACCGGTGAGAGTTGCGCGTCGCAGTTGTCGGTTGTGCCATACGAGAGCACAGCATTCACCATCTTGTGAGTCGGTGGCCACAGTACAGCCGGGTTCACTGCAAACCCGGAGATCACGGGCGGAGGATTGCTGACCTCAATGGAAACTGAAGCGCTATTGCTGGGCGTAGGGTTCGGGTTGAGCGTGGTTGACGTGACGCTTGCCGAGTGTGCGATGCGCGTGCCGTCCGGCGTGGGGCATAGTACCGTTTCGGTAAGTGTGAATTGAACAGACGCGCCATTGGCCAGCGTTGAAGCGGTGCAGGTCACTTGGCCGGTGCCGCCTGCTGACGGGGGGTTGCAATTCCAACCCGCGGGAGCAGCGATCGATTGAAACGCAGTTGAGGCCGGAACCGATGTTGTCAGTGTCAGGTTAGCTGCATCGTTCGGGCCCTTGTTCGTTAGGGTAATGGTGTAAGAAACAGAATGCCCGCTCAGCACCTGGTCTGAGCTAGCGGCAATCGTGGTGACCAGGTTTGCTCCCGGCAATTCCAGCGGATTCACGATGCCGGTGTAGGCGAACTTGTGCTGCAAATTAGCGTCGAACGGGAGCGGTGCATCATTGGCCGTCACCCCAGCGCATCCGGCTTTGTTGGATGATGGGTTCAGCCAACTATCGTCGTCGCCCAAACCCCAGATCGTCACACTGTCGATCTTGTCTTTGAGATTCTTGAATATCTGGAAGTAGTCGCGATAGCGATAACCTTCGTTGATCAGATCAGCTTGATCTCCGGCAAGCAGGTCATCGTAATCCGTGTAGAACTTCTGAGAGCACCGGCCGAAGCGGTAGAGGCCGATGTCGAACTCAGTAACCTCGTTGATAATCGGTGCGCCGGTTGTCGAGTTCAGCGTACTGAACAAGTTGATCGTATCGATCACGTTCTGCCTCGACGCGGCCGAGCCCTGATCGTCGATCGGGAAGTTGATTGTGTTGTGGAACTGATGGCCGACGCAATCAATCGGAACGCCACGACTCACCGCGCCCTTCACCCAGTTGTAAATGAAGTTGCGTTTCGCGGAGATGGTCGTGTTGAAGTCGTTGTAGCACAGCTTCACCTTGTCGCGGATTCCCAACGTCTTGAGCGCTTCGTCGGCGTAGATAAACGCATCGTCCATATACTCCGGGAATCCCGGATTGTTGTTTGGGTCGACAGTGATGGCGTACCACTTGCTGCGACGGAAGCCGTTCGCCTGACTCTCGTCGATCGCTTCGTTTACCACGTCCCAGACGTAAATCTTGTCCTGGTAGTGATTAATCAATGCAGTGATGTGGTTCTTCAACCGCAAAAGCAGCAGCGCCTTGTTGGCATCGCTGTACGGTTGCGTGGACATATCGACACCGTTCGCATCCAGGAAGACCCAATTCGGCACTTGGTTGTGCCAGACGAAGGTGTGTCCGCGCATTTTGATGTTGTGCGCCTGGGCAAACGCCTGAATGTTGTCCCCGGGGCCGAAGTTGAAGCTGCCTTCCGTCCGCTCAGTCGTGTCCCATTTCAGGTCATTGCCCGGCGTGACGCTGTTGTAGTGAAGCGCAGCAAGCTGACCGTGAGAACTCACGAGATCCTGCTGCAGCGTCGCGAACCCAATCAGGAAATCAGACGCATAAGCCTGCGCTATGGAGGGAATGTTCTCAATCACCGGCGGAGGCGTGAAAGTCAGATCGAAATCGTCGATGTAGAACGAAGCGTTTGGATTGTTGTTCGATTCAACATACAGCGAGAGCGAATCGTAGTTGAAGGCGAAATCATAGGTTGCCTTCAGCCGCACCCAGGCATTTGCAGTGACGAGGGTGTTCGGGATCACCGTGCTGAAGCTTGTCTGACCTGCCAAACTTCGCTGCAGACTCAGGCGGATCTGCGTGTCGGGCTGTCCCGGCGCCATCTTTACCCAGACGGTCACCTTGTAGCGTGAGCCGTTGCACAGTTTTCCCGCCGCATTAATGCTGGCGCCATCGAAGTTCGCCTGCCGGCCGCTAGTCAGCAGGCTGTAAGTTCCAGTATGGGAGTCGGCGTTAGCGACTGCGACGGTTTCGCGGCCAATGCGCGGCCTCCAGCCTTGCGTGGTGTTGCTCTCGAAGTCGGTATGAATTCCAGAATTGTCCTGCGGGACGGCGCAGCCCTGCGCCGGAACTCTGATGATGCTGAAATCGTCCACGTAATACTGCGTCGTCGCGCCGGCAGCTTCTATGTAGAGCAGCAGTCCGCTTACATCGGTAGTGAAGCTGTATTGTCCCTGGAGCATCACCCAGCCTGAGTCCGTCACATTGGTCGATGGCGCCACCTGATCGAAAGCATTGCTGCCTCCAGCCGGAGTACGCTGCATTGTGATCTTCAGCGTGTCTGCCGTTTGTCCAGGCACAAGGCGCACCCAGGCAGTGATTTGATAGACATTCCCCTTTTGCAACGTATTGAGCAGGTTCAAACTGGGACCATGGAAACCGGCGGTGCGGCCCGTAGTCTTAAGACTGTGACTCCCGCCGTGGGCCGCCTCGGTTGTGTTGGTCAGGATGGAGGTTCCTCTTGGAATCCATCCCTGCGGGCTGCCGTCTTCAAAGTCGTTCTGGATCACCGTCTGGGCAACCGCGCCAGCATTCAGTAAGAAGCACAAGACCAGCAAGAAACTAAAAGGCATTGCCATGGAAGCGGCGAACGCATTCCAAGAACGATCAGCGTGAAAAATCCTGGAAGCAGACATGAGCGGCACTCCTGGTGTGAGCAGCATGGCCCACCTTGTTTTGACAACATTCGGTCAGCAGCGGACACCTGCCAAAGCCCGTCTAAATCGCTTTAGTCGTTTGTTCGTGTACCGAACTAAATCCGGGCACAAGTAAGTACCACTCATTCGCGCTGGAAGTCAACCGGAGCCCAGGCCGTTTGCTTCGCGGAAGAGATGAAGGTTCGAGCGGAGAATAATGCTGGGGTTCAGATACTGTGTCCGCAAGAGTTCAGCTCCATGCAAGAGATGCTCCACCAGGCTGCGTACGGCGAGTTGTCCCTGCACATAGGGCTGCTGGTGAATGGAAGCGGCAATCGTGCCTCGTTCGAAGTAGGGAATCATCTTGCGGAACAGGTCGGTAGTAATCAGCCGTACTTTGTGGGCGCTCTTCATCGTGGCTAAAGCGCGGCAAACCGGAAGACAATTCACAGTATTGACGTAGATTCCAGAGAGCTCAGGTTCGCTTTCGAGTAGATTCGCGGTCTTGCGAAAGCTTTCCTCAGGATGTTCGTGGGCCTCGATCACCGCCACGACTTCTCCGCCCGGGCAGCGCTCGCGGAAGCTCGCGACAAATCCTTCGGTCTTCTGGCTGTGATCGACGGTCTTGAGCATTCCTGTAACGATTGCTACCTTGGCTCGCACACTGAGAAAATTGGCCATGAGTTCGCCGGCAATCAACCCATTCAATCGCGGCTCGATGCACACCACCGAGGAGCGTTGGCTCACGGGAGCGTCGGTCGAGACACAGACAACCCGCGTCCCCTGCCGCTCAGCCGCATCGATCAGTGGAGTCATAGCCTCGGGATTGCCCGGCGTCACGATGACGCCGCTAAGTTTGGCTGTAAGCAGCTTTTTGAAGGCGGACTGTTCGCCGCGTCCCAATTCGGGCACCGCCACAGGCACGAAGTCGACCCCGCGGCCGGAATAGCGATTGCCCTCGTCGCGAATTCCGTCCCAGAGCTCGTCGTAGAAGTAAGCGATCTCCTTGGGGATACAGATGCCGATGCGAACATGTCTTCCCGTAGAGAGGGCGCGGGCCGCGGCATTTGGTTTGTAACCGATTTGGCGAGCGATCTTGAGAATGCGCTTCAGCGTCTGCTCATTGATTCCTGGGCGGCCGTGAAGCGCGCGGTCCACCGTGCCGATCGACACGCCTGCCAGCTCCGCGATCAGCGGAATCCCGCTCTGCTTTCTCGCTGCCCTCATTCGCTATTTCACTTCGAGCGAGACTGAGCTGAGATCGACAGAGTTGGGTCCGACCATGATCTTGAACGTCCCCGGCTCAACTACGCGCTTCATCTCGCGGTTGTAGAAGCGCAGCGATTCCGGCCCGATCTGAAAGCTTACGGTACGAGTTTCTCCCGGATTGATCGGCACTCGCTCAAATCCCTTTAGTTCTTTTACGGGACGCGTGACCGAGCTGACCTCATCCCGAATGTACAACTGCACTACTTCATCGCCTGCACGGCTGCCTGCATTGGTCACATCGACCGATACCTTGGCCGTTTCGTTCGTAGTGATCGAGCCAGGCTCAACTCGCAGGTTGCTGTAATTGAATCTTGTATAGCTGAGACCATAGCCAAAGGGAAACAGCGGCGAGTTGTCGGTGAACAAGTATGGCCGCCGCGCAGATGGCTTCTGATAGTAGTAGTCGGGCAACTGGCCCACGGAGCGCGGTACCGTAATGGGAAGGCGTCCTGCCGGATTGTAGTCTCCGAACAGAACATCGGCTAGCGCTGTGCCGCCTTCTTGCCCCAGATACCATCCCTCGAGGATCGCAGGAGCATGCTCTTTGATGAAGTTGATCGAGTTAGGCCGTCCATGCAGAAGCACCACAATCACGGGTTTTCCGGTCGCGAGTAGCTGGGAGACGAGTTCATCTTGGCGTCCTAGAAGATCCAGACTGTCGCGATCGCCGAGGTGCGTTGACGACCATCCTTCGCGAGAGGTCTGCTCGTTCTCGCCGACAACTACAATTCCCACATCGGACTTTGACAGCGCATCAACAGCTTTACTGATGCGGGCTCTGTCCAGATCAGGATCGGCAGGGATGACGTTATCTTCTTCCCAGACCGGCTTGCTTTCGGTGATCCGGCAGCCCTCGGCATGTAACACTTCAGCTTTGCCGGCCGCTTTGTTCCTGACTCCTTCGAGGATGCTCACGGCATGGCGCGGCGTTCCGCTGTACCCGCCAAGATGCGGATCGCCTGCGTTCGGACCAATGACGGCAATACGTTTGATCTTTGCTAGATCCAGGGGAAGAGTATTGTTGTCGTTCTTCAAAAGAGTGACGGTCTCGCGCGCTGCCTGCAAAGCGAGTTCGCGATTCTGCGCCGGAGACGCGGCCTGAACGGCCGCCTGAGAATCGACGTAAGTCTTCTCGAACAATCCCAATTCAAATTTTGCTCGAAGCACTCGCGCAACGGCTTCGTTGATGAGTGACTCCGGAACCTGTCCGCTGCGCACGAGCGACGGCAGACTCTTATAACAACGCATGAATGGAAGTTCCACATCGACGCCGGCGGTAATCGCGAGCCTGGCAGCCTCGTCGCAGTTGGTCGCGACATGATGGATGCTTATCAACTGCTCGACGGCGAAGTAATCCGATACGACCAGGCCCTTAAAACCAAACTCACCGCGCAGAATATTGCGAAGCAGCCAGGTGTTGCTGTGATTGGGAATACCATCGAGTTCGTTGTAAGACGGCATGATCGCCCGAGCTTTGCCCTGGTTGATCCCGGCGTCGAACGGAGGCAGAAAATACTCGCGCACCGTGCGCTCAGAATAATTCGCAGGCGCGATGTTCGCTCCTGCTTCCGGCTGACTGTGCACTGCGAAATGTTTCAACGTGGCAAAGACATGGTTGCCGTCTACGTTCGGACCATCGCCCTGTAAGCCCCTCACCGCCGCGACTCCCATTCGACCGGCGAGATACGGATCTTCGCCGTAAGTCTCCTCGGTGCGTCCCCAACGCGGATCGCGGGCCAAATCAACCACGGGCATCAGGCACTCATGGGCTCCCCGAGAGCGGGCTTCCAGGGCAGTTGCGTCAAAAACGCGGCGTACCAGCGCGTCATCCCAGGTGGCAGCGAGTCCGATCGCCTGCGGATACGAAGTTGCGTCTGCTGCCACAAGGCCGTGCAGGCACTCTTCATGGAACATCAGCGGAATTTCAAGTCTCGTATTCTCCATGGCGATGTGCTGCAGCCGGTTCGTGAATTCAGCCATTTCGCCAGGTCCGCGCCCCTCACTTGGCCGAGTAACTTGGCCGAGTCCATTCTTAAGCGCCTCGCGCGCTTTGGCCTCGTCGAGTTTGCCCTTGTCGTTAACGAAGTACTCTTCGGGAAGCAGTCCTTG
>QIBC01000198.1 GCA_003225215.1 Acidobacteriota bacterium
CTGAAGAAGCTCGAGGACGATATGGAAAAAGCCGGCGCGCCTTGGACTCCTGGGCATGTGCCTGAGTGGAGCGACAGGTAGGTAGAGACGCAGCACGCTGCAAGCGGTTTTGAAGGGGCACGGCTTCAGCGAAGCGTAGCCGTGCCGTTAAAACCGGCCTGAAATCCGGCTTCAGCCACTGAGGCACTCTTTCTAAATTGGAAAAAAGGCGCCGGGGGCTGAAGCCCGATTCTAGGTCTGGGCTGATGGCACGGCTACAGCCGTGCCCCTTCAAAATCTGAGGAAACCAAGAAACACGCCAGCTAATTTGGACAGTCTTGCAGCATGCTGCGTCTCCACGTTGAGGATGTTAAAAGCCAAGACTTAGGTGTAACCAGCAGGTGTAACCAGCAGGTGTAACCATCCGGAACGCCACAGCACGAAGTACGCAAAGAGGTGGCTCTCGCCGAGCAGCATCGTGAAGACGCAGCATGCTGCGTCTCTACCAGATAGGGATCTATGGGTGCAGCAAACCTTCCGAGAGCTGCCGAGCCTTGGCGGCCAGGTTGTGGGCACGCTCCAGATCCTGATCTTTCAGCGCTGACTTAGCTTGATTGATGTAGCTGCGTATCTGCGACACGATATTCAATTCATCGTTGCTCAGCGTGCGATTCAGATTCCGCAAGTTCTGTTCGGTAGTGTCGATCAACTGGTTGGTGCTCTGCTGAGTTTGCGAAGCGGCTGACTGCGAGATATCTGGCGATATCTGTCCCACTCCGGCCTCTGGCGCGGGAGGAGGCGCTGCCTTTGCTACGGTACCGTTCGCAGGCGGAGCAGTCGTGGGTAGCGGGGTCTTCTTCGCGGTCGCCGAAGGAGCGGACTGCTTCTGTCCGTTTGTAGCCGTGCTCTTGTGCCGTTTGATCGGCGATGGCTTCTGCGCCTTCGCCTCGGGTGCGGGAGTTGGAGTCGTCGCAGGTGCTTCAGTCGTCGGAGTCGTTTCCGGAGTAGTTGGGGCGGGAGCTGTCTGCGGCTCCTGCTGCGGTGTTGGCTGGGTGACGGTAGGGGCTTGAGCCTGTGAAGGGGCAACCGGCGGTTTTTTTTTGGTACAACCTGAGACGAGTAACAGACTTACAGCCAAAGTGATTATGCAGGAACGCTGATAAGAATGAACGTACATGATTATGACTGTGCCACAAGGTCCCGCTGCTGTCCTTGCTCTGAGCGAACTAGCGGAAGATTTAAATAGAAAGTGGTCCCTTCACCACTTCGGGTATCGAAATGTATCGATCCATTATGCAGCTGGAGGATGCGGTACGTCATGGCCAGTCCGATGCCGCTTCCACTTTTCTTGGTGGTGAAGTAAAGGTTGAAGACTTTGTCGCGGATCGCCGGAGGTATTCCCGGCCCAGTATCCTGAATCTCAAGTTGTGCTTCATCGTCCATGCGTAGAGCGCGCAGCGTGAGTGTGCCTCCACCGTTCTCCATCGCCTGGGCACCGTTGATGACAATGTTGAGCAGCGCTTGCTTCACCAGGTCGACATCGACCTTCGCAGGCAGAGGCTCGGAGGCGATCTCCGTTTCCAGGTGCACTCCTTGCCGTTCGCAGTCTGGCTTCGCCACGAACGCGACTTGCTCGACCAGCGTGCGAAGATCGGTCTCGGCCAGCCGCAATTCTACGGGACGCGTGAAGTCCACCAGCGTCTGCACCACACGGTCGAGCCTTTGAATCTCAGTCTCAATAACGTCCATGTGACGTTCAGTATCGGCATCGGGCTGATTGAGCTTGTTACGCAGTATCTCCAAATGCACGACGATTGAATTGATTGGATTCTTTACTTCGTGGGCAACGCCAGAGGTAAGTTTGCCAATGTTAGCCATGCGCCGTGAAACTTCGATTTCGCCTTCGATCTTGCGCATCGACTCCATATCGCGCATGGTCAGCAGCGCTCCGAGTTGCTGTCCACCCTCCTCGATGAAGTCCAGCGATACCTGGACCTCGGTGCCGTTGTCCCCCGTCAGCTCCACCATGTGGATCGGTTCGCGGTCGGCAAAGGCGTTCAACACGTTGCGGCCAACCTGGGTGTGACGGGAAAAGATTTGCTCCGCATAGCTTCCCAGCATCTCGGAGCGTGGTTTACCGAGGAAGGTTTCAATCGAGGCGCTCACCAGGACGGCGCGCTGATCCTGAGTAAATAACATCAGACCATCCTGGAGATTCGCCATGATCTGATCGACATTCTCCTGCAGCGCCGCAAATACTTCGTTGACCGTGCGCATCTGCCTGCCGATGCGTTCGATCTTCGAGCTGACGTTTCCATATTCGTCAGCGCGATTGAGTTCTGTGGGAGGAGGCGTGGCAACCTCGCCTGCGCTCATCTGGTCCAGGCGGCGTGAGATTGCGGCCAAAGGACGCAGCGCGAAGTTGGAAAGTCCTGCGGCCAGGATCAATGAAACCAGAATGGCGATGGCGGAAAACGTGAGCGCACGATTCAATGACTTCTGCAGCGTGTTCTTGATGAATACAGAAGAGATGCCGACCTGAGCCGAGCCGAAGGGCTGATTGTTGCGTTCGAGTGGGATCTTAACTGCATAAGTCTTGATCGGGCCGTAAACGACTTGCAGCTGACGCCAAAATCGCGCGCCGGCGAGCTCGTGCAAGTCCGGCCGGTCTGGTACAGGTTTACCCACCAGGAGAAAGTCACTATGGAGAATTGCGCGACCATCCGGCCCAACCACCGAAGCATCGCTGATGATTTGCGAATATCCGATCTGAGATTCGAGCAGATCGTTGAGCCCGCCATCCATTTGCAGGCTCTCTTCGATGAATTCGTTAATCTGCTTCGGGTCGGCGGGATCGATTCGCGTGGTATTCAGGTCTTTCAGATCCCGGTCGAGTGCGTCGCGGGTAAAGTGAACAATCTGCTTTACCGCGAACTCGCCGTCGCTGACCCCGTCGTTGATCACGTGGTGAACAAGCTGAGCGACGTAAATAGTGGAGAGCGTCAGCACGATGGCAACCACCATCAGGCTGATTGCGATCACCAACTTGATCTTCAGTCGCATGGAAGCTCACAAACCCCGGCCAGAGCGTTCGTGCGGGAAACTAGCGATTGGCAGCTTCGGCCATGTTGCTGCCGTTAGAGCCGTACTCCTTTAATTTGTTGTGCAGAGTCTTCAGGCTGATGCCCAGAATCTCTGCCGCTCGCGTCTTGTTGTTGCTGGTACTTGCCAGTGTCCGCAGAATCAATTGCTTTTCTGCCTCTTCGACGGTTGTGCCTACTCCAAGGTGGATCGCGTTCGGGTCCAACTCCGCAGTTCTTACCTGCGCGGTGCCGAAGCCGGGAGGCAAGTGTTTGGTCTCGATCACCTTGCTGCCCGCGAGAATGACGGCGCGCTCGATCGTGTTCCTTAGTTCGCGGACATTGCCCGGCCAGCTGTAGGTTTGAAATGCCTTCGTCACCGAGTCATCGATACTGGATACATCGGTGCCATGCTTCTCGTTCAGATCGTTGACCAGCGCTTCCATCAGGTCGGGCAGGTCCTCCTTGTGGTCGCGTAGCGGAGGCATGTGGATGTTGAAAACGTTCATGCGATAGTACAGGTCGTTTCTCAATTGCCCCGCCGCAACGGCCTCTTCTGGGACTTTGTTTGTAGCGGCCAAGACGCGAACATTAGCTTCAGTTTCAACCTTGCTGCCCAGACGCCGGAACTTTCTGTCTTCGAGAACGCGGAGCAGCTTGGCTTGGGTGGCGATTGGCATCTCGCCAATTTCGTCGAGTAAGAGCGTGCCTTCCTCGGCCAGTTCGAAGCATCCGGCGCGGCGTTCAAGAGCACCGGTAAAGGCACCTTTTTCGTGCCCGAATATTTCGCTCTCAATCAGCGTCTCCGGGATCGCCGAGCAATTGATCGCCACGAACGGCTTCGCCTTGCGCGCGCTTAGATCATGCAGCGTTCGTGCGACGACCTCTTTTCCTGTACCACTCTCTCCGGTGATGAGGATGGATGCAGTGGTGGGAGCGACTCGCTCAACCAGGGCAAAAATCTCCTGCATCTTCTTGGACTTGCCCACCAGGCGACCGAGTACGCCGGAATTGCGCAGGTTTCTTCGCGTAACTTCGAGCTCACGCTCGGTGTCCTGTAACAGTGACGCGTTCTGCAGGATTGCCTTCAAACGCTTGAAGTCGAGAGGCTTTGTAATGTAGTCGTACGCGCCCAGCTTCATGGCCTCTACTGCCGCTGCGATTTCAGTATTGGCAGTGACCACCACGACCTTGAGTTCCTGGGGCTGTTCGGCGAGCCTTTGGATGAGCTCCATGCCATCCATGCGAGGCATGGCAAGGTCGGTAACTACGATGGATGGAGACCAGGCGATGACTTTATCAAGCGCCTCAAGGCCATCCTTGGCCATTTCTGTGCGATATCCCCACGAAGCTACCAATTCGGCAACACCTGTGCGTGCGGGTTCTTCGTCGTCAACTATTAAGACTTTCTCGGGCATGCGAAAGAGGTCTGCCGGTTTTCAATTGGCTTTCCGGCGTTCCGGCAGGCCTTCAGTGTACAAGCTATCCCACAGCTCTGCCGCTAGTTCCGCAAACTCTAATGAGTACCGCCGGTTGGCGCAAAGTGCTGCCTGGAACAGCTAGTTGAGATGCAGAACTGCCGACTTAGGGCTAATTGGACGAGGATTCCTTGATCCGCCATGACGTGGGCAGCAGATCAACTCTGAAATGCATCCCAAGCTGTTGGTGTAAATAGCTCCTTTTCTTCCTGGACAGGTGATGCGTTTTCCCAAGGCTGCCGTTTTAGTTGTCTTATTTGTTCCGCTTTCACTGTTCGCGGCAAAGTTGCGCGAGATCGCCATGCTCGACATCTCCGGCCGTCCTGGCTTTGAGACGCTCGCTTTCGCTAAGGGTTACTTGGTCATGGCTCATGATGGAGCGGGCAAGGTGGATATTTTTGATCCCGCTAAGCGGCGGTTTGTGGCTGAAATTTCGGGCATTGTGAGCCCTCGCGGCGTGGCGGTCGATGATGCGAACGGACGGGTTTACATCGCTGACGCCGGTACGAACTCGATTGACGTGATCAACAGCAGCAATTGGCAAGTGCCTTCGCAACGCGATCTTCGTTACGCTGGAAGATCAAAACTCAGTCGTTGCGTATCCGGCTTCGCTTGAGCGCGATGCCAAGCCGCTTCACATGATCAAGCTGAAGGCGTCTCAGCCAACCGGAATCATCCTCGTCCCCACAACGCGGACGTTATTCGTTGCCGTCCGCTTCGCAGTTCTCGCTCTCGACGCCGATTCCGGCGCTGAACTAAGCCGCATACCTGTAGCCGCCGGTACAGACCGCTTGTGGCTCGACTCTGTCGGAAATGTTTTGTACGGCGCGTCGAGCGATGGCACGGTTACAACCATGCGCGTGAACGGTCGGCAGCTCCAATACGAGAGCGAATTGAAGACCGACGTAAAGGGACACAGCCTCGCCTTCGATCCTGAGCGCAAACTGATCTACGTTCCCGGAGGGCGCGAAGGCAGATCGAAGATGGTCATCCTGAAACAGTTCGGCGCTTTGCCAATGGTGTCTGAGGAAGTGACCACGGCGGCGGTTTCGGGAAGTCATTAGCTACTAAGCTGCTGAGCTTCTCAGCTTAGGAACAAAACCAACAACGGTTATTGTCGGCTGGCAGCGAGAGAAAATACTTACTTGCTGTTCGCTTAGCAGCTTAGGAGACGCTGAAGTTCGCTCATGCTGCGGGCTTCTTAGCTCCACTTTTTTCAGACGCGAATCGCATTGGCTCAGTTCCTGGATCCTCGCCCTCAGTGTGGCCGGTTTGCGGATCAATCACGAACAATAGGTCACTCAGATCGCTCGCGTGCTCTTCCTCATCACGCAAAATCCCTTCGATCAGAATGCGGGTCGTTGGATCGTTGTCGCCGAAGTAACGGATCATTTCTGTGTAAACCTCAATCACGATCCGTTCGGCGATCAAGTCTTCTCGAATCATTTCAGAAAGGCTGCTGCCTTCTACGTATTGCGAAGCTGACCGTTCAAGCAGCGACTTGGGATTGAAGTCTGGCTTGCCGCCGAGCTGCTGGATGCGATCCGCGATCTTATCGGCGTGATCGCGTTCCGCGTCGGCATGCTCCTTGAATTCATCGCGCACCGCCATGGCGTGAACGCCGGTCGCCATGAAGTAGTGATGCATGTAGCGCAGCACGCACACGATCTCTGTCGCTAACGCCTCGTTCAGGATCTGGATAGTTTTCTCGACATCGCCTTTGTAGGCTTGCGTCACTGCGCCTTCCTCGATCTTTTTGCGCGCTCGATTGCGGATTTCCTCGACATCGGCTGTGAACGTGGGCATAGATATTCCTCGCGTGAATCAAGACTCGACTGAAATTGGAAGCCCGAACGTTGCCGCAGAGATGTCCGTCGCAGTGGATATCGCCAACTGCATATCGAGAAAGCGTCAAACAGCGACAGGCTACAATGCAAGGTTCACGGACTCATACAAGTCTGAACGAGGAGTCTGTATGTCCACGACTATCGAATCAGCACAGAGAACATTGATCAATTTTCGCAGCGACGCGGGCGTTGCCATTCTCGAAATTAACGATCCTCCCGCGAACACTTATACCTACGAGATGAACCGCCAACTGGATGACGCGATTCTGCGTGCGCGCATGGATCAGGATGTATACGTGATTGTTCTGACCGGAGCGGGAGACAAATTCTTCTCGGCGGGCGCCAATATCAACATGCTTACGAGCGTCGATCCGACTTACAAGTACTACTTTTGTCTGCACGCGAACGAGACTCTGCTGCGCCTGGAGAACACGCCGAAACTCGTAATCGCAGCGATTAACGGGCATTGCGTCGGCGGCGGCCTCGAGATCGCAATGGCGGCGGACATCCGCATCGCGCGCAAAGATTCCGGCAAGATCGGCCTTCCCGAAGTGAACCTCGGAGTGCTGCCCGGCACCGGCGGGACACAACGATTGTCACGGCTGGTGGGAAAATCAAAAGCCATCGAGCTGATGGCGCTCGGCAAGACGTTCGCGTTCGCCGACGCGAAAGAATTGGGCATCGTGAACGACGTCTTTGAGCGTGACAACTTCATGCCGAATGTCCTGGGATATGCTCGCCAGTTCTGTCCTCCGAATAAGGCCGCGCTGGCTGTCGGTCGTATTAAGCGCGCTGTTCAGAGCGGTTGGGAGGTCCCGATCGAATCCGGTCTGGCGCTCGAACGCGAGAACCAACAGCTTCTTTTCGAAAGCGACGACGCCAAGGAAGGCCTGAACGCCTATATCGAAAAGCGTTCTGCGGTCTTCACTGCGAAATGAGATACACACTTGGCGAACTCATGGTGGCAGCGGCTGCCCGTGAGATCCGCGAAGGAGAAGTAGTGTTTGTCGGCATGCGGCTGCCGCTGATCGCCTTCATTGTCGCCAAGCAAACTCACGCTCCAAATTGCGTCGGATTGTTCGAGAATGGAGTAATTCGGACCAAACCCGCGGCAGAGCTGATCTACACCATGGCCGATCCCCCCAACCTTCTGCATGCGACGCAGTGCCTCGACATGATGGGCGTTATGGGCCTGCTTCAGGCAGGCCGCGTCGACCTCGGATTTCTTGGGGCCGCTGAGGTGGACCGATTTGGGAATCTTAATTCCACGCAAGTGCAGGGCGAGCACGGGATTGTTCGGCTGCCGGGTTCGGGAGGCGCGTGCGATATCGCGTCCCTGGCCCATCGCTTTGTAGCCATGATCGACCACGAACGGCATCGTCTGCCGGAACGAGTGGGGTACATCACCAGTCCCGGAAATGGAAATGGAGCCGGCTACCGGAAACGCGTTGGCCTTCCACGTGGCGGTCCTTCAGCTGTGATAACGACCAAAGCAGTGCTTCGCTTCGGCGAAGACGGAGAGGCTTACCTGCACTCGCATCATGAGCGCATAAGCGTAGAGGAAGTGGTTGCGTCTACAGGATGGAAGCTCCGCGTTGCCAACGACGCAGGCGAAACCGCGCCGCCCTCGCCAGATGAACGGAGGGCAATTCGCGAGTACGACAAGGACGGATTTTGGACTTCGTGAAGAGGCCAACAACAGAGTCAGGACGGGATTCCGTGGTTCCGGGCGCCCTCGCCCGGCCTTTGCATGCGAAGCCAATGCCTGAGGGCAAAACTAAAAGCCCGGCCAAGGGCGGCCGGAACCACGTTCTCCCTTGATAAAGAAGAAATGACGGGCTCCGAATCAACGTCGCGAATTCGACTCCGGCACGAACCTCCCTTCGCCCATTTAATACTGACGCATGGCAAGGAGAACGTGATCGACATTCAAATGATGGAGGAGCTCGCTCGAGTGTTGGAAGACATTCAATCCCAATCCGAAATCTGCGCCATTATTCTCTCGGGAGCAGGCGAGCACTTCTCAGCCGGCGTCGATATCCCTTCCCACGCTCCCGACAAAGTTGAGGAGACGCTGAGAAGGTTTCATAGTGTCGTGCGCAAGCTGGTGCGAACGACGAAGGTGACGCTCGCCGTCGTGCGCGGCTACTGCCTCGGGGGAGGCGCGGAAATCGCGATGGCCTGTGACATTGTTATCACTGCCGAGAGCGCGCATTGGGGATTTCCCGAAATTAAACTGGGCTGCTTTCCGCCTGTTGCTGCTGCTGCTCTCGCGGCCGTTGTCGGCCAGAAGCGCGCCGCAGAGCTGGTCCTGACAGGACGCACCTTTGATGGAAGAGAGGCTGTGCAATTGGGACTTGCAAGCCGCGCCGTCCCGGCGAAGTTGGACGAAGTGGTTTCTGAATACGAACAGCGCCTGAAGGCTCTTAGCCCGGCAGCACTAGCCCACGCTAAGCGCGCTCTGTATTCGTGGGATGCTGCCCACTTTGAAAAAGGTCTGGCGCGTGCTGAAGAGATTTACCTTAAAGAACTCATGCAGACCGAAGACGCGCGAGAAGGAATTCGCGCATGGATTGAAAAGCGCAGGCCGCAGTGGAAAGGAAAATGACGTATTGCAATGCGCTTCGCTTGACTACTGATTGCAATAGCTACTTCCGCAACGTAGCTTGAACCAGTCAAAGTCCATGCCTTGCGTGCGGAGCTGACCGCGGATCTTCACCAACGTTTGCTGGATTCGCGCCGCAAGCATTGCGTTCTCCCGCTTCCGCTGCCAATCCTCTTGAGCTGAACGGATCTCTGATTCGTAGTTAGCCTGGTACTCTCCGGGACTCCGATAACCGTATCCATTCACGCTTTGATGAGCTTGCTCTCGGGCAGCGATGCGCTGATTCTCGTTTGCCGCCTTTGCCACCAGACCATCGTGCCTGTCGTACCATTCGTGAACCAGGTTCTCAGTCTCGGAGCGTGTGTGACTCTTTCGGAACTCGGTGATCGCCTTCATGATTTCTTCGGCGTTGTCGGCGGTGGCTGCAACATCCGGAATGAGAGGCTTATGACTCTCGATTGACTCGTCGTTCAAAACGACGTGGGCCTGACCCGTCTTGTGTGCCTTCGCCTGCGCTGCCATTTCGGCGAGGGACTTCGCGGGCGCCGCCTGCGCCCACATCGCAGCTTGAGCCAAAGCTGCCAGTGATAAAACGGAAAGAAGGCGAAAGAGGGCAGTCATGCCCCAAGATGCTATGTCAAAGCGCTCTGCGCAACAGCATCACTAAAGTAACCTGCGGTCTGATTTGTTCATTTGCTTGTGCCAAATCGGGTCGCACGGATCCCTGACTACCTTAAACCCCGGCCTGAAACGCTTCTTCGCTATCATGATGAGGACGATGTCTAAACTCCGCTCCATGCGTGACGCCATCGCCGAGTTCGTACCGGACGGCTCGTCTGTTGCGGTCGGATTGCAGCTTGAACAGATGATCCCGTTTGCTGCCGGACACGAAATAATCAGACAGAAGAAGCGTGATCTGCGCCTGATCGGTCCGATTTCTGATTGTCTATTCGATCAGCTCATTGGCGCTGGATGCGTGAAGGACGTAGTTGCCGCCTGGGTCGGCAACGTCATGATGGGACAGGCCTACAACTTTCGTCGTGCGGTCGAGGCAGGCGAGGTTCGCGTTTTCAACATGACAAACTTCACGATCGCGCTGGGACTCCAAGCTGGAGCGATCGGCGTACCTTTTTTGCCGACGCGCACAGCCAGAGGCAGCGACGTACCCAAGGGCAATCACTTCTTCTATCAGATCATTTCCCCTTTTGAACCCAAGGAGACGTTGCTCGCGGTGCGCGCAATCGCGCCGGACATAACCATCGTCAACGTGCAACGCGCAGATGCCGAAGGCAATGCGCATTGCTGGGGAAACTTCGGGGTGATGCTTGAAGCAGTGCGCGCGGCGAAGAAGGTGATCGTCGTTGCGGAGGAAATTGTCGAGCAGGAAGTGATCGCAAGCGACCCGAATCGCACGGTGATCCCCGGATTTCTCGTTTCGGCAGTGGTGCACGAGCCCTTCGGCGCTCATCCATCACCGGTGCAGGGTTATTACAGTCGTGATAGTGAGTTCTTTCGGGCATACCACGCCGAAACGAAGACCCCGGAAGACTTCGTGCGCTGGCGATCTAAATGGGTTGATGGAGTGCGGGATCGGAGTGGATACTTGAGAATGTTAGGAAGCGACCGCGTGAACAGCCTGCGTGTGAAGAAGCACGCCTATTCGGCGCCCGCAGATTACGGTTATTGACCGGAAGAGCGAACACGAAGGGCACTAAGGCGAAACCAGAGGTCACAAAGCCGGAAGATCGTATTCGTGACCTCTTGTTTTAAACCTTCGTGACGCAGCCTGCTCTGAGCGCAGTCGAATGGGTATTTGCTCCTCCCGCGGTTAGCAAATGGACTACGAAATTCAAGCAGAAGAAGTGAAACGCCTGCGCGATGCCGGTGAGGAGTTTACGTTTCTCGATTGTCGCGAGCCTTGGGAGTATCAGGTTGCGCACATCGAGGGCACAAGACACATCCCGATGCAGGACATTCCTGCCCGTATTCAGGAACTCGATCCCGACGAACACATTGTCGTGATCTGCCATCACGGAGTGCGCTCGATGAACGTCACTGCCTGGCTGCGCCAGCAGGGATACGAGAAAGCTCAATCCGTCTCCGGCGGTATCGACCGCTGGTCCAGAATCATTGATTCGAAAATCCCAACCTATTGAATTCTGGGTCTCGTTGCTCGGTTCGTGACCTCGTTGTGCCTTTGTGCCCTTCGTGTTCGCTCTCGGGTTCGGTCGCGGATGTATCCTTGAAGAGTAAATTCATGAAAAAAGAGCTAATTGAACTACGGGTGAATGGCCGGAGTCGCGAGGTCGCCATCGAGCCCGCGAAGCTGCTGCTCGATACCCTTCGCGAGGACCTTCAGCTTACGGGTTCCAAGCGTGGCTGCGACGACTCGTCATGCGGCGCCTGCACCGTGCTGGTCGACGGTACTCCGATGCTCTCTTGCACGATGATTGCTGCCTCAATCTCGGTCGATGATGAAGGACACGCGCCCGAGATCACGACCATCGAGGGTGTCGCGGAGCATGGCGCTATGGCCGCCATCCAAAAAGCATACGGTGATTGGGGAGGCGCGCAATGCGGATACTGCACGCCGGGTTTCATCATGACGGTGAAAGCTCTGCTCGAACGCAATCCCGAGCCCAGCGATGAAGACATTCGCCATGCACTCAGCGGCAATCTCTGCCGGTGCACTGGCTACACGCAAATGTATCAGGCGATCAAAGCAGCGATTCGCGCGGAGCAGCAAGGGATCGCTGCGGCACGACGATAGGCAACAGCAATGTCAGACTTCTCAGTCATCGGAAAGCCAGTCGCACTCATCGACTCCGCAGGCAAGACCACCGGAGCAGGGAAGTACACCGACGATCTCTCTCTTCCTGGCATGCTTATCGGCAAGATTCTGCACTCACCCTACCCGCATGCCGTAATCAAGCGCATCGACTCAACCCGCGCGCTTGCGCTTGACGGTGTAGTAGGGGTAGTTACCGGTCAGGATGCCCCGAACAAATACGGAATTCTTCCTGTCGGGCACGATGAAACCGCGCTTGCAGTAGACAAGGTCCGCTATGTCGGCGACAACGTGGCTTGCGTGGTGGCCGAATCGGAATCGATTGCCGAACGAGGAATGGAGCTCATTGATGTTGAATATGATCCGTTGCCGGCTTATTTCGATCCGGAAGAGTCGATGAAAGCTACCTCGGACTTCATTCATCCGGAGAAGCCGAACAACATCGAGAAGGATTATCACCACGTTTTTGGCGATCCGGATCAGGGATTTCGCGAGGCGGCGTACATACTGGAAGGCCGATATCTGGCGAACGAAGTGACGCATGCGGCTATGGAGCCGCACTCCACGTTCTGGAGATCATCACTGCGGTTGCGGCGCGCAAGGCTAAAGCTCCGGTGAAGATCACCTACACTCGCGAAGAAGTCTTTTGGGCGCATCGTGGGCGACCCCGAACGATCATCGATCTCAAAACCGGGGTAAAGCAAGATGGCCGCATTACGGCCGTTGCGGCGCGTGTAATCCAGGATGGAGGCGCTTATTGCTCTTATGGAGTGGTCACAATCCTCTATTCCGGGGCGCTTTTAGGCGCGTTATACGACATTCCAAACATCAGTTATGACGGATATCGCGTGCTCACCAACAAGCCTGCATGTGGCGCGATGCGCGGACACGGCACCGTAAACGTCCGCTTCGCCTTCGAATCGCAGCTCGACGAACTGGCCGCTTCAATTCATCTCGATCCTGCGGAAATCCGCCGCGTGAACCTGCTAAAGCCGCCATGTATCACGGTTAACGGCCTTCGCGTGCAGAGTTATGGGCTTCCAGAGTGCATAGATAAGGTGCTTGAAGGCTCAGAATGGGCCACGCGAAAGGGGAAATTGGGCCCCGGACGCGGTCTTGGCATGGGTTGCAGCCACTATGTAAGCGGCGCCGCAAATTCGATTATCCGGTCTGATATGCCGCATTCCACGGTCAATATCAAGATCGATCGCGACGGCGGAGTCGTTGTCTACACCGGAGCATCGGACATCGGCCAGGGATCGGACACAATGATCGCGCAAATCGTGGCCGAAGTGCTCGGCTGCAAGCTGGCGCGAGTGAAGGTTATCGCGGCCGATACCGACCTTACTCCGGTCGATATTGGCTCTTATTCGAGCCGTGTGACCTTCATGAACGGCAACGCTGCGAAGCGTGCAGCGGAAGATGTCAGGAGCAAGATCGTTGCCGCAGCGGCCAGGAAGATGGTTTGCGCGCCTGAAAATGTTGTTATGCGCGACGATTACGTGGGCAAGAAAGGCGCAAACGTGGAGCCGGCTGCACTCGGTCGATTGTCTGTTGAGCCCACTGCAGCACAAATTCTCGACGCAAAAGACACGCCTAGGGGTTCCGATAATACCGAACAAAGCCCCGGCGGGGAGCGGACGGAGCAGCGTTCACAGGCACAAACGACGGTCTCCGGACGCGTTGAAGGGCAGATTCTGCGCCATTCTGTGCAGCAAAAGCGCAAGGATGAAGGGCCCAAAGACCAGATGTCGTTCGAGGAAGCGGTCGTTGCAGCCATCGATTTCAGCGGTGCGCTCACAGGAACGGGGTCTTATGCGCCGCCTCCAGAGGCTCGTGGAGGCAAGCATAAAGGCGCTGGAGTCGGTCCTTCGCCCGCGTATTCGTACTCTGCGCAGGTCGCTGAGGTCAGTGTGGACGAAGAAACGGGGGTCGTCACCGTCCATAAAATCTGGGCTGCGCACGATTGTGGACGCGCTTTGAACCCTGTGAGCGTCGAAGGACAGGTCATTGGCTCCGTCTGGATGGGCTTAGGACAGGCATTACAGGAGGAAATGGTATGGAAAGATGGCCTGTTAATGAACCCTGGACTGCTCGAATACAAGTCTCCGTCGGCGGTTGAGTCGCCTGAAATCGTCACTTATATCGTCGAAAGCGTCGATCCCGAGGGCCCTTTTGGCGCCAAAGAAGCCTCGGAAGGATCACTCGCGGCGTGCATTCCCGCCATTTCCAACGCCATTTTCGACGCGATAGGCATCCGTTTAAGGGAAGCTCCGTTCACTCCAGACCGTGTTTTGGCGGCAATTAAAGCACGAAACGAGGCACAAAAAGCAGGTTTTCGAGGCGCCAATGACGCCTTAAAACCCGCACAATTCCGCGAACACGGCGGCAGTTTGTGGTTCAAAGGACGCGGTCCAACGCGCCATCCGGCGGACCCAGCCCGCGCGGGAGTGACAACCGAGCCGGCTGCGGGGGATGATTAATGTTATCGGCCCGTGTCGGGAATGACTCTTCTTTCCTCGTTTCACCTGACCCGGCAGAACCTCTTAACGTCTGTCATCCTGAGGCCCGATGCTGGCCGAAGAATCTCCCGAGCTGCATCGAACTTAAGCGCTCCGAATTGCCTCTTTGGAGAAAATCCTCGTGTAAGAGCCGCGATGGAGCGATTAAATCCGACATATTCCGGGAGATCCTTCGGCCAGCATCAGGCCTCAGGATCACAGTAGTAAGCAGGAACTCCGCGTGAGCCTGCCCCCATTCAAACTACTGCGCCCGCGCTCGATCGAAGATGCCGCTGGATATCTTTCAGCCCACGCGCCTGACATCCAGATCATCGCCGGCGGCACTGATCTGCTGCCGTCGATGAAGCAGCGGCTGTTCACGCCGAAGTATCTGCTCGACATCCGCGGCATCGACGAGCTGCGGACCATCCGTTCCATTCCGGGACATGGCACCGAGATCGGCGCGCTGGTCACACTGAGCACGATCGAGGATTCCGAGTTCATTCGGCGAAGTTATCGCGTGTTGCGCGAGGCTGTGGCTACGGTGGCTTCGCCGATCCTGCGCAATATGGGTACGATCGGCGGCAATATCTGTCTCGACACGCGTTGCCTCTGGTACAACCAGTCGCTCACCTGGCGCAAGTCATGCGGCTTCTGCATAAAGAAGGATGGCGATCTGTGCCATGTTGCGCCCGGAGGCAAGAAGTGCTGGGCGGCGTTTTCCGCAGACTCTCCCGCCGCGCTGCTATGCCTCGAAGCGGAGTTGGAGATCGCCGGGCCAGCCGGCAAGCGCCGGCTGCCTTTGTCCGAGTTCTACACCAATATCGGCGACGCGCGCATGAAGCTTGCCAACAACGAGATGCTGACACGGGTGTTCTTGCCGGAACGCATGGCTGGATATGATGGCGTCTACCAAAAGCTGCGGCTCCGGGGATCGATCGACTACCCGCTCGCCGGAGTCGCGGCGGCGCTGAAGAAAAACGCGCAAGGCATCATCGAAGACGCGCGCGTGGCGATCACCGGAGTGAATCCGGCTCCGCTGCTGGTGAACGAAGCCAGGCACGCGCTGGCAGGGAAGATGCTCAACGATCACGCAGCGGCAGTGGTTGGCGAGTTGGCAGCGAAGGTGGCCAAGCCACTCACCACATCGTTGCTCACTCCTGAGTATCGCCGCGAGATGATTCGCGTGTTTGCCAAACGCGCAGTGCTTGGGGCTGGAACGGGTGTTTAGGCCTCAATGGCGGTCATGACTTTAGCCAGAGCACCGGAGAGCTGTGGCCAAGCTTTCGAAAGTCGGAGTCGCTGGTCACGAGCGTAGCTTTGTGTTCCATAGCCAGCGCAGCGGCGAAACTATCCGCGTAGTACAACTTATATTGATTAACTGTGCATGCTCATCCATTGCTTGCTTTAGCAGATCGTTTACCTTCGCCGCGCCCGGCTTTTTCTGAAGGAAGATAAACACAGCGCTCGCGTCGAGCACGTAAATCTTCATTTATCTCGCTTGCCTTCTTCGCGATGCTCTCTTTCCCAGCCAGTCACCAGGTCTGGCCCGTCACTCAAACATCCCATAAGCCGGTCGATGTACTCCCTTGTAATCGGCTGCAGCACAATGCGGCCAAGGTGATCCTCCAAAAACTTGACCCGGGTGCCGGTCTCAATTCCATGCTTGCGTCGAAGCTCCGCGGGAACCACAAGTTGGCCCTTTGACGTAAATGTAGCACTTAGATCCTTCATGCCTTACATTATACCATAGGTAAGACACTAAGGTTGCCGACATCAGCCCGTTGCGGCTCATGGGCCCAGCATGCTTCGAAGCACATTGGAGACTCGCGTTATAATCGGCTCCCAAAATCTGAGGCCAGGCTCAAAATTTCACTAACGCGAAGCGAGTCTCACATGAAACTTTTGTACTCCACGCTCAAAGTCGCCCTTATTTGCGCACTTCTCGCTGAGTCGGCACTCGCCCGTACGGCGGAGCCCACTGCAGACAAGATTCAGACACCTTCACAGTTTCTTGGCTTCGAAGTGGGTGCAGATCGCAAACTTGCCGACTATCACCAGATCGTTTCCTATTTCAAGTACCTGGCATCGAAGTCTCCGCGGATTCAGGTGGAGAATATGGGTCCGACTACGCTGAATAACGACTTCATCCTCGCGGCGATCTCGACCAAAGAGAATCTGCAGAACAAGGCCAAGTATCAGGAGATCGCGCATAAGCTGGCCGACCCGCGTGGACGTTCGCAGCAGGAAATAGATGGCCTCGTGCGTGACGGCAAAGTGATCCTGCTGGTGACATGCAATATCCATTCGACCGAGATCGGCTCTTCGCAGATGGCGATGGAGTGGGCGCACGCACTCGTCACCGCTGAAGATTCTGAGACGCTGCGTCGATTGAGCAATGTGATTGTGCTGCTTGTGCCCTCGTTGAATCCCGATGGACAAATCATGGTCACGGAGTGGTACCGCAAGTACGTCGGCACGAAGTACGAAGGCGGACGCATGCCGTGGCTCTACCACGCTTACGTTGGGCACGACGACAACCGCGACTGGTACATGCTCACGCAGAAAGAGACGCGGGCGATGACGCACGCCGCCTACCACGAGTGGTTTCCGCAAATATGGCTCGACGAACACCAGATGGGTTCCGTTGGCCCGCGGCTTTTTGTGCCGCCATATGCTGACCCGATCGCGAACTCAGTCAGTGCGTTGATGTGGCGCGGCGTCAACGTCATCGGATCTACCATGGCCTGGCGGTTGGAGCAGAGCCACAAGCCCGGCGTTGTGTATGGCTACGTCTATGACCAATATTGGCCGGGTGCGACCGAAGGCACGCCACAGTTCAAGAACATCTTCGGATTGCTCACCGAGGCGGCCTCCGCGCGAATTGCAACTCCAATCACGCTGTCCGCAACGGAACTTTCGGGTGGCGGCAAGGGCCTCATTGACTACATGAAGACCGCCAATTTCCCCAATCCGTGGGCCGGCGGCACGTGGCGTTTGCGCGACATCATGGATTACGAGCGCATTGCCTCCGACGCCATTCTGGAGACGGCGAGCTATCATCGCGAAGATTTCCTGCGTGGCACTGAAGCGATGGCGATGGAGCAGATCGGCGACGGCAAGCCAGATGAATTCTGGCTCATTCATCGCGACCAGCGCGATCCCATGACCGCCGCCAAGCTGGCGCACCTTCTTGACGAACACGGCGCTGAAGTGATGGTTTCCGCAAACGGGAAGGACTTTCTCATTCCCACAGCGCAGCCTTACGGGCGTTTCGTCGGCGAGTTGCTGGGCCGCCAGCGCTATCCGAAAGTGCGCGTGGCGATGGGACAACCGCCGCTGCGTCCCTACGATGTGACTGCATGGACCTTGCCGCTGCTGATGGGCGTGGATCTCACGAAGGAGATGCTGCCACCAGAGGAAACTAAGGGGGCGCGACGCATCAGCGATTCCGATTGGCCTCAAGGACGAGTCGAGGGAGGGAGCCCGGTTTATGCCCTGTCACCCCAAACGAACAGCAGCACTCACTTGCTGAACGCTGCGCTTAAGGCGAAGGATTCAGTTTCGATCACGAAAGAGGGATTTACCGCGAACGGTGTCCGGTACGCTCCGGGCACAATACTTATTCAGCCATCAAGCAATTTGCAGCAACTGGCCGCGAAGTATCACGTGGTCATCCGCGGTCTGGATGCAAAGCCGAATGTAGCCACGGCCTTGGTAAAGGAAGTGCGCGTTGGACTTTATAAGCCGTGGAGCGCCTCCATGGACGAAGGCTGGACGCGGTGGCTGCTCGAGCAATACGAGTTCAACTTGAAGAACATCGACAACAAAACCATGAAGGCCGGCAATCTACAGGCCGCCTATGACGCCATCATCCTTCCCGATATGGAAAAGAATGTGATCGTCGAGGGCAAGCCTAAGCCGCAGGACGGCAGTCCGGCAGAGTACTTCGAGGAACTTCCACCAGAATACACGGGAGGCATTGGCAAAGAGGGTGTGAAGGCCCTGAAAGACTTCGTCGAGGCGGGCGGAACGCTGATCACCCTGGCGTCTTCCGGGGAACTTCCGATCGAAGAGTTCAATCTGCCGGTTCGGAACGTGCTGGGACGCGTGCGGCCGGAAGAGTTTTCTTCGCCTGGCTCGCTGTTGCGCATCAATCTTGATCCACACAATCCGCTGGCTTATGGAATGCCCGAGGAGGCTGCGGCCTTTGTGAATGAACCGATTGCTTATCAGACCTCAATTCCTGGAGCGGATATCGAGCGTTCGGTGGTCGCCTGGTATCCGACGGACTCAGAGGACATACTGCTCTCGGGCTGGATCAACGGGGCCGATCGTTTGGCACGGCACGCCGCGGCGGTCACGCTTACGTACGGGAAGGGAAAGATTGCGCTTCTTGGATTCCGCGTGCAGAACCGGGCGCAGACTGAAGGAACATTCAAGCTTCTCTTCAATGCGATTCAGTGGGCGGGGACTGAGCAATAAGACCGACCCATGTATTCTGAGTATCGAGGGAGCATGTCGTTGTATGGCATTTTGGAGAGTCCGATGAACGAACTGATTGCTGACAAACAGAAGCAATTGAGCGAGCTTTGCCGCAGGTTTCATGTGCGGCGACTGGCTCTTTTCGGTTCGTCACTCAACTCGGATTTCGATCCGGGACGTAGCGATCTGGATTTCCTGGTGGAATTCCAAACGCTGGCGGAGGGGGAGCATGCCCACAGCTATTTTGGGCTCTCCGAGGCGCTTCAGACGTTATTTGGAAGGCCAGTTGACCTGATTGAGCGCGACGCAATTCGCAATCCTTACATTAAGCAGGAAATCGAGCGTACACAACAGACCGTTTATGGCGCGTGATCTCATCTGTGGGATGTCATGCAAGCCGCTCGTGATATTCAGTCTTTCACCGCAACCAAGAACGAGAACGACTATGTGCAAGATGCCATGCTGCGAGCCGCGGTCGAGCGCAAACCGGAAATCATTGGAGAAGCCCTACAGCAGGCAAGAAGGTTTTTCCCTGGGGCGGCTGACCTGATCAGCGACTCCCAGCAGGTGATCGCCCTGCGCAATCGCCTTATCCACGGCTATAGCACAGTCTCGGATTCGTTGATCTGGGAGATTCTACAGAAGGATATTCCTATCCTCCTGCGACAGACGCAAGCCTTACTCGACGAGTTCACTCCTTGATTTCTATGATCACCGACTGCCACGTTCACATCCAGCCCGTAGAGATGTTCAAGCCCGCGGCTTTGGCGGTGATGAAGAAGAAGCGGGCGAACTTTGACGAGATCGTCGAATTCTGCCATTCGCCTAAGAAATTTCTTCATCATCTCGATCAGATCGGAATAGATCGCGCGGTCCTCATCAACTACGTAGCGCCCGAGTTGATGGGATTCACTCCTGAGGTCAATGAGTTC
>QIBC01000199.1 GCA_003225215.1 Acidobacteriota bacterium
ATCCATCACCGCGCGCTTTTCCACTTGAGTGATCTCAGAAGGGACGCCGATGACGATCCGCGGATGCACCAGCATCTTGCGGTTGTGGGCCTTCTGAATGAAGTAGTTCAGCATCTTCTCGGTGACTTTGAAATCAGCGATGACACCGTCTTTCATCGGCTTGATGGCCACGATGTTGCCGGGCGTGCGCCCCAACATCTCCTTGGCTTCCTTGCCGACCGCCTCGACTTCGCCAGTGTTCTTGTTGATGGCGACGATCGAGGGCTCGTTGACGACGATGCCTTTGCCCTTCGCATATACCAGCGTATTGGCCGTGCCCAGATCGATGGCAAGGTCGCTGGAGAACATGCTGAACAGGGAGCGCAGACCATGAGTCCGCGAATTTTGTGAGCCAAAGCCGTTTGACGACATGAATAAACTTCTTTCTATATTTCGGTTGTTGCCGCTATCTCTTTTTTGCCCGGATCCAACACGCGACGCGGAGCCAGGATCAGATTTCGCCGTCTGAATCGGTTGAGCGGACTACCTGAAAATCAATCACTGTTTTCTGGCTGATACCGGAACCTGCGGTCCCTTACTGCACCACGACCTTCTTCGTTTGCGTGCTTACGCCACCCTTTGTATTTTGCGCTGTTACCGTAATGACGCTCTCACCCTGTGGCAGGGGCGGTGTGTAATAGCGGAAACTTCCATCTCCACCGACAACCGGAACCTCTTCGCCATTGACCATGACACGCGCGCTCGGATCAGTCTTGCCGCGCACTTCAATCACGTGTCCGTGCTGCACCAGAGGATCGAGTTCGAGAGCCAGCCCGGCATTTCCAGCCTGCGCAATGATAGTGAATTTGTTGTGTTCGCTCTCCACCGACTCCCGGCCTTGAGCATCCACCGATTGCACCGTCCAGTAGTACGGCCCCTCCGCCAGGCCGCTCATCTTGAACTGCGGTACAGCCAGTGTCTTGTCCTGGACAAGCTGCGTGAAGTACGGATTCTTGGAGATGCGCAGGTGGTATGCGCGCGTGTTCTGCATCGGCGTCCAGGTAAAATCCAGTTGGCTGGCGTCTTTCGCCGCGAACACCGGTAGCATATTCGCCGGCGTGATCAGGGTGGGAGGGCCGACCTCCTTCACCCGGGTCATCTTGGGATCTTCCGCCTTGAACGAGATTCTTTCGTAGCTGCCAAGCTTTACAACCTCGCCGTTGCGGAGAACATTACCCGAACCTTGCTTCAGCAAAATCGAGTGATCATTCTTAAGGTTGTCATTGTGTACTTGCGCCGAGCTTTCGGGCGAGAGGCTGGCAGTAGCGCCGGCAACAATCACTCGAGCGGTGGATCCTTGCGAGTACGTGGCAGTGGCGAGATCCACCGTACCGGTTGTTACCTGCACCGCAACTTGCGTCTGCTGAGCTTCGTTCGTGGAGTTGTCTTCGATGACGATCAGTGACTCCTGCTGGATCGTGTAGTTGGTACCATCGGCAAAGACAACCTTGGCGATTCCTTCTGGCCCGGTCTGAACCACGTCGCCTTTATTTAACGGCAGATCGTAGCTGGCGTTTGCCCAAAAGCTGCTGTTGTTTCTCTTCACGCGGACGGTGCCGTCGATATTCGTGAAGTGAGCTTGCTGCTGCCCGCTTTCTTTCGCAAGCGCGCGCGTCGGAGAATCCAGATGCAGCATATCCACGACTTGACTGACAAGCGCTTTCGTCTGCTGCGGAAAAAGGAAGTAGCTAACCGCGCTTACCAGCATGACGATGAGGAGGATTGCGAGCAGTACACTGCGGTACGTGACCGTGATGTACTGGATATAACTCCGCTCGTCTTTGGGCTTGGGAGACACTTTTGTTGCTTGACTTTTCGGGACGGATTCAAGAGGGAGAGTACCACAAGAAAAAACCCTATCAAATGGGCGAAACCCTTAATAGTCACCAAAGTTTCAATACAAAACCTTAAGTCGGAAGGGAAATGTACGAAGGTAACGCAAGATGGCTCTCGGCCATCGGCTTTCGGCCAGTCAACATTTTGCGATGAGAACTCCAGCTCTGCGAATCGGCGCTGGCAGAGACGCAGCCTGCTGCGTCTTCGATGAGACGTCGGAGCAGCATCGTGGAGATGCTGCCCTTTCTTGTTCGAGGTTGTTAGTCGCTCAGGTCATCGATGTGTACTGACAGCTTGGCGGCCGAATGCCGACAGTCGAGCGCCGAAAGCCTCTTCTGATACGATTAAGAGTTTTGCATACCTTCCCAGGACTTCCAGCTAGATGGCCGCAAAAGTTTATAAGAACCTGATCGGAGGCGAGTGGGTCGAATCGCGCTTCGGGCAAACATTTGAAAATCAAAATCCGGCAAACACTAAAGATATTGTCGGCATCTTTCCGAAATCCAACAAAGACGACGTCAATCAAGCCGTAGAGGTTGCCGCAACGGCGTTTGAGCGATGGCGGCTCACGCCCGCGCCTCGCCGTGGCGAGATCATCTATCGGTGTGCGCAGATCCTTCAGGAACGCAAAGAGGACTATGCGCGCGATATGACGCGTGAGATGGGAAAAGTTCTCAAGGAGACTCGCGGCGATGTTCAAGAGGCGATCGACACTGCCTTCTACATGGCCGGCGAAGGGCGCCGTCTCGATGGCCACACAGTTCCTTCGGAACTCCCTAACAAGTTTGCGATGGCGGTACGCGTGCCTCTCGGCGTTGTGGGAATGATCACCCCGTGGAACTTTCCGATGGCGATTCCATCCTGGAAGATTTTTCCCGCGATCATTTCGGGAAACACCTGCGTTATTAAACCCGCGGAGGACACGCCGCTCTCCACGCTCAATCTTGTACGGGCGCTCATGGACGCGGGACTTCCGCCTGGAGTCGTGAACATCGTCCACGGTTACGGCCCGGAAGCGGGCGCTCCCTTGCTCGAACACCCGGACGTGCGCGCGATCTCGTTCACTGGATCAAGCGAGGTGGGGCGCATCATCGGTCAGGCAGCAGCACGCAACTTCAAACCCTGCTCATTGGAGATGGGCGGCAAGAACGCCATCATCGTACTTAACGATGCCAATGTTGACCTCGCGATTGATGGAGCGCTGTGGGGCGGCTTCGGCACTACCGGTCAGCGCTGCACGGCCGCCAGCCGTGTAATCGTAGAGAAAGGTGTGTACAACCAATTCGCCGACAAATTCGTGAGCCGAGCAAAGGCGATGAAGGTGGGCGCCGGCATCGACGAACAAAACGATATGGGTCCGCAAATCAACCAGCAGCAGATCGAGACCACACAGAAGTATGTTGAGATCGGCAAGAGCGAAGGGGCGAAGCTGCTGACTGGCGGCAATCGCATAACCGCCGGCGGTCTGGGCGAGGGCTTTTTTTGGGAACCCACGGTCTTCGGCGATGCGCACGGCAAAATGCGCGTTGCGCAGGAAGAGATCTTTGGTCCCGTAATTTCGCTCATTCCGACCGATAGTCTCGAGCAAGCAGTTGAGATTTCGAACGGTGTAGCCTACGGTCTTTCTTCCGCTGTGTACACACGCGATGTGAATAAGGCATTCAAAGCGATGCGCGATCTGCAGACCGGAATCACCTACATCAACGCGCCGACGATCGGCGCAGAAGTGCACCTGCCGTTCGGCGGCACGAAGGCAACCGGCAACGGACACCGCGAAGGCGGCATAGGCGCAATCGATTTCTACACGCAGTGGAAGGCGATCTACGTGGACTACTCAGACCGCCTGCAACGCGCGCAGATCGATACAGGAGAATGATTGATTTCACCACGGAAACACGGAGGTACGGAGGAAAGCTATTGTTGTTCTCCGTGCCTCCGTGTCTCCGTGGTGAAAAGGGTTTTTCGAGGCATACGATGATCATCGGCGTACCGAAAGAAGTAAAAGATCACGAAGCAAGAGTGGGCATAGTCCCTTCTGGAGTGAAGTCACTCATTGATGCCGGACACAAAGTTCTGGTTGAGACCAAAGCGGGCGAACTCTCATCCATGCCCGACCGCGACTACAAACAGGCTGGTGCGGAAATTGCTGGATCGGCGGCCGAGGTATGGAATCGCGCCGAGATGGTGGTGAAAGTCAAAGAACCTATCGAGCAGGAAGTGCAGTTCTTCCGCGAAGGGCTGGTGCTCTTCACGTACCTCCACCTCGCTCCCATTCCCGATCTCACCGATCATCTGCTCAAGAAAAAGGTTGTGGGCATAGCATACGAGACGGTCACGGATCGAAATGGCACGTTGCCACTGCTCACGCCAATGTCCGAGGTCGCTGGACGCATGTCGGTCCAAGTCGGAGCCAGCTACCTCGAGCACGAGAAAGGCGGCCGCGGCATACTGCTGGGCGGCGTTCCCGGAGTGGCACCGGCGAAGGTCACGATCATCGGCGGTGGCATCGTCGGCATCAATGCAGCCAAGATCGCGCTCGGCATGGGCGCCGATACCGCGATTATCGACATCAATCTGAATCGCCTGCGCGAGCTGGACGACATCTTCAACGGGCAAGTCCGCACTTTAGCTTCGAACTCCTACACCATTGCGAAGTCTTGCGCCGAAGCCGATCTTGTAATCGGGGGCGTACTCATTCCGGGCGCCGCCGCTCCGAAGCTGGTCACGCGCGAGATGGTCAGCCACATGAAACGGGGCGCGGTGATCGTCGACGTCGCTATCGATCAGGGCGGCTGCATCGAAACCGCCAAACCAACGACGCATAGTAACCCGGCGTACACGGTTGATGGCGTGGTCCATTATTGCGTCACCAACATGCCCGGAGCAGTGCCGCACACCTCGACGCTGGCGCTAACGAACGCAACCTTTCCCTATGTGCTGAAGCTCGCGAACCAGGGCGCGCAAGCAGCGATCAAAGCCGATCCAGGAATCCGCGAAGGCGTGAATACATTCCAGGGACATCTCACATATTCTGCCGTGGCGGAGTCCCAACGAAAGCCATTCAAGCCAGTAAAGGACCTCGTAGCCTAGAGGGCTGGGTTTCATTGTCATTTCGAGCAAAGCGAGGAATCCCTATCTGTACCCATGCAGTGTGGGTTTGGCAGGGATTCCTCGCTATGCTCGGAATGACAAGGACCTTCGGTAGTGACTTCGTAACCTGTTCTCAGCCGCCCTATAATCTCCGCAGTACCCGTGCCCAGCGTCAGCTCCAAGCCTGTCGAACGTAAGGCCCTGATCATCGGCCTTGGCATCGCCATCGTTCTTCTGTTTTTCGTCCTGGTCTCACAGCAGGCATTCAACCTGACATTTCTTAGCCCAGGCGGCGTACAACAAACTGTCCTTCTGACCGCATTGTCGGCACTCGTCTTTCTGTTGTTCGTTGCGCTCACGTTCGTGCTGCTGCGCAACCTGCTCAAGCTGCTGGCAGAGCGTCGCATCGGCGTGCTGGGCTCGAAGTTCCGCACAAAAATGGTCTTCGGAGCGCTGCTGATGTCGTTCACGCCGGCGCTCTTCATGTTCTTGTTCACATATCTCCTGACCAACCGGTCCATCGACCGCTGGTTTTCGCGTCCGGTGCAAAACCTCCGGGAAGGGTCGGAACAGGTTGCGACGCTGTTACTTGAGTATGCGAAAGCCAATGCTCAAGCAGAAGCGCAAACGCTGGCCAATAACGCTCGCATACAGCGATCGTTTGAGTTCGGCGACTTTGCGTTGGCGAATGCCTCGCTGAACGAATACCGACCTGCGCTGCAAGGCGGTTTTGCCTTCGCGTTGCGTGGGCATGCTTCGGTGGCATCCATCAATGCGCCCGCAGAATGGGAGCAGATTGGCGGACCGCTGATTGACGCGCTCGGCGCGAATCGTCGTTTCAGTTGGGGCAATCTGGCGTATGCAGTCGGCGAGAGTGATGTCGGAAGAAGTGGATTGATCGTTGTGGCCATTCCGCTGCCGGCAAACTTTGATGCCACGATGCTGCGAATCGCCGAGAGCCAGCGCAATTATCAGGAGCTCGCAACCGCAGGCAAGGCCGTGCGTCGGGCGTATATCCTGCTGCTCCTTCTGATCACCGCTTTGGTACTGTTCGCGGCTACATGGTTGTCGCTGTTCATCTCCAAATTGGTCACTCGACCGGTTGCTGCACTCGCCGAAGCTACGCAAGAGCTCTCCCAGGGACACTTCTCTTATCGAGTGGCCGTAGCTGCCGCAGATGAACTCGGTGAGTTGGTGGCCTCATTCAATCGCATGGCGGCCGACCTCGAAGAAAGCCGCACAAAGATCGAGCAATCCTCGCTGCAACTTGAGAAGGCGAATGCCAACATTGAACAACGACGTCGTCAAACGGAAATCATCCTCGAGAACATTCCCACGGGGGTGCTGTCTTTGGACGGAGCGGGAAAGGTTCGCCATGCAAATCCTGCTTTTGCTCGGCTGTTGAAGTTCCGTGATGAATCCACGGCAAACATCCCGACAGATAACTTTGAGGGCGCGTCACTCCGCGACATCTTCGGCGCTGAAATCTCAGCCCAGATGATTCACCTGATGCGCAAGGCCGATCGTATGGGAACAACCACCAGTCAGTTCGAGCTAAAGTCGGGCGGTGGAATACTCAACGTTGCCATTACGGTAGCCTCCATGCGCATCGAACGCCAACGGCTTGGCTACGTTCTGGTCTTTGAAGACTTCACTGAGTTGTTGCGAGCGCAAAAGCAAGCGGCATGGCGAGAAGTCGCACGCCGAGTTGCGCACGAGATCAAGAACCCACTTACCCCCATCGCTCTCTCGGCGGATCGCATTCGCCGGCACCTGGAACGCGGCGCTCCGCCGGACGAGAATTCCATTGCGGTAATGCATGGCTGTGTTGACACGATTGCGAATGCTGTCGAGACAGTTCGCCAACTCGTCGATGAATTCTCTACGCTCGCCCGTTTCCCCACGGCCCAGCCTCGGCCAAGCGACATCAATACGATCATCGAAAGCGCTCTCCAGTTATTTAGTGGACGCCTCG
>QIBC01000200.1 GCA_003225215.1 Acidobacteriota bacterium
ATTTTTTGCATCGCCAGCCTAAGAAGACTGCTCTGAACAAGCGAAAGTAAAGGCCATGTCAGAATTTGCCGTTCACTCGCTTCTGAAGACTCAGACCATTACAGTCCAGGACGTGTACTGCAAGGGCAGCTGCCGGCAGCTGAGTGCAGAAGAGTCGTCCACCGCGACGCACCTGGTATTTCCGTATCGCGGTGTTTATGTGCGACACCTTGGGCAAGACCAGGCTGTCGCCGAAGCGAATCAGGTGCTGTTCTTCAATGCCGGCGAAGGCTACCGCGTCAGACATCCTGTAGCGGGCGGCGATGCCAGCCTGACTCTTGCCCTTAGCGAGTCGCTGCTGCATGAGATAGCTCCGCGCACTTCCTGTTTAGCGCGACTTTTTTACCACGGAGACACGGAGGCACGGAGAACAGCCGGATGAAACCACAAAGGACACGACCGGAACACAACGGGGTAGGAAGTCTGCTCCTGAATTGCGCGATTCAGCCGCATTCCTTTACAATCTAGCTTTGGACTAACTGTCCGAACCCTTCTAGAGCGTTATCCGCCGTCGGTGGAACCGGCTTCCTGAAGAAATCCTGAGACTTTGGGCCTTACACGTCGGCTAAAGTCTGCTGAATCTGGAGTTTGTAAGATGGCACGCGTATGCGAAGTCTGCGGCAAAGGGCCGCAATTTGGAAACAATATCAGCCACGCTCATAACGTCACCAAGCGGCGCTGGAATGTAAATCTGCGCTCGGTTCGCGCCATTGTTCAGGGATCGCACCGGCGTTTGCGCGTTTGCGCGAGCTGTTTGAAGAGCGGCAAGGTGCAAAAAGCCTAGCTGCCGGCTGCCTGCTTCTGGCTGCTGGTTTTGAAGCCTCCGATTTTCGGAGGCTTTTGCTTTTGGAGGGGAAACAAGAATCCAATTTGGGAAGCACCATGGTGCCGGGCCTCCGGCCCTCTCCTCATCTTTCAAGTCATCGATGCTCGCCTTCGAGACTTCAAGCTACTTGCGCAAATCATTGCGCCCGGTGCTGGCTTAAATAAATTTCTTCCACTCGCTTTACCGTATCGGCTTCGTCTGGCGGTTTGTCTGGACGTAATCGGACGATGCGCGGGAAGCGCAGAGCGAAGCCGCTCTCATGGCGGTCGGAGCGCATGATGTTGTTGAAGGCTACTTCGAGGACGATCTTCGGCTCGACGAGCCGGGAGTGGCCGAAGTCGGTTAGCGTGTGCCCTTTGAACCACTGGGTCATCTCGGCGATTTCTGCATCTGTGAGTCCGGAGTAGGCTTTGCCGACATTCATCAGCTCTCCGTTTTCTCCGCGCACTGCGAAAGTATAGTCGCTCAGTACACCCGCGCGCTTCCCGTTTCCGAACTCGACGGCGGTCACCACGCAATCCAACGTGGCCAGTTCGCGCTTCATCTTGAGCCAGGCGTGTCCGCGACGGCCGGGCGTGTAGAGGGTTTCGCGGTTCTTGATCATCAGTCCTTCGTTGCCTCGTGCGCGGGCTTCCATGAAGATCTGATCGATTTCGTCGGCGGTGTGGGCCTGGGCCACGGGCGCCCGCACAATGCGGGGAAAGCTCGTTGCGATCTCCTCTGGGTCGAAGGCTAGACTTGATTGCGTCGCGCAGCTCACGAAAGACGCAGCATGCTGCGTCTCTACCAGACTGGAGACGATTCTTGTAAGCATCTCGGAGCGCTCGCGTAGCGGACGGTCGATGGTGAGCTCGTTGTTGGCGAAGAGAACATCAAAAGCTATGTAGACTATCGGCACCTCGCGCATCAGCTTGTCGCTTACACGCTTTCTCCCTAGTCGCCTCTGCAGGGCTGAGAATGGAAGAGCGCTGCCGTTCGCATTCTTAGAATCGGTCGTTCCGGTGCCCCACGCGAGAATCTCGCCGTCGAGTACCAGCGCCTCTGGACTGTCTTGGAAGACGGGAATCAATTCGGGAAACGATTCGCTAATCTCGTCCTGCGTGCGCGAGAAGATGCGGACGCGCCCTTCGCCGCAGTGCACCTGGGCGCGAATGCCGTCGTACTTGTCCTCGATCTGCGCGTCAGTAAAATAGGAAACCGCTTCCTCGCTTGACTTCACCTCGGGCGCCAGCATGAATCCTAGGGGATGGAAGAGCCGCATGCTCGCCTCGTGGAGGCGATCTTCCGCTGCAAGCCGAAGCGTCTCGCCGATGTCGCCGAGCAGCATGTTTGCGCGGCGCACGGCCAATTCGGACTTGTCATAGGCAGCGGCTATGGCTTCTTCCACCAGGCTCTCGCGCATGCCAATGCGGAGGTCCCCGACCATCATCTTGATCGCGTATTTCGCTTCGAGCGCGGAGCATTGCCGCAGCAGGACGCTCACTCGCTCCAGCTTTGCCGCGGGACCGCGGGCGGTGGCGATGTCGTCGAGCAGCTTTGCCAAATCGGGAAGCGCGAGAACCGATCCGGAGAACTCACACGACCAAAGTTCGTATGCCGCTGCGCCGAGGTCACCGTGGCGTCGATAGGCTTCGGACATCTCCTGCTCGGAGCGTCCGGTTAGTTGCTGGACGGCACGCCAGACGGTCGATCCTCCGACGTTCAGCGTGCGCTCGGAAAACGCGGGGTAAATGTCTCCGGAGAGGAAGATTGCTGCCTGGGAGGCCGTTTGTTCAGGTTGTGCGCGAAAGTATTCGGCGACCAGCTTGCGTTTTTCCAGCTTCTTTGTGGTCCCGGCCACTGCTTCGCAAAGCTGGGCAAAGCGCAGCATGGAGCGATGTTAGCAGGGGATCACGACGGGGGAACTGCGGGTGAAACCACGAAGGCACGAAGCAACACGAAGGGAAGACGGCTCAGGTCAATCCTTGTCGCGTTACCATCAGCTGTCATCCTGAGCCTTCGCCCAACAGTGGGGCTCAGGATGACAGGTTCTAAAGGGGCTCCGGATGAAAGTAGTTATGATCGACCACTCACGTTAGCTGGCTTTCTCTTCGTCCTGTTCCGATGTCTTGTGCTTTTGGAAGGCGGCATCCGCGATCTCCTGCACTGCGTTCAGGAAGGAAACCGTTGCTGAATTTGGCGTGATCTCCCGCAGCTTTGCTTCGTGCTGAATGGTGTGCAGCATCTCTGTGACGCGCTGCAAACGCAGGCTGCGAACTTCTTCATCGACATTTTTTCCGTGCTTCCGGTTGTCGGCCTGAATGTAGGTCCAGAGAAGCTGGCGGACGTAGTCGATAACGGCTTTGAATTCTTTCAGTGCTGCGGTATCGAGCTCCGCCAGGCGCGGTCCGGCTGCGGGTAAAGGCGATTGAATCTCCTGCTGGAGCTGGCGCAGGTCGCGCGTGGCGCTCTGAATCTTGTCGGGTAACTTGCTCATCAGAAACGTCAGATCCTGGCTAAAGGCTGGGCGGTACTTCGGGCCAGACTCAGTACGATAATCCCGGCACTTGCGGATGGCTAACGTATAATGTAATCAGGAGCCAGTCTGGTAACCATACGTGGTTACCCTTATAACTTTGCATATGCGCTACTGGAAGCAATATCTCCGCTTATTGGCGGCAACGCAGCTTCTTCCCGCACTTGAGAGCGGTGAGGAGACCCTTGTCGGAGGGCAGGCTGTGCTTGAGGGAGTCATGATGCGCACGCCTCACGCTTGGGGAATCGCCGTTCGTAAGCAGTCGGGAGAGATGGTTTCCTACTCCGATGCGCTGGAGCGTCCTTCGGACAAGCGGAAGTGGATGGGCTGGCCCGTAATCCGAGGCGTCGTCACACTGGGTTATGCCATGATGCTCGGATTCCGGGCGCTGAAGTTCTCCGCCAATGTTGCGCTTGGGGAAATGACTGGTGGAACTGAAGCCAAGCCGGAGGAAAAGCTTGAGATTAGCGGTTGGATGGCGACAGCAAACATAATCCTCTCGCTTGGATTCTTCATTGTCATATACAAGTTCTTGCCGCTGTTGGCCGCTACCGGGCTCAAACACACATTTCCGGCGCTGGACAATCGGGTGTTGTTCAATTTGGTAGACGGCGTTATCCGCATCGGTTTGTTCCTGCTCTTCGTATGGGGAATCGCTCGCGCACGAGATATCCATCGCGTTTACGAGTATCACGGCGCCGAGCATAAGACGGTATTCGCTTTCGAGACAGGCGAGCCGGTCGATGTGCCGCGCGCACAGAGCTTTGTTACATGGCATCCGCGTTGCGGAACCAGTTTCCTCATGACCGTGATGCTCATCTGCATCGTGGTTTACAGTTTGTTCCCGATCGACAGTTTCTGGGGTAAGTTCGCTCTCCGCATCGCTGCGCTTCCTTTCATCGCAGGCATTTCCTACGAGTTGATTCGCTATGCTGCCAGAAAGCGCAATTCGTTATTCGCCATGCTCACCAAGCCAGGATTGTGGCTGCAGCGGATCACGACGCAGCCTCCGGCTGACGAGCAGGTGGCGTGCGCCATCCAAGCGTTGGATTGTGCCCTTGAAGTCGAAAAGCGGAACGGCGGCGAACTGGTGATTGCCTAGCGGCTCCCGCCGCTCACTTCTCTACTTCTCTTTCTCTTCCCAGTCCCCAACAACAAAGTTTTTGCTGCAGCATGGTAGAGACGCAGCATGCTGCGTCTCTACGAGAATGATTGGATTCGCCCATGTTTGAACGACTTGATCAAATTGAAACGAAATACCAGGAACTGAACGAGGCACTGGCCTCGCGGGACATCGTCAGCGACTCGTCTCGCTATCAGAAGACGGCGAAGGCGCACAGCGAACTTACGCCTATCGTGGACCGCTATCGCGAGTACAAAGACCTGAAGCGCGGCATCGTCGACACGAAGACGATGCTCGTCCAGGAGCACGATGCCGATCTGAAGGCCATGGCAGAAGAGGAACTGGCCAGTTTGCAGGCGCGTTTGGAGCAGACGGAGGCGGAGCTCAAGGTTCTGTTATTGCCTAAGGATCCGAACGACGAACGCAACGTGATTCTTGAGATTCGTGCCGGCACGGGAGGCGACGAGTCATCTCTGTTTGCCGCCGAGATGTTTCGCATGTACTCGCGTTACGCGGAGTCGCAGCGCTGGAAGGTTGAAGTCATGTCGACTTCTGAATCGGGCGTTGGAGGCCTGAAAGAAGTCATCGCGATGATCGAGGGCCGGGGCGCATACTCCAAGCTCAAGTACGAGAGCGGCGTCCATCGTGTGCAGCGTGTTCCCGAGACGGAACAGCAGGGACGCGTTCATACATCGGCGATAACCGTCGCCGTTCTCCCTGAAGCCGAAGACGTCGACATCAAGATCGAAGCGAAGGACATTCGCATCGACACGTTCTGCTCTTCAGGGCCTGGTGGCCAGTCGGTAAACACTACCTACTCGGCCGTCCGTATCACGCATATTCCCACCAACACGGTTGTAAGCTGCCAGGACGAGAAGTCGCAGATCAAGAACCGGGAGAAGGCGATGCGGGTTCTGCGCTCCCGTCTTTATGAAGTGGAACTCGAGCGCCAGCAGGCCGAGCTGGCCAAGGAGCGCAAGACACAGGTTGGCAGCGGCGATCGCAGCGAGAAGATACGCACGTATAACTTTCCACAAAACCGCGTGACCGACCACCGCATTGGACTCACGATCCACCAATTGCCGGAAGTAATGGACGGCAAACTCCAGCCGCTCATCGACGCGCTGGTTGCGCACTTCCAGGCGCAGAAGCTCAAGCAGGAAACGGTGGCGGTTTAGGGGAAGGGCCTTGCGGCTCGATCTCGCAATCAGACAAGGCACCGAGCGCCTCGAAGCCAGAGCCCGGGGAGACGCTCGTCTCGACGCTGAGACGCTGATGATGCACGTTCTCGGGCGCGATAGGGCCTATCTTTACGCTCATCCAGACTTGGAACTCTCTTCCAACCAGCTGAATCGTTACGACGAAACTCTGCAGCGTCGGGCCGGCGGAGAACCGCTTCAATACATCACGGGACACCAGGAGTTCTGGGGTCTCGACTTCCTGGTAACGCCCGCGGTCTTGATTCCGCGTCCTGAAACGGAACACGCGGTCGAGGCTGCTCTTGAACTGCTGCGGGGACTGGAAGATCCACACATCGTTGATGTCGGCACCGGTTCTGGATGCATCGCGTTGGCGCTGGCCTCGGAATTGTCCCAGACGAGAATTGAAGCGGTCGACATTTCGAATGAAGCGCTGGAAGTGGCCCACCGAAATGCAGAGCGTCTCAATTTTGCAAATCGAGTGGTGTTCTCGCAAAGCGATCTGCTGGGAAAGTATCTCGATGGCGCGCCAAGATTCGATATGGTGGTGTCGAATCCACCGTATGTGGGCGATTCCGAGGCCGATAAGCTTCAAGTGGAAGTCCGTGAACACGAACCTCACTGCGCGCTCTTTGGTGGCGGAAAGGAAGGGCTCGATATTTATCGCCGCCTGATTCCACAGGCTGCTCAGGCACTGAAACCAGGCGGATGGCTGGTAATGGAGATCGGTTACACGCAGGAGCAGGCGATTCGCGAGTTGCTGACGCGCTGGAAAGAGGTTCAATCAGTACCGGATTTGCAGGGCATCCCGCGCGTAGTGATCGCGCGGAAAAAGTGAATCCACGGTTATGGAAATTGCAAGCAGTAGAGACGCCGCATGCTGCAGGCCTGTCCAAATTAACTTTGCGGAAATGGTTTTGAAGGGGCATGGCTTCAGCGAAAGCGGAGCCGTGCCATCAGCCTAGAACTAGAATCGGGCTTCAGCCCCCGGCGCCTTTTTTCCAATTTAGAAAGAGTACCTCAGCGGCTGAAGCCGGATTTCAGGCCAGTTTTAACGGCACGGCTACGCTTCGCTGAAGCTGTGCCCCTTCAAAACCTGAGGAAACCAAGAAACACGCCAGCTAATTTGGACAGTCTTGCAGCATGCTGCAGGCCTGTCCAAATTACCTCCTGCGAGGAGAGCATCGTCCGAGAGCAGTGCCGCGCCTTTTGCGGCACGGTTGAAACTAGCCCGGAGTGAAACTCCGGGTTGGCGCATTTTGTATTCGAGTCCCGCGTTGTTTGCGGGACGACTGGATTTGATTTCCGACGAGAAAGGCAATTCAGCCGTCCGGCTAGAAGCCGGACTCGATTTCGGAACCAACGTTCACCCGGGGTTGCACCACCGGGCTATTCTCAACCGTGCCGCAAAAGGCGCGGCACTGCTCGGGATGGCACTGCTAATTGGACAGTCTTGCAGCATGCTGCGTCTCTACCTACTGCACACCATCCAGCACGCGAACTTTCCAACTGTCTTCAACCACTGTCACTACCCCGATGTATTTGCGCGTGACCTTTTGAGAACTCACGACTTTACCGCCATCGAGCAGTTGGATTTCCAGTTGCGCCGTGTCCTGTAGTTGCACCGCCGAGCCTTCGGGCGAATAAAACGTCGCTGACACCTGGTGTCCATGATCGACGTATCGCGTGGCAAGCCGGTGTCGCCGGGAGCAGCTAAGACTCCAGAAAGCAGCGCGAGGCAAACGATCGCGGCCGACGCCGGCAAAAGAATGCGACGAATGCATTGAGAGCTGCTGCGAGTCATTCACCGCCTCCCCAGCGAACTTCATTTCCCAACACCACACCCGAGGCAACCGAGATAGTCGCTCCGGGAACTGGAGGCAGCACCGCCCGCGCAATTCCCTTTTTGACACGAGCATCTACTGTGGAACGACCTTTGCCAGGTTCGGCAGAGATGAATGTCACAATTGTGCCGTCAGGAACGGCATTGCCGGAGCAGTCCCGCACGGGATCAGTTTCTGCGATCAATCCGTCTTTTTCCTTGTGCAGCTTGAAGCGCAGATTGCAGGGTTCGGAAGCAGTTTCCTCTACCACACGGCGGACGGAGTTCTCTCCAACGCGAACTGTGAATTGGCCTGGCCCTGCTTTGCTTCCCGATCCGGTCTGCAGGTAGGCGACGCCGATCTTTGTCGTGAAGCGTTCCATCTTGGCGGGAGCACCCGGCACGGACAGCTCGAAGGTCACCGGCGTCGGGACCATTACAAGATTCTCATACTGATCGAAGACAAATGCCGTCCCGGCTATTACCTTGGGCTGCCCTACGGGAACGCGCGAAGGACGAGCGAGAAAGTTGATCTTCTCGGCTGCAGCCGGCGCGACGTAAAGATCTTTGCTGACATCGGTGTCGCCGCCCTTGATCTCGATCTGGTAGTAGCCGGAATTGCGAAGTTCTTCTCCCTTGAGTTGAACCTCGTCCCCGAGCTTGATCTGCCGCTTGATCGCGGTCCCCGGGCCAACTACGTACAAGGTTGCTTCTCCGCTTCCAGAGGTGCCGATCGCAACGCCCTGGCCGGCGATTGCTTTATTTGGGAGCCGAACATCCGCAGCGAGCGCCGCGGCTCCGAGAACAAAGACAAGCATGCCAATCGTGAATTTATGCCGCATCGTATGCATGTCCTAGGCGGTTGAACGGTCCATGACGTAGTGGTTCACAACCACGCGGTAGCTGTGAACCTTCGGGGCAATGTCGTCGTTGATGGTCACCGCAAACGGAACCGGAATCTGCGGACGCAGCGCCTGATCGACGTAGCCGTCTGAGATCCAGATCACCTTCCCGGCGTTGTCGTAGTAGGTGGCCAGAACCTGGGGAATATTCACGAGCTGGCCGCTCTGATTCATCAGTTCCCCTTTGAGCACGGTGTGTCCCGAATCGGTTTTGTCGAGTTGCTGATGCAGCACGCCAATTACCGGATCTGCTGATGCGGGAACCAGAATCGAAGTCGGATTCAGCGTGACCTTCTTCACCTGATTCAGATGGACGCCGTCGAAGTCGATGCGGAAGGGCGTAACTTCTTTCGGCAGGAGCACGTGGGAGATTTTATCGAAGCTAGTCTCCTCTCCGAGTTGCTCGCCGTCTTTGCCGATGAGGATTCCCTGTACGTCAACATAACCCGGGACCGTATCTTCGTTCACGAGTTCTCCCAGGATGATGACCTTGCCTTCGCTCTCGACCGCATTCATCGAGGTGATGCGCACATGCGGACTCTCGGCGTTCTGAGCACCCCATTCGTTGGCTTCCGAGTCGGTATGGATGATGTCCCAGCGCAGGTAGTTCACTGGAATTACCTGCGGCGGCAAGTTCTGTTCGTGGTGCTTCGGCCAGACGATCTGCCAGTTCCCGTTGTCGCTGACCAGTCTGAGATCTCTATTTTCAAACAAGGCGCCGACGGCAGTTCTCCACTCCAGACTGGCTCGCACCAGGGCTTCACTGCCTTGATGCGCGATCACCCGGGCGTCTGCGTTCTGCAATTGCGACAACGTCTTCAGGCTGCCGTCGCGACCGGCGATGTCGCGCTGCATGGTTGCGAAGTCCACATTGCTCGACGGTGCTATCAGGGCGTAGGCCCCGTGGTAGTCGTCGGCTCGCACGCGGTCGTAGAACGCCCTGACCGCGCCCTCCGGCGATGTAGTCTTTTCTTTCTCTCTGGTGGGAGCCACGCCGGCGGCGATGAGCACGCCAGTGATGACGGCCATGAGGATGGCAAGAACCCGACTCATTATTGGGCCTCCCGAAGAACGACCGGCTCCGGAGTAGCGGAGGCGGGAAAATCAATGGTTTCAGCCACCCGCCGACGCTCTGGGAACAGGATCAGGAGCGCCAAGGCAAATACCACAGTGCCCATGGGCAGAATTCCCCAAAGCAGGCTCTCGAACTCAGTCGGAACTGCTCCTGGAGGTGGGGTGATCTTGTGCGCCGGGGGAACATCTTCTTTCGCCCACAAGGTTACGTTGCCGTTGTCATAAGTTTCGGCTTGTCGCCATCCACCGAATGCCAGCAGCGGCTCGTAGTAACGATCGCGAACAAAGATGTACTTCAGGCCGTAGTGGTCGGCGTGCTTCAGCATGGAACGCAGCGCTTCCATGCCACTGCGAAAATACTTTGCGTTTGTGAGCTGGGCGGATCCACCTGCCATCAACTCCGGCAGCAGACGTGCCGAATTGTAGTCGCCGTCGACTGAACTGGCATTGGCAAGAATGCCGATACGCGCGAGCTGACTCCCGAATCCGAGCGTGATGTATCGGTACTTGGCATGATCATCGCGATTGAGGAAGGACACGACTTCGTCGATGCTGAAGCTACTCGCCTGGATTGGGTTTGCGTGCAGCCAGGCCAGTGCTGCAGCCCCAGAGAGCACAGAAACAAGGGCCAGCCCGGCAACGGCCTTTCCTCGGAAACGATCGATCAGCCATTCCGCAATCAATCCGGCGAAGGGAAGTGCCATCAACGTGGCCCAATAAGTGAAGCGCTCGTAGGTCAACACTTCCCAAATGCGGGTTCCGAAAAGAATCTTCGGGATAGGAGTGGTGCCTCCCAATCCGACCATCGTCACCAGCCACCAGCCGAAGAATAGGGGGCGCAAACGTCTGTCGGTCACTCCGCGCCAGAAGATGAATGGGATCGCAAGTATCAAGGCGCCCATCGGGATCACCCAGAAATTGATTCCCAGAATGGGTTCAAGAATGTAATTTGCCCGGCTCTCGTGGTAGATCGGGGCCTGCTTGATTGGATTGTGATAGAGCTGAATCCAGTAAGGCAGCAGCACGATGAGCGCCCCGGCAATTGCGAGAGCTGCAAATATGGCAGTACGGGTGGCAACTGCGCCCAGCGTGGCGTCGGCCTTGTCTTCGCGATGATCGATAAATGCCAGCCAGATAATCGGCACAGCGAAGAAAGGAGTGGCGAAGATCATACTGACGTGGTGACCGGCGCACCCTACCAGAAAGATCGCAAGACCTTTCCAGAACGCCAGCGCGCTTCCTTCGCGAATCCACACATAGAAGAAGGGGAGCGAATTCAGCAGCATCACCGAAGCGAAGCTCGTATTGATCTGCCCGCTTTGGTACACCATCTGCATCAGCGATCCGAGAAAAATGCTGCCAATCGAAGCATAAAGAGCTGCCCGCTCGCTCACCCATAGCCGCGCGTAGCGATACACGCCGATGGGCAACAGCAGGATGATCAGCATCTGGACGATGGTGTATGCGAAGTTCAATCCGACGACATGAGAGAACAGCGCGATAAGCTGATGCACCAGTGGCGGATAGGTCGTCTGCGAAAAGCCGGCGAACCACTTCTCATTC
>QIBC01000035.1 GCA_003225215.1 Acidobacteriota bacterium
TGCTGCGTCTCTACCATGCTGCATGAGTTCGACAGGAGTGCTTATGAATACTTGGAGAAGTGCATTTGTCGCGGTGCTGCTGAGCGGCGTCGTCTTCGGCATTCTGAACGGACACCTCGCTGTCTGGACCACCGTAGGAGCGGCACTTGGCGCTCTGCTCGCGGCGCGCGAAAGAAATCAGGCTAATGGTTCATCCAGTGATCGGGCGGCTGAATCGCCAAAGGCCTCGACCACACAAATGCAAGGAAACTGCTGAGCAATAGAAAGGAGTTGAGTCATGGCATTACTGGAAAGAGTTTCGACGTTAATCCGGGCCAACATCAATGACCTGGTCGATAAGGCGGAAGATCCCGAGAAGATGATCAAACAGGTCATCCTCGATATGCAGAATCAGCTTCTCCAGGTGAAAACGCAGGTGGCGATTGCAATCGCCGACCAGCATCTTCTTGAAAAAAAGCAGAAGGAAAATCTGGAGAAGACGGCAGAGTGGACACGCAAGGCCGAGCTCGCTGTCTCGAAGAAACAGGACGATCTGGCACGCGCCGCTATTGAGCGTTCCCTCAGCTGCAAGCAGACCGCGCAGAACTTCGAGCAGCAGGTGGCCGATCAGAAGATTGAGGTGGAGAACCTGAAGACTGCTCTGCGGAAGCTGGAACAAAAGCTGGAAGAAGCGCAGTCAAAGTGCGACGTGCTGGTCGCGCAGGCCCGCAGGTCACGCGTGGTCGGCAAAGCTCGGACTGCGCAGTCAGCGGCTAGCGATGGCAAGCACGTTGAGACCTTTGATCGTATGAAACAGAAAGTTGCACGCGGCGAGGCAATCAATCACGCGCATCAGGAGCTGACCGGCGAGTCGATCGAAGACCGTTTTGCAACATTGGAGCGCGAAGACGAAATCGAGCGCTTGCTCACAGAGATCAAGAATAAGAGCGCGCCAGCATGAAGCGGATGTCGGCGTTCGGCTATCGGATCTCGGCCAAGACTAGCACTGGCGCCGGAACAGGAAGGTTCCTGTAGCTCTGTTAGCGAGGCTGATTTTCGTCGATGTTGTCAATTGGCCGAACGCCGAGCCGAGAGCGGCAGCGGATGTCGCCGAAGCAACCGCCTGCACTCGCGTTAGCAACTCATTTATGCCATTCTGGTTGCGTGAAGAGCCAAAGCCAACGCGATCTTGAAAAACACTGGGCCGAGCAATCGAAGAAGCAGACGCCCGCCGAACGCCTACGTATTAAGGCTGAAAAGCTGCGCAGACAGATTGAGCGCGACAATGCCGTGCTCGAACGACGCCGAAAGCAGAGTGAAGGATCCACTCCTCAAGCTGCCGGACAAGCCGCTGACCCTGGCAACCCGCAAATCCAAACCAAAGTTAAGGCCGGTAATTCCAAATCGACTGGATCAGGACGCGGCAGAGCGAAGGAATGATTGCGATAGCCAGCATTGTGCTGCTGCTCGCTTGGGTAGTTCCTTTGCGGTTGCAGAGTGAGGATGTCATCAGCACCACAGAGATGGAGCAGCAGATACTGGACTGGACGAACCAGGAGCGCGCGAAAGTAAACGCTCCTGCACTGAAGTGGAACAACAGACTGTCGCTTGCTGCGCGGTTACATTCCGACGAGATGGCCAGTCACAAGGAGTTGACCCACCAAGTCAAAGCTGAACCGCCTTTCACGCAGCGGCTGTCCGAGCGTGGCGCCAAATTTAGCGGCGCTGCGGAGAACGTGGGGTATGCCGATAGCCCCGAAGAGGTGCAGAACGGATGGATGCACTCACCAGGGCACCGCGCCAATCTGCTCAATCCTGTCTATACCGAGATGGGAGTAGGGATTACCAGAGCCGGTAACCGTCTATGGGCAACCGAGGACTTCGCCACCTCTCTGCAAAGCCTCTCATCGGAAGACTTCGAGCGCATGGTCGAGCAGCAGATTAGCTCCCGCCGACGCGATCAGCGGCTGGGACGGCTGAAGGCGACTCATCCTCCTGAGTTGCGCCGCATTGCTTGTTCAGGTGAGAGTTCTGCCGGCGCAGCCTTTACTGCCTTGCCACACCAGGACAGTCAGGCGTCTGCATTCAACTTCACTACGCCGAACCCGAATGATCTGCCCACCAATCTCATGAAGAAAGTGCTCGAGCTGCCCTCAGGGAGCTATTCCATCGGCGCCTGCGCAACCAAGGCCGACAACAACGGCATGAGCACATTCAGAGTGTTGGTGGTTCTGTATCGCTGACATTCAGGCAAGCACCGCTACGAGCGAGAGCGCCTGCATAGCAAGAGAACGATCGCCTGTAATCTCAACCTCGCCCGCTGCTGCTTGCGCATCGACAGCTTTGGTGAAGACACGCCACGCCAGCTCCTGATCCATTTTCAGCGTAGCGTCAGCGGACGGTGCGTGAAGTTCAAGATGCCAGTTCGAGTCGCTTTTCTCCACGAACCACGAGCCTCCAGCCTCGCCGCTGATTTGGATCTCGACAGCGGTTCCTTCCCGCGCCTTCACCGAGCGGAACGCATGGGGCATGCCGCGCATAAAAGTCTCGAGCACCGGGAAGTAAAGCTCGCGGCCGCAGATTCCCGGCCGCTCGACAGCGAGGCGAATCTGTTGTTGATGATGCCATCGCTCTGTGTACTCGCGAGCTATGTCGAACCAGTTCGCGGATGCCTCCTCACCGGCCCAGCTGACTCCCCAGAGTGCGGGCGCATGGGGATCAAGTCCGTGGAAGAGCTCTTGTACTTCCTTTGACGTAATCTCCATCAGATCGATCAAGACCCTCGGGCTCAGCCGTCGCGCAGCCTGCACCCAGTCTGCATTATTGCGATTGATAAAGGCGACGAAAGCCTCGTAGCCTTCTCGCGGCGGAGCCATCAGCCCAAAAAAGCCATCTCGCTGAATCGAGAGCCGTTTGAGATTGCCATCGAGCAAGTGAGAGGCGACGTCTTTTACCGTCCACCGTTTTGCCAAAGTGGGACGCAACCAGTCGTCGTGGCGCAGGCACCTGAGCAATTCGATGAGTTTGCCTTCGAGGATTGGGAAGAGATCGAGGGTGAGGATTGGGTTCAGAGACCTAGGTTGGTCAACCAATTGTGATACAACCTCACGTTGTCATCTTGAGGCCCATTTTGGCCGAAGGATCTCCCGCGATGCTTAGGACATAAGCGCCCCATCGTGGCTCTTAAACGACAATTCTGGCCGAAGAGCCGCGATGCAGCAAGTACGTCTGAAAGGCCGGAGACTCACGCCACGAGAGGGAGTCGGGAGGTCCGCCGTAGCATTTTCACAGCGACCGACGGTACAAATCTTAACGTGAAGCTGGGGTTTTGGTAGGAGGAGAGGGAGCGGGTTACAGGGGCAGAAGAGAGGCTCACGAAAACAGCAGGTCCGGTTTGCGATATGGAGAGGAATGACGCGGAGAAGGTCAAACGTTCGGAAATCGTGATAATTTCCTGTTATTTCCCCGCCCTTTCGGACTCCCCTTTATTCATGCGGGTCTTGGCGCAAACAAAAATAATTCGCTGCTTTTGTCGCTGTTATTTTCCTTATTATTTCCGTGATTAGGGAAAAAACAGGGTTATAAACGGCCAGTAATTGCCGGGCTCCACACCCCGCTTGAGACACAGCATGCAGCGTCTCTACTACCATGCCGGTGCTTGATTACATTGGTACGGTAGGCCGATGAAATCTGTTCTGTTCGGCCATTGGAGTGCGATAGTTTACGCGTATGGCCGATCTGCAGGACGAACTCGTAGCCTTACGCGCGGAAGTAGCTGCGCTCACTAATCGCTTATATCGGTTGGAACAAAAGCTCGGCCTTGATGGTGAGTTGCCGCGGGAAGCGTCCGCTGTCACTCGTCAGGTTGTTACGCGGCCATATCCTCTAATTCCACCATCTCCTGTCACTCGACCATTGGAGAAAGTCCCAACTTTCCCGACCACAACATCTAAGTCATTCGCGACGGCTAGAGGAGAGGAGGAAGAACTCGAGGGCAAGATTGGGAAGCTGTGGCTGAACCGGATCGGGATTGTTGCCATCCTGATTGGAGTCTCCTACTTCATCAAGTACGCCTTCGACAGCGGCTGGATTGGTCCAACCGGCAGAATTGCATTGGGTCTGCTGGCCGGCATCGCGCTTATTTTCTGGAGCGAACGCTTCCGCGCTCGAGGGCACACGCCATTTTCCTATTCGCTGAAGGCCGTTGGCATCGGCACGCTGTATCTCTCGCTTTGGGGAGCATTCCAGGTGTATCACCTGGTGCCTTCGGAGGTGGCATTTGTAGCGATGATCCTGGTGACCGCCTCAACCATAACGCTGGCGCTCACTCAGGATGCGGAGATTCTCGCCGCCTTCGCCATGATTGGCGGGTTCAGCACTCCTCTGCTGCTTTCCACTGGACAAAACCACGAGATCGTTCTCTTCTCGTATGTGTGCCTGTTGGACCTGGCAATGCTTGCTATGGTGCGAGTCAAGCCGTGGCGCCGGTTGCTCGTGGGCAGCTTCACCGGCACGATGATTCTCTACATCGGGTGGTTTGGCAGCTATTACACGAAGGATCAGCGCGCTCTTACTACGGTGTTTACCCTGATATTTGCCGTGATCTTTGCGGTGATTCCGTTGCTGACGCCTCTCACTCAATCCCGACGGCGGGTTGGTGTTTCCGTCACCTTGACGCTACTTCCGTTGGCAAATGCAACGGCCGTCTTCTTCGCCCTCAAGGCGATGTACGAGAACGAAACTCTCACTTGGTTCGCGCTGGCATTGGCGGCGGCGTATCTCTTCCTGAGCAGCCAGTTCAAGCGCCGGCTCGATGGCGAGCCGGAAGTAGTGAAGACGATTAATCTTCTGCATGTGGCGATCGCCGTGGCGTTCATAACTATCGCCATTCCGCTGAAGTTGAACTCGCACTGGATCACGCTGGGATGGCTGGTCGAGTCTGCCGTGCTGCTGTACATCTCGGTGCGGACGAAAACGAACTTCCTGCGCTACTTTGCAGCGGTCACCTTGTCTTTAGGAATCATTCGTCTGCTGATCTGGGATAACTTCCGCGTCGAGACGCTGATTTTCAACGCCCGCTTTGCCACGTATCTCGTAGCCATTGCGATTCTCGGCGGCATTGTTGTTGCCGCCAGCCGCTTCGCCAGCGAGCGTGAGCGGCCTGCAGTTCGTGTTGCCGGTATTCTTCTGAATGTGTTGGCGCTGGCCGCGCTCACTCTGGAGGCGTCCGATTATTTTCGGCGGCAGATTGCAGGACTGTATCAGATGCACGATCGCGCGGCCGCGGCATTTCACCAGATCGATCTAGCTCGCAACTTTAGCTACTCGCTTATCTGGCTAGCCTATGGGGCGGGACTGATGATGTTTGGCTTCGGGAAACGCTCGGCGTTCGTTCGCTGGCAGGCGCTCGTACTGATCGCCCTCACCATCGGCAAGGTCTTCGTCTATGACGTGGAGGAGCTGCAGCAGGGCTACCGCATCCTGAGCTTCATCGCATTGGGCGGGGTGTTGATGGGAATTTCGTACGTTTATCATCGCGACTGGCTAAAGCTCGCTGCGCACTCACAAGCGAAATCGACCGAAGTGCCGTCTACATGAAGATGCTTTTCGCAACCCTCGCTTCCCTTCTTGTGCTGATCCCTTCCGCCTCTCATTCGAAGTACCAGCGACCCGTGCAGGTTTCGGCTGTGGGACAAAACTACGTCGACGTAGATGAACTCATCTGGAATCATGCACGACGCGATCTTGGCGACCTTCGGCTCGCTGCCGGCGATGCGGAAGTTCCTTACGCGATCGTGGTCCAGCACGGCAGTTCGGAGGAGCAGCGCACGGAACTTCCCGTTCTGCAACAAACGAGCGTTGGAGGAAAGACGCAGTTCCTGATCGACATGTCCGGCCTAACCGACTACGACCATGTGCAACTGAAGCTGGCAACGCGAAACTTCGTCGCGCACGCGAAATTGGAGGGCGCGGATGATCCCCATACTCCAGCATGGGCCACTTTGGGAAGCACAATCCTCTACGATCTCTCGCGCGAGAGTCTCGGTTCGAACTCGATGCTGCGGCTGCCGCGCGCTACCTACAAGTACGTGCGTGTCACGATCGATGGTCCGGTTGCGCCATCCGATGTTCAGGGCGCGGCCTCAGAGATGGCAGAGGAGCACCCCGCAATATGGCGCGATGTGAGTGGAGGTTCGACGCAAGCGCAGTCGGGCAAAGACACCGTTTTCACTTTCACCATCTCGGATAAGGTTCCGATTGAGCGCATCGACTTCAGCCTTGATGGCCCACCCAACACGAACTTTCATCGTGATGTAGAGATTCGGGACGAAAAAGACAATTGGATAGGCTCAGGCGACATTGAACGAGTACAAATGGTGCGCGGCGGGCGCAAGATCGACTCCGAACAATACGCTGTCAGTTTTTCTGCAATTGGGCATCCGGCGATCAGAGTACTAATCCACAACGGAGACGATCGTCCCCTCAATTTCGGCGGAGCGCGTCTGCAACAGTTAGAGCGCCGCGTCTATTTTGAATCTACGCGACCGGCTGAGCTAACGCTTTACTATGGAGATGAAAAGCTAAATTCACCTGTTTATGACTATGCCAAGCTTTTCCAGCAGAGCAAGAACACAGTAGCAGCGACACTAGGACCTGACACTGTCAATGTGGGATACGCAGAACGTCCTAATGACCGACCATGGTCCGAGCTGCATCCGGTAGTGTTGTGGATGGCTATTATCGCCGCGGTCGTCGGACTCGGCGTAATCGCCTTACGTTCGATGCGTACAGTGACGTCTTGAGAAAGAAACAAACCGGAGCGAACACAAGGCACGAAGAAAAAAAACGACGTCCCCTGTTCCCTGCCCTTGTTCTCGCTGCCCTAGCCCGTTTGCTTCGGGCCGCTATCCGTCCTACCATTGTTAGCTCAACGAATTCCACGAGGTCTCATTTATGTCCATTAGCGCAATTGCTACGCAGCTCAAGCCTTGTCCGATCTACATTGATGGACGTGCACGAATGTCGCGGGGCGACGTTCTGATCCAGCACAATCCAGCTACCGGCGAGCCGGTGGCTGAGATCCCGATTTGTACGCATGACGAAGTCGCGGCGGCGATCGCTTCTGCGCAGGCGGCGTTCCCGGCGTGGAGCACTACGCCGGTGTTGAACCGTTGCCGCGTGCTCTTCCACTTCCATCAGTTAATGGAAAAGCATGCCGATGAGCTGATTGCGCTGGTAACGGAGGAAAACGGCAAGGTACGCGAGGAGGCTCGCGGATCGTTCCAGCGCGGGCTGGAGTGCGTGGAGTTCGCCTGCGGCGTTTCCAGCCTGATGATGGGTGAGACCGTCGAGCATGTGGGCGCGGACGTGGATGGCTGGTCGACGCGGCTTCCGCTGGGCGTGTGCGTTGGGATTACGCCGTTCAACTTTCCCTTAATGGTGCCGCTGTGGATGTTCCCGGTGGCCATTGCGTGTGGCAATACCTTCGTGCTGAAGCCCTCGGAACGCGTGCCGCGATCATCGGTGCGTCTGTTGGAGTTGGTGTATGAAGCTGGACTTCCGGCTGGAGTGATGAACCTGGTGCATGGAACCAAGCCGGTGGTCGATCAGCTATTGACCGATCCGCGGGTGAAGGCGGTTTCGTTTGTAGGATCGAGTGGCGTGGCGCGGTACATCTATGCAACTGCAGCCGCTAATGGCAAGCGCGCACAGGCTCTGGGCGGCGCCAAGAACCACTCAGTTGTGATGCCTGACGCTGACATGAAGCACTCGGCAACCACGATTATGTCGTCGTCGTTCGGATGCGCGGGTGAGCGCTGCGTTGCGACCAGCGTAGTAGTCGCGGTGGGAGAGGCGGCTGATCCCCTGCTGGCGGCGCTGAAAAAGGCTGCCGACGAGATGAAGGTTGGCGACGGCGCGGACCGCAGTAGCGTTATGGGACCGATCATCAACAGCGAAGCTAAGAAGCGCATTCTGAACTATATCGACGTGGGCGAGCAGGAAGGGGCGAAGCTGGCTCGGGATGGACGCAAGGATCCATGCTGCGACAACGACGGATACTTCGTTGGTCCGACGATCTTCGACAACGTGAAGCCTTCGATGCGGATTGCACGCGAAGAAATCTTTGGTCCGGTGCTCTCCGTTGTGCGGGCTCGCGATCTTCAAGAAGCCGTAGACGTTGTAAACGCGTCGGAGTACGGAAATGCGTCCTCGATCTTTACCAAATCGGGGCACACAGCTCGCGAGTTCAGCGCGAAGGTACAGACGGGAATGGTCGGGATCAATGTCGGCGTGCCTGCGCCAGTGGCGATCTTCCCATTTACCGGATGGAAAGGCTCATTCTTCGGCGACCTGCACGCCCTGGGCAAAGACGGCGTGAAGTTCTATACCGAGACGCGTGTGGTTACGTGTCGCTGGTAAAGTCAGTATCGGCTGCGGTAGCAGGTGGATGAACGGCAACGGCAGGAGCGAACACGAAGGTCACGAGGGAAAACGGCGGAGGTCACGAAGACAAGATATGCGTGAATCCGAAAATCCGCGTTCATCTGCGTGAGCTTTTGCTTTACTGCTTCACACGCCCGCGTACGTTGCGCGCTTCAGGAAATTGCCGCTGCCGGGTTTGCCGTGGAATTTGTCGTTCTCGACCAGCACGCGTCCGCGGGACATTACTACATCGGGCATGCCCTTTACCTTGATGCCTTCGAACATCGAATAATCCACGCGCATGTGGTGGGTCTTGGCGCTAATCGTATGTTCCCGACTTGGATCGAAGATCACAAGGTCGGCGTCGCTGCCGACTGCGATCGTGCCTTTGCGCGGATAGAGTCCGAAGATCTTCGCCGGCGTGGTTGAGACGAGTTCGACGAAACGATTCACGCTGAAGCGCTTCTTCCCTACTCCACCGGAATAGACAAGACTCATGCGGTGCTCGATGCCGGGCCCGCCGTTGGGAATCTTAGTGAAGTCGTCTTTGCCAAGCTCCTTCTGCTCCTTGAAGCAGAAGGGACAATGATCGGTGGAGACGACTTGCAGGTGATCGTTCCTGAGTCCGTTCCAGAGTTTTTCCTGGTGCCACTTTTCGCGCAGAGGAGGAGTGAAAACATACTTAGCACCTTCGAAGCCGGGCGCGTCCATGTCATCGAGTGAGAGATACAGATATTGCGGACAGGTCTCGGCATAGACAGGCAGTCCACGATCGCGGGCTTCGCGGACCTTCTCCAGCGCGTCATTGCAGCTGAGGTGAACGATGTACACCGGAGCACCAGCCATTTCGGCGAGAGCAATCGCTCGCGCCGTCGCTTCAGCCTCCGCTGTAGTTGGACGCGTGAGCGCGTGATACTTCGGCGCAGTCTTCCCTTCAGCGAGTGCCTGCTTAACGATCACGTCGATGGCGCCACCGTTTTCGGCGTGCATGCAAATCATGGCTCCGCTCTTCGACGCGGCGCGCATCGCGCGGAAGATGCTGGCGTCGTCGAGCATGAAGACGCCCGGGTATGCCATGAAGAGCTTGAAACTGGTGACGCCGTCGCGGATGAGTTGCGACATCTCGTCGAGGCGCGCGTCTGGTAAATCGGTGATGATGCAGTGGAAGGCGTAGTCAGCGACGGCTTTGGGCGCGGCCTTCTGCATCCAGGCGTCGAAGGCGGTGCGCAGTGTTTGTCCCTTGTATTGGATAGCGAAGTCGATGAGCGTTGTGGTTCCACCGAACGCGGCCGCACGCGTGCCGGTCTCGAAGTCGTCGGCGCTGGTCGTGCCGCCGAAAGGCATATCGAGATGCGTGTGCACGTCGATGCCTCCGGGCATCACGTACTTGCCGGCAGCGTTGAAGACGCGCGTGGCATTCTCCTGAGGCAGATTCGTGCCAATGGAGTGGATCTTGCCATCGACGATGGCCACATCGGCGGCGTATGTGTCGGTCGCGGTGACTACAGTTCCGTTCTTGATCAGTGCATCGACGGACATTTGGACTCCAAGCTACCAGCTTCCGGCCGCCAGGGGCCAGCCAAAGCAACAGCAAGACCAAGAGCGAACACGAAGGTCACGAAGGAGAAGGCGGAGGTCACGATTACTTCGTGAACAATCTGCGTGAATCCGTAAAATCCGCGTTCATCCGCGTGAGCATTGGTCTTGATCTTGCTCCTGCTAGCAGCCAGGCGCCAGCAGCCAACAGCCCTAGCATAGAATCGCTGATTTTATGCTATGCTCGCGAAATTTCCAGCCTATCATTGAGAGAGGATCAGGTGATCCATGCACACGGGCCCCAAGCTAACTCCGGAGCAACTCGAAGAAAACTTCGCAGACATCAATCCACCGCTCACGCCGTCGCTCGCTCTGGAAGCGGCGTCGCGTTGCCTGTTCTGCTACGACGCGCCCTGCATCAAGGCCTGCCCAACTGAGATCAACATTCCGCAGTTCATTCGGCAGATCTTGACGCAGAATCTCGTAGGCTCCGCGCGAACCATTCTCTCCGCCAATGTGCTTGGACACAGTTGCGGTCGAGTGTGTCCGACCTCGGTTCTATGCGAAGGAGCGTGTGTTCTGAACGCCGAAGGCAAGAAGCCGGTGGAGATCGGACGGCTGCAACGACACGCAGTGGATCACGTGCTCAATCGCGGAATCAACGTGCTGAAGGCTGGGAAAGAGAACGGACAACGAGTAGCGATGATAGGGGCCGGTCCTGCGAGCCTGGCTTGTGCGGCAGAGCTGCGGCGCCTTGGATGCGCGGCGGTGATTTTCGATTCCAAGCCCCATCCCGGAGGACTGAATACGTATGGCATCGCTGCCTACAAGATGCGCGCTGAGGACTCTGTGCGCGAGACGGAAATGATCCGCGCCCTCGGCGTAGATATCCGCAACGGAGTCACCATTGGACGCGACGTATCGCTCGAACAACTCGAACGTGAATACGACGCGATCTTTCTCGGCGTCGGGCTTGGCGAGACTGACGACTTGAATATTGAGGCGGACAACATCCGTCGTTGCGCGGATGCGCTTTCGTTCATCGAGAAGACGAAAACCAACGGATTCGATCATGTGCAGATCGGCACTCAAGTAGCGGTGATTGGCGGCGGCAACACGGCAATCGACGTGGCTACTGCTGCGCGTAGGCTCGGCGCGGAAGTCGTGTACATGATCTATCGCCGCAGTCGCGAGGAGATGTCGGCATTTGACTATGAATATGAGTTGGCAAAAGTGGACGGGGTGACATTCGTCTGGCAGGCCGCTCCAGTGCGCGTTGTCCCCGATGCGCGTGGCCGAGCGCAAGGCCTGGTGTGCGTAAAGACCGAGCTGGGTCCGCCCGACTCATCAAGCAGGCGCTCCTTCCGTCCCATACCGGGAAGTGAATTTACGCTCGAGGTCGATATGGTGGTAAGGGCCCTCGGACAGAAGAAGCTTGCTTTCCTTCAAGACATTCCCAATCTCAAGTTGGATGGCGGCAAGGTTGTAGTGAATGCCGAAACGATGCAGACAGCGAATCCCAAATATTTCGCCGGCGGAGATTGCGTGAACGGTGGAGGCGAAGTCGTCGATGCTGTTGCGCATGGGAAGCGTGCTGCGCGAGGTATTCACGCGGCGCTCGCGGCGCAGCAGAGAGGAGTAGCGCATGCCTGATTTAAGCATTAACTTCTGTGGGGTGCGCTCGCCGAATCCTTTCTGGCTGGCCTCAGGACCTCCGACCAATACGGCTTACCAGGTGATGAAGGCCTTCGATGCCGGCTGGGGTGGGGCTGTGTGGAAGACAATCGGCGATCCGATCATTAACACTGCCTCTCGCTACGGCTCGATCGATTACAAACACGAGCGCATGATCGGCCTCAACAACATCGAGCTGATCAGCGATCGCCCAATCGAAACCAACTTTCGCGAGATTTCTGAAGTAAAGAAGCGCTTTCCCAAGAACACAGTCGTTGCGTCGCTAATGGTTGAATCCAAGCGTGAGACATGGCACGACATCGTGCGCCGCGCGCAGGATTCCGGGTCCGATCTGTTGGAGCTTAACTTCGGATGCCCGCACGGCATGTCTGAGCGCGGCATGGGCGCTGCGGTCGGGCAAGTACCCGAGTACACAACGATGATCACGACCTGGGTGAAAGAGGTCGCGACCATCCCCGTGATCGTGAAGCTCACGCCCAACGTGACCGACGTCGCTCACATGGCTAGCGCCGCTAAACAAGGGGGCGCTGGTGCGGTTTCGCTGGTCAACACCTTTAACAGCCTGGTTGGAGTCGATCTCGACACTTATGCTCCGCGCCCAAACGTCGGTGGCTACGGGAGTCATGGCGGCTATTGCGGACCATCGGTAAAGCCCATAGCTCTACATATGGTTTCGTCGGTCGCGAAGCATCCAACCGTAGGAGTTCCTATTTCAGGAATTGGCGGAATTGCTAACTGGCAGGATGCAACCGAGTTCATATTATTGGGAGCAACTTCAGTTCAGGTCTGCACCGCTGCAATGCACTATGGCTTCCGCATCGTCGAAGACATGATCGACGGTCTCTCGCAGTATCTGGAGGACAAAGGGTTCAACTCGGTGATGGACTTGGTAGGCAAATCGGTCAATCGCATCCGCGATTGGGGCGATCTCGATTTGAACTACAAGATCGTCGCCCGCATCGATCCGCAATTATGTATCGGCTGCAATCTTTGCTACATCGCGTGTGAAGATGGCGCGCACCAGTGCATCGCCGCCGCCGAGCGACCGCGAGGAGATCTGCGCGATGGAGAGATTGCCAAACATGTGCCCCGCATACTGGAGGACGAATGTGTCGGATGTAACTTGTGCGCGCTGGTATGTCCAGTACCCGGCTGCATCACCATGGAGCAGCTTGACAATGGCAGAGCAACGATGAGCTGGCGGCAACTGCAGGAAGCTCGGGGCAGGAACCCTCAATGCACCATGGGAGATCTGTTAGCGAAGGGAACGGCCGCAGACTGACGGAACTGAGCGACGTTTCTCTTTCCTCGTCCCTCGTCGATTCGACCGCTTCAACGCGCAGCAGATGCGGCCAAACCGGTCTTTGGCATGAGCATAAAATATGCGGTAAACGCGACTATGAATCCGACAAACCAGGAGTAGTCATACAGGAAGCGCACTGGCGAAACGACCAAGCCGATCAGAGCCACACCGCTCCCCACGACCAGAGCCGCAATGGCTCGCCAATTAAACCCGGCGGCATACTCATATCTGGAGCCGCGCAGATAGAGATCGTCAACCAGCAGTTCTTTGCGACGAATAATGAAGTAGTCGCAAATCATGATTCCCGCAACGGGACCAAGTACAGCAGCGTAGCCTCCGAGCCATCCAAAGATAAACGTCCGATGATTGGCGAGAAGCTTCCATGGCATCATGGCCACGCCCATGAAGCAGGTAATCATGCCGCCGAGTTTGAAGGAAATGCGCTTTGGCCAGAGATTGGAGAAATCATTTGCGGGAGACACTACGTTGGCCCCGATGTTGACGTTGAGCGTTGCCAGCAAAATCGCCAAGAGCGAGATCACAACCGCGACAGGCGAATGGAAACGGCTCAGCAATTGAACTGGATCCCAGATCGCCGATCCATAAATCACAACCGTTGCGGACGTAACCGCGACGCCGATGAACGAATACAACGTCATGGTCGTAGGCAGCGCAATCGCCTGGCCAATGAGCTGTCCGCGCTGATCGCGTGCAAAGCGTGTGAAGTCGGGAATGTTCAACGAGACCGTAGACCAGAATCCGATTGTGCCGTTCAAAGCTGGAATCAGGAACTTGAGGAAATCCGAAGTGCTCTGAAATTTTGATGGCGCCGAGAGCATGGGACCGAATCCACCTGCCGACTTATAGGCCCATCCGAGCAGCAACAGTCCGACGCCGAGCAGGATCGGGGCGCTTACACCTTGCAGGAATCGGATGTACTCAATTCCCTTGAGCACGACGATCAGGTTAATACCCCAGAAGATGACGAAGCAGATCGCGACTCCGCGAGGATTGTTAGCCCATGACGGCCAGAGAGTCGCTAAGAGTGTGTTGATAGCTTCGCCGCCGATCCAGCTTTGAATCCCAAACCATCCGCACGCGACCAGAGCGCGAAGCACTGCCGCAACATTTGCGCCGAGAAGCCCGAACGATGCGCGCGCCAGTACCGGAAAAGGAATGCCATATTTGGCTCCTGGATGCGAGTTCAGCAGCATCGGGGCCAGCACGATGGTGTTTCCTATAAACACCGTCAAAACAGCCTGTTTCCAATCCATGCCGCCTTGGATAAGGCTTGCGGCAAGCATGTAGGTCAGGATGTTGACGGACATCGAGACCCACAGTGCAGCGTAGTTGTACGTACTCCAGGTCCGATGTGCCGCGTCGACCGGTGCGAGGTCGTGATTGTAAAGAGGACTCGCTTCGATGCGGCTGTTGATTTTGATCTCGCGGGCGACTGTGCTCATGGAATCGGTTCGGTTTTACCTTGCTGCCGCGATCGCGGGCTGGCGAACCGCGCTAAGGGCTTCGTCCATGATATGAATCGCTTCATCAACATCGCTCTTGGCGATGTTCAGTGGAGGCGACATGCGAATCACGTTCCCATAGAGTCCACCCTTGCCGATCAGAAGGCCCCGACTGCGACACTCTTCCATGAACTGCGTAGTCTCCTGCGGAGCAACTTCTTTGGTCTTGCGATCTTTCACGAACTCGAGCGCTTGCATCAAGCCCATGCCTCGAACATCGCCAATCAGATCGTGTTTGTCCTGCAGGCTCTGGAGTCCCTGCCGGAAGTAGTTGCCGACCACTTCTGCGTTGTCCATCAAACTGTCTTCTTCGATAAGGTCGATGGTGGCCTTGGCCGCAACGCTCGTTACAGGATTGCCACCGAAGGTCGAGATCTGTAGCCCTTTGAAGCTCCCCGCTATCTCCGGCCTCGTGGCGGTAAGTCCGACTGGCAGGCCGTTGGCCATGCCTTTTGCGGAAGTAATGATGTCGGGATATACCTCCCACTGCTCGATGCCGAACCACTTTTTGCCGGTGCGTCCCCATCCGGTCTGGACTTCGTCGGAGATGAACAAGCCGCCATACTGCTTAACGATGTTGAAGACGATCTTGAAATACTCCTTCGGCGGAGTGATGAAGCCGCCCACACCTTGAATCGGCTCGGCAATGAATGCAGCGATCTGTCCTGACGTAGTGGTCTGGATTACCGCTTCCACATCCTTAGCGCACTCGATGCCACAATCCGTCGGTTTCATGCCGAATGGACAGCGATAGCAGTAAGGATTCAAAGCGTGCACGATGCCGGACGTACCAACTGGCAATGACTTGCGCCACGTTCCATGACCGGTAAGTGATTGCGCGAGCTGCGAGCGTCCGCTATAGCCATGACGCAGCGCGACCACTTCGAAGTTGCCGGTGTACATGCGCGCTATTTGGACAGCAGTCTCGTTTGCCTCAGTGCCGCTGTTCGAGAAGAAGCTCTGGGAGATCTCTCCCGGAGTGATCTGAGCGATTTTCTCGGCAAGTGCGACGATGGCTTCGTTGGGGAAGAGAGTCGAAGCGTGCTGCAGCTTGTCGATCTGCGCTTTCACCTTCGAGGTAACCCGCGGGTTGGTATGACCAACCGAGATGGTCACGATGCCGCCGAAGAAGTCGAGATACTTGTTGCCATCGGCATCCCAGAGATACTGCATGCTGGCGTGATCTGTGACGAGCGGCTCAGAGAAGTACGTTGTGATCGATGGGAAAAGATATTGCTTATGTTTGCGAATGATTTCTTCTTTAGTCATGTGAACCTCAGCGATAAACAATTTAGCAAAAGCAAGCGACGCAACTCTTCCGGCGAACGTGCTCACCCGTCTGCATGGTAGAGACGCAGCATGCTGCGTCTCTACGACGCCACCTTGGCAACCTTACCTGCTTGCGACACCAGCGGTTCATACGAATCTGGGCGACGATCGCGGAAGAACTGCCAAGTTTTACGAACTTCCGAGATCATGTCCAAATCAAGATCGGCCACGACCACCTCGTCTTTGTCGCGGCTGGCCTGCGCCACGATCTTGCCGCGTGGATTGCAGAAGTAGCTCTTGCCATAAAACTCGCCGATAGCCCAGGGCTTTTCGACTCCGACACGATTTATTGCACCGACGAAATAGCCGTTGGCGACAGCGTGCGCAGGCTGTTCGAGTTCCCATAAATGTTCGGAGAGGCCCGCAACAGTTGCTGAAGGATTAAATACGATCTCGGCTCCGTTCAGTCCGAGAATGCGCGCGCCCTCGGGAAAGTGCCTGTCATAGCAGATATAAACACCGACTTGAGCATAGCGTGTCTGAAAAACGGGATAGCCAGTGTCGCCGGGGGTGAAATAAAACTTCTCCCAGAAACCGGGAGCTACTTGGGGAATATGGTGCTTCCTATACTTTCCCAAGTACGTTCCATCGGAGTCGATGACGGCCGCAGTATTGAAGTACAAACCCGTCATCTCCTCTTCATACACCGGGACCACTATCACCATTTTGTGCTTGGCGGCCAGCTTCTGCATGAGTTTCGTCGTCGGGCCATCGGGGACGCGCTCCGTCATCTCGTACCACTTCTGGTTTTGTTCCGCACAGAAGTAAGGACCGTAAAAAAGTTCCTGCAGGCACAGGATCTGCACTTTCTGCCTCGCGGCCTGCTCGATCAGCTTGAGGTGCTTGTCGATCATGGCCTTCTTGATCCTGGCCATGCCGTGATCGGGGCCAAGAGGATTGTGGGCCTGAATCAGGCCGCAGCGGACGCTTCGGGACATTACCTACCTCGGATTGAGAATTACCGGAAGCTGAATATATAACGGAGAGGTCAAAACATCGAAATTTGTTAGGCCGACCCGGTGGCATATCCACCCTCGACTGTGGCTCTGCTCAAGGCGAACACTGAACGGACGCGCCTGTGGAACAATTACATCCCGTAGCCGCGACTCAGATCTGAGCGCCGCATTCCTGCAACAGCTCTCGCGAGAGGCCTTCGAGGTCAGGAAATATCGTTGTCTCGGAAACCCCGCAGGTGCGCAGGTCGTTGAGTATCGTGGAGGCAGAGTTGCTCTCTATGCCGATGCGGAACAGAATGCCTGCATGCCGCGCAGCAATCGTAATTAGTCCATTGCGATCGCATCCATGAATTGTGAATCGACTTCTCTGGACGGCTAACCGCCGTGAAACATGAATTGGATCGACGGCAATCGGAAGTTCCGGACGCAGTTCTTCGCGACCAGGCTGGGGGAGATATCCTGCGGCCTGAGGCTCGTTGCTGAGCACTATGGAATCGGTGTTGCACACGACTTCGTTGAGCTTAGCCGGGTTCAATACCCATACCGCCGGCGGCGTAGCTTCCGGCAAAGGAGAGCGAAGAGCGAAGTACAAAGCGATAAGAGCGCTGTCGGTCCAATCCAGCAGCCGGGTGGGGGCGTTGTGATGACGCATGAGGAAGTACCATTCCCACTCATCCTGCGGCTCGCGTTCTGCAACCATCTGGATGCCGCGGCGGCGAAACTCGCGTCTTATCTCCGATTCGTTGGCGTATTCGTAACGAAAGAGACTCGGAATGGGATCGTGTTCGCGGTCGGCGCCGCGAAACCACAACTCCAGAGGTCGTCGCTCGCGAAATGGCAAGCTGTCGCGAATCTCGAAAACAGCTCTCAAATAGCCGAGTAAAGATTCTGCCCGATGCTCTTCGATGGCCGCGCGCATTGGCTGATCGGCAGCGTTCTCCACAAGCTTGGATTCGAGGTCAGGCACAAGGAGTGAGATGCATGCCATTGAATCCGAGCAACTCCGCCAACTCAGGCCAAGAATGCCGAGGCGAGCCGCTCATTGCCAATGGGCAGACTAAAGGAGAAAACCGATCCATGACCTAGCTGACTCGTTACGCTGATGCGTCCCCCGTGGGCTTCCACGATAGCCTTTACGATAGCGAGTCCCATTCCGGTACCCTGAACTCGATAACGCTGGCTTTGCCCTCGATAGAATTTGTCGAAGATCAGGGATCGCTCCAGATCGTCGATACCGCTTCCGCGATCGGCAACGTTGGTGACCAGGCGATCGCCTTTCACTTCCGAGCTTACAAAGATGGGCGAACCCGGCTGTGAATACTTCACCGCATTTTCCAGAAGATGACGTAAAACTTTGCTAATCCACGTAGCATCCATCACCGCTTGAGGGAGTTGCTCGGGAATCCGAAGTTCGACGGGATGGCCCTCGAGAACCTGCTTTGATTCCTCGATAGCCTCATCGATCACCTCGCGAATCGGATGAAGATGCAATTCCAGCTTTACTTCGTTCGCGTCCAACTGTGCCATCTCAACTGCTTCGCCAACCAGGCGATTCAGGCGGTCACTCTCTTCATCAATCACCGTAAGCAATTCCTGCCGTTCGTCGGAGGCGAGCTGAGACTGTGTAAGCAGGCTGCTCACAGAAGCCTTAATCGATGTGAGAGGAGTCCGGAATTCATGTGTGACCGAGTCAAGTAGCGCAGATCGCAATCGCTCGCTCTCGCGAGCAGCCTCGGTCCGCGTGACCTTCTCGATTGCCGCTGCTCGCTCAATAGCAACGGCGATCAGGCTGCCGACAGCCTCAAGCGTCTCCTGCGAGACAGTGCTTCCTCCTAATGCCAATGTCCCGAGCGAGCGAATCCCCATGCGGATCGGGACAAAGCACATGTCGCGATCGCGGCCCAGCACAAGTTCGGAGCGTGCTGACGCAATCTTTAGCGCCTCCTTGCTGATGCCAACATCGTCAGCGGCAGAGCGATACACGCGATCTCGTTCAGTCAGGTAAACCGCGGCCTCGCTTGCGCCGAACGTTCCCACCAGATAACGCGGGATTGCGTTGAGCAATTCCACTACGTTCTCTGTCACCAGCAGTTGCTGGCTGAAGGAATAGAGTCTCTCCACTTCGCGCCGGCGTTCGGCCGCTTCCTGAGCCTCACGCCGTACTCGCTCAGATAGATTGCTCGCTACAACGGCAGTGAAGAGAAATGCGAACAATGCAACCCAGTTCTGGGTCTCCGCAATCGTCAGAGTTCCCACCGGTGGCAGGAAAAAGAAGTTAAACGCAACGGCCGCGACAAACGACATGAAGACCGCGACGGTGAGTCCCCAGTTCGCCGAAACAATCAAAACGGCAAGCAGGAAAGTCAATGCTACGGTGGTCGGATTGAGCTTCACCAGGCGCGTGTAGAAGACAACTATCACGGCAACGATGGCTGTCGCCGCAATGAATCTGAGTGTCTTCCTGAGCGCCGGACTCACGCCGCGATTGTAGCCGAGTTCGACAATTCAGCACTGCTCGCGCAGAATGTAACGAAATGCCCAAGAGTCCCGAAGAGTGGCTGGAACAAACCGCGCCCGAGAAGCGGGCGGGAACCTTCAAGCTCATTCTTGGCTATGCACCCGGTGTGGGAAAGACTTACAACATGCTGAGCGAGGCCATTCGCCGGCATCGACGGGGGGAAGACGTCGTCATCGGGGTGATTGAAACGCATGGAAGAAAAGTAACGGCCGAGCTTGCGCAGCAGCTGGAGGCGGTCGCGCGCAAGAAGATCGAATATAAAGGCACCATTTTCGAAGAGATGGATGTGGATGCCAT